>JAGKSX010000085.1 GCA_018993155.1 Hydrogenophaga sp.
AATTTCGCCTCCGATCCCGCCATGCCCTCGGCGATGATAAGGCAGCCGTCATTGGCCGTCTGAACCGCGATGCCCTTGATGAGATCGGCCACAGGAACCTGGCTCTTCACGGCCGCGAACATCGTCGAGGTCCGCGACGGTGCGCCGCCGGTGCGCCAGGCATATTCCGAGACCGTATAGATCGTATCTGGCGTTATTTCGCCCTTCCTGAGCGCATCGAAGACGACTTCCAGCGTCATCAGCTTGGCAAGGGATGCCGGGGCGAAGCTCTGGCGCTCGTTCTTGGCGAGCAGCACCGTGCCGGTTGACGCCTCGACCAAATAGGCCTGAGCCGCCTTGGTTTCGATCAACTGCGGAGTGGGAACGGCTTGCGCACGAGCGGCGCTCGTCATTGCCCCATTTGGCGACACCAAGGCCAGCAACAGGAAGAGGGAGAGGATGAGACGCATGTTCACACTTCGGCTGGCCGGCTCAACAATGATGCGCCTTCTCCAGCGCGGTCGCAGCAGGTTCAGCGCCCGCTTGAGAGCATAATTCCGCCCTTTGCGACCGAAGCGAGAATCGAACGCTCGGTGAGGCCGTCATTGCGCACCAGAATGGCGTCGAAGGCAAGCGTTCCGGCTTCCGGACGCTCCGGTGCGAAGGCTGCGGCATATCCGGATCCGTCGTAACCGTCGATGTGATGGGGACGCGGCATTGGCGTGGGACCAAAGTCCGGGAGGGCCGCAAAGGTTTCGCCTGCGGCGACGGCAGCCGGGGCTGTTGCGCCTGACTGCATCAGCACTTGGGCATCGAGTGTCTGAGGCGCCGCATTACCGCTCGGCGTTGGCCCTGCAAGCGCCGTCTGGTAAGTCGTTGCCACTGGCGGCTGATAATCCGGCGTTCTAGTCTCGTTAGACGCCACCATCACGCCGGAGGCGATCTGACCGCCCGGATCGATGACCGGACCGCGCTGGCCCTTCCGGATGTAGGAGGCCATCAGATAGGGCATGTCATGGCCGTCCATGCGTGCCGGGCCGATATACTGGACCCGCACTTCGCCGGTCCCGCTATGCGCCATGTCGAGCATATCCGCCGTCTTGCGCGACAGGTCGATGATCCGGCCCTGGTGAAAGGGTCCGCGATCATTGACGCGCACGATGACGGAGCTGCCGGTCTTCAGGTTGGTCACCCGCGCGTAGCTGGGCAGCGGCAGAGTCGGATGGGCCGCCGACAGATGCTCCTTGTCGTAGAGCTCGCCATTCGCCGTCATTCGCCTCAGCGTTGCGCCTGCCATCGGAAGGTTCGCGCGACCGGCTCGCCGAGATGAGCGGCGCTGGGGACTTGTTGGGGCTCTCCATGGTTTCGATTATGCAGATTCGACATTTTGATTTTAATCAACCATCCGGATGGTTGACTAAATGGATTTTGTTTTCTAGACTGCGCGTGCCGCGGGTGCTGACCCGTGGCGCTGTCTGCAACTCAACGGGAAGTGTCGAATGTCCAAACGGCGGCTGGAAATCGGTGAAATGAATCAGCACTGGGTGCTGAACAAGCAGGTCAATACCTCCCGCAAGGGCATCGTGGTGGCGGCCAGCGCCCGCGCGGCGGAGATTGGCGCGACCGTGCTCGCGGAAGGCGGCAACGCGGTCGACGCGGCCGTCGCGGCCGCCTGTGCGCTGCATGTGGTCGAGCCCTGGTCCAGCGGGCTGGGCGGCGGTGGCTGCATGCTCGTCCACCAAGCCAGCGAGAACCGCTGCCACGCGATCGACTTCTCGATGAAGTCGGCGTCCGACATCGATGCCCGCGACTACCCCCTCCTCCCGGGCAAGGAGCGCTTCGGCACCTTCCGCTGGCCCCGGGTCGAGGGCGGCCGCAACATGTCGGGGCCCACGTCGATGCTCATCCCCGGGGCGGTCGATGGGCTCGGGCAGGCGCTGGAGCGTTTCGGCACCTGGGAATGGCGCCGGGCCCTGGCGCCGGCGGTTGAACTGGGCGAGCGGGGCTGGCCGGTGAACTGGTACACGACCCTGGCCATCGGGACGGAAGCCCGTGGCCTGGCGCGCTTCCCCGGCACCCGGGACGTGTTCCTGCGCGACGGGCACTACGCACCCACGGTGGAGGAAGCCGATGGCGTCGACACGATCCGCAACCCGCGAGACGCCGCGATGCTGCGGCGTCTCGCCGAGCGCGGCTACCGCGACTTCTACGAAGGCGACATCGCCCGCGATCTGCTGTCCGACGTGGCCGCCTGCGGCCGGAGCTGGACGGCAGCCGAACTCGCGGCCTACCGCGCGCGCGTGGCCGAACCGATGGCACTCGACCACGCCGGCGTGCGCCTGATGGTGGTACCGGGCCTCAATGGCGGGCCGACCGCGCTGCGCTTCTTCGAACGCCATCTTCACGATCACGCGCCCACGCTGGGCCAGCCCGCGCCGGACGACTACCTGCGCATCGCCTCGGTGATGCGCGACTGCTGGGCCGAACGCTACACCAGCCTGGGCGACACCGGCCCGCGCGACAAATGCACCACGCACCTCAACGTCGTCGATGCGCAGGGCAACATGGTCTCGCTGACCAACACCCTGGGGGCGCGGTTCGGCTCGCGCGTCATGCTCGAACGCCTCGGGCTCCTGATGAACAACGGCATGTTCTGGTTCGACCCCGAACCAGGCAAGCCCAACTCCATCGGCCCGGGCAAATGGCCGCTGACCAACGCCTGTCCCATGGTGGTGGCGCGCGATGGCCAGGCCTGGCTGGCCCTCGGTGCCTCGGGCGGGCGGCACATCCCTCCCGCCGTGATCCAGTTGCTGTCCTTCATGGTCCACCACGGCCTGAGCCTCGCGCAGGCGTTCAACACGCCCCGGATCGATGCCTCGGACCCGGCGCAAGTGCTCTGCGACCACCGCCTCAGCCCGGCGGTGATCGAGCGCATCGCCGAGCACCACGAGGTCACCCTGCTCGAACACACCGCGTACCCCATGCCCTTCGCCGTGCCCTCGGCCGTCATGCGCATCGACGGCCAGAACAGCGGCATGGCTTCCATCGACGTGCCCTACAGCGTGGCGATCAGCGAAGAACAGCTCGCACGCTCCTCCAACACAGCAACCTGAAAAGGAAACCAGCCATCATGAGCCACCCCACCGTCACCCGCGAGCAGATGCTCAAACGCGTGGCCTTCTTCAACCAGCTGGTGCCGAGCACGATGCCACTGATCGACGCGGTGCTGCCCGAGTTCCAGCGGGAGAACTACAACATCATCGGCATGGGCGTGTGTGAAGACGCGTCCATGGAGATCCCGATCACCGACGTGGAGAACTTCCATGTCACCCTGGTGAAGGCCCAGCCGGGCAAAGGCTCGGGCCTGCACCTTCACCAGACCGTCGAAGTCTTCATCCCGCTCTCGGGCACCTGGACGCTCATCTGGGGCGACGCCAGCGAGCACGAGATGACCCTGGGCCAATGGGATGCCGTGTCGGTGCCGCCCCACATCATGCGCGGCTTCCGCAACGACGGCGACCAGGAGGCCTACATCCTCGCGATCCTCAGCGGCACGGACCCCGGCAAGGTGGAGTGGGCCAAAAACGTGCTCGACACCGCCCGCCAGGCCGGCTTCGAGCTGGACGCGCAAGGCCACATCACCCGCACCTGACGCACAGCCCCTCTTTCGTCGAAAGGACATCCCCTCATGATCCAGCTGCTTCTCTCCAAGATCCTCGTGGTGGCCTTGACCGCCGCTGCCGCCCATGGCGCGGCGGCGCAGTCGGCCTACCCCAGCAAGCCCATCCGCATCGTCACGCCGATCGCCCCGGGGGGTTATGAGTGGATCGCGCGGCTTCTCGCGCCCAAGCTCACGGCCAGCCTGGGCCAGCCCATCGTCATCGAGAACCGGGTCGGCGCGAACGGCAACATCGCGATGGACCTCGTGGCCAAGGCCCCCGCCGACGGCCACACCCTGCTGTTCGCCTCGACGGGCGCGCTCACGATCAACTCGTCCATCTACGAGCGCATGCCGATGGACCCGATGAAGGATCTGGAACCGGTGGCGCTCGCGGGCACGACGGCCATGCTGTGGGTCGCGAACCCCAACGGACCGATCCGCACGCTGGGCGACTTCGTTCAACAGGCCAAGGCCGCCCCGGGCAAGCTCGATCTGTCGATGGGCGCCAGCGGATCGCTCAACCACCTGGTCTTCGAAGGCATGCGCCAGCGCCATCGCCTCGACGTGACCGTCGTTCCCCACAAGACCGCGCCCGAGGCGCAGCTGGCGGTCATCAGCGGCATGCTGCCCATCATGGTCGACGCGGTGTCCACCGGTGCGCCGCACGTCAAGTCGGGCAAGCTGCTGCCGCTGGCGGTGACCTCCGCGACCCGGGTGGAGGCCCTGCCCAACGTGCCGACCGCGAAGGAGCTGGGACTGGACGATCGGGAGTACCTCGGCTGGTACGCGTTCATGGCGCCCCGGGGCACACCGCCTCAGGTCATCGCGCAGCTGAACCAGGCCATCAACGAGGCCTTGAAAGCGCCCGACGTGCAGGAAAAGATGCGCAGCGCCGGCACCGAACCCACGCAGCGCACGCCCGAGGAGTTCCGCCACTTCATGGTGGACGAGCAGAAGAAATGGGGCGGCATTGCCAAGGCCGGCAACGTGAAGGTGCAATGAGTGGACGCATTCGCCCAGGGCATCAAAGGGTTCGGCGAGGCGTTGCGGCGCGGCGCGGTCACGAGCGAGCAGGCGACGCAGCAGTACCTTGCCCGCATCGCCCAAAGCCAGCCGAAACTCGCGGCATTCCGCCGCGTGAGGGCCGAGGAGGCGCTGGCGGAAGCCCGCGCCCTGGATGCGGCGCTGTCCGAGGGAGACGACCGTGGCCCCCTGATGGGTGTGCCCATCGCCATCAAGGAGATCATCGCCGTCCAGGGTCTGGGCTGCAGCGTCAACTCGTCGCTCGACGTCGCCGACCTGCTGCCGGCGCAGGGCCCTCTCGTGCGCGCGCTTCGCGCCGCTGGCTGCGTCATCCTGGGCACGACGGTCTCCACGGAATTCGCCCTGGCGACGATCAACTGGAACGACCCGGGCCCCTGGAACCCGGTGGATGCCGCCACGCGCCGCCTGTGCGGCGGGTCCAGCCATGGTTCGGCGGTGGCCGTGGCGGCGCGCCTGTGCGCCTTCGCCGTGGGCACGGACACCGGCGGATCGGTGCGGGTTCCAGCGGCGCTGTGCGGCGTGGCCGGGTACAAGAGCACCCGGGGCACCTGGTCGACCGAGGGTGTTTTTCCAGCGGCACCGTCCTTGGACTCGATGGGCGTGCTGGCCGCGAGCGTGGCCGATTGCGCCACGGTGGCGAACGCGATCAAGCCCTCGCCACGCGCTCTGCCCGTCCCTCTGCTCGGCTTGCGCCTGGGTCTGCTGCGCGAGCGCGATGGCGAGCCCTTGGACGCAGCGGTCCAGGAAGCGCTCGACGACACCGTCGAGTGGCTGCGAAAGGCCGGTGTGGTCGTGTCGCCCATCGAGCCTCCGGGAGCGGAGGACGTCGCGGCACTGTTCTCACGGCTCATGCCGGCGGAGTTCGCGCGGGTGTTGGGCAAAGAGCGGTTGCGCGCCGGCCTCGGCTCGCTCGACCCGGTGACCGCCGCTCGCGCCGCGGCCGAAATCGACATGGACCCGGCGGAGCTGGACGCCTTGCGGCGACACACCGCGCAATGGCGGCGCCAGGCGCAAGCACAGATGGCGGGATTCGACGCCTGGATGGGTGCCACGACCCCGATGTTGCCCGGCCCCCGCAACGCCTTGCGCTCGCTGGACCAGGCCTTGCAATGGAACCGGCGCGTCGGGCGCCACACCCGGCCCGTCAACGTGTTCGATCAATGCGCGATCAGCATGCCCATCCCGACGCGGGAAGGCTTCCCGGCCGGCTTGCAACTGATTGGCAGGCACAGTGAAGACCCGCACTTGCTGGCCATCGCCCACGCCATCGAAAAGCTGCTCCACCCGGGCTGACAGGCAAGAAAAAAGGACTGGCGATTTCTCGCAAGTCCTTGTTTCTCCAGCGCCTTGTCTGGTGGGCGGTGCAGGGTTCGAACCTGCGACCCCTGCCGTGTGAAGGCAGTGCTCTACCACTGAGCTAACCGCCCGATTGATCTGACCGATCTCTCGGAAGCCTCAAATTATAGCCGGTTTTTCAGCCGTTTCAGGCGGCTTGCATCGAACGCCACACCGTTTTGCCTTTGCTCGCCTTGTCCAGCTCGGCCAGCACCCCTTCGTGGGCCTGGCTTTCCTGCTCGTTGGCCAGCAGCACCGGCAGCTCGAAGCGGCTCAGGTCCAGCGCCTCGGTCTGCCCATCCTCGCCCGGCGCATCGCCCAGGTCCATGAGCAGCGCGTCCTGGCCGCGCGTCATGTTGATGTAGACGTCGGCCAGCAGCTCGGCATCGAGCAAGGCGCCGTGCAGCGTGCGGCCCGAGTTGTCCACGCCCAGGCGGTCGCACAGGGCGTCGAGGCCGTTGCGCTTGCCGGGGAACATTTCCTTGGCCATCACCAGGCTGTCGGTCACCTGGCCGAGGATGGTGGTGATGGGCGGACGGCCCAGGCGCTCCATCTCCTTGTTGAGGAAGCTGATGTCGAACGGCGCGTTGTGGATGATCACTTCCGCGTCGCGCAGGTAGTCCAGCAACTGGTCGGAAATGGCCGCGAACTTGGGCTTGTCGCGCAGGAACTCGTTGCTGATGCCGTGCACCTTGAGCGCGTCCTCGTGGCTGTCGCGCTCGGGGTTCAGGTAGAAATGCAGGTTGTTGCCGGTGAGCTTGCGGTTGAGCAGCTCCACGCAACCGATCTCGATGATGCGGTCGCCGTTCTCGGCCGACAGACCGGTCGTTTCGGTGTCGAGGACGATCTGGCGCATCAGTGGTTCTCTTTGGCGTGGTTGATCGAGTACTTCGGGATTTCCACCGTCAGGTCGTTCTGCGCCACGATGGCCTGGCACGACAGGCGCGAGTTGGGCTCCAGGCCCCAGGCGCGGTCGAGCAGGTCTTCTTCGGTCTCCTCCAGCTCGTTGAGGCTGTTGAAGCCTTCGCGCACGATCACGTGGCAGGTGGTGCAGGCCGCGCTCATGTCGCAAGCGTGTTCGATGTTGATCTTGTTGTCCAGCAGGGCTTCGCAGATCGAGGTGCCCGCGGGCGCCATGATGCTGGCGCCCTGGGGACAGTATTCGGGATGGGGCAGGATCTTGATCGTGGGCATGGGGACGTTGTGTTTCAGACTTCTTCGAGTTTCTTGCCAGACAGGGCCTGCTGGATGCCCCGGTTCATGCGCAGCGCGGCGAAGGGCTCGGTGGCCTTGGCGAGTTCGGTCGTGGCGTTCTCGATCGCGTTGGCGTCGTCGCCCTGCGCGGTGGCCGCCAGCGCCGCCATGAGGTCGTCGATCTGTTGGCGTTCGGCGGGCTGCAGCAGGTCGGCATCTGCGGCCAGCGCGGTGCGCGTGGCGGCGATCATGCGATCGGCGTCCACACGGGCCTCGACCAGCGCGCGCGCCTGGATGTCCTGCTGCGCGGTAGCGAAGCTGTCCTGCAGCATGGCGGCGATCTGCTCATCGCTCAGGCCGTAGGCGGGCTTCACGTCCACACGGGCTTCCACGCCGCTGCCCTGCTCTTTCGCGCTCACCGACAGCAGGCCGTCGGCGTCCACGGTGAAGGTCACGCGGATGCGCGCGGCGCCGGCCACCATGGGCGGGATGCCGCGCAGCTCGAAGCGCGCGAGGCTGCGGCAGTCGGCCACCAGGTCGCGCTCGCCTTGCACCACGTGCAATGCCAATGCGGTCTGGCCGTCCTGGTAGGTCGTGAAATCCTGCGCCAGCGCGGTGGGGATGGCGCTGTTGCGCGGCACGATGCGCTCGACCAGGCCGCCCATGGTCTCGATGCCCAGCGACAGCGGGATCACGTCCAGCAGCAGCAGATCGCCGTCCCGGCTGTTGCCCGCGAGCGCGTTGGCCTGGATCGCGGCGCCCAGCGCCACCACTTCGTCCGGGTTGAGGTTGGTCAGCGGCTCGGTGCCGAAGAATTCGCCCACCGTGCGGCGGATCACCGGCATGCGGGTCGAACCTCCGACCATCACCACGCCTTTCACCTCGTCCTTGGCCGTGCCGGCGTCGCGAAGCACCTTGCGCACCGCCGTCATCGTGCGCGCGGTGAGCGCGGCGGTGCAGGCCTCGAAATCGCCCGGCGTGACCGCCTGTTCGATGGCCTGGCCCGCCACGCTGGCGCGGAAGGTCTCGCTCGCGACCGACGACAGTGCCTCTTTCACGCGGCGCGCCTCGGCATGCACGGCAGCCCGCTCGGAGGCATTGAGCTCGGCGCCAACGCCCTGCTGCGCCAGCACCCAGGCGGCCAGCGCCTGGTCGTAATCGTCACCGCCCAGGGCCGAATCGCCGCCGGTGGCCATCACCTCGAACACGCCCTTGGTCAAGCGCAGGATGGAGATGTCGAAGGTGCCGCCGCCCAGGTCGTAGATGGCGTAGACGCCCTCAGAGCCGTTGTCCAGGCCATAGGCGATGGCGGCGGCCGTGGGCTCGTTGATCAGGCGCAGCACGTTGATGCCCGCGAGCTGGGCCGCATCCTTGGTGGCCTGGCGCTGCGCGTCGTCGAAGTACGCGGGCACGGTGATCACCGCGCCATACAGGTCGTCGTCGAAGCTGTCCTCGGCGCGAAAGCGCAGCGTGGCCAGGATCTCGGCGCTGACTTCCATCGGCGTCTTGCGGCCGGCCACGGTCTCCACCACGGCCATGCCGTCCTGGTCGACCACGGTGTAGGACAGCTTGTCCACATCGGCCACCTGTGAGCGGCGGCGACCCATGAGGCGCTTGACCGAGCTCACGGTGTTCGCCGGGTCCTGCACCTGCGCGGCCAGTGCCTCGAAGCCGATCTGCCGGCCCGAGCCGCCCTGCGCGGGATCGAGGTAACGCACCACGCTGGGCAGGATCACGCGGCCATCGGCCGCCGGCAGGCATTCGGAGACGCCGTGGCGCACCGCGGCCACCAGCGAATGCGTGGTGCCCAGGTCGATGCCCACCGCCACGCGCCGCTGGTGCGGGTCGAGCGACTGGCCGGGTTCGGAAATCTGCAGAAGCGCCATGGGTCAACGGTCATTCAAAAGGGGGAACTGGCTATTGTCCCAGCAGATCGATCCGGTTCTCCACATCGCTGGCAAAGCGCTCAACGAACATAAGGGCTCTGACCTGTTGGGCCAGCGCGGGCCAGTCCTGCAGGTCGTCGGCCGTGGTCTGCAGTTCCTGCAGCATCGCGCGCCGCGCGGTGGCCACCTCGTCGGCCATGCGCTCCAGGTCGTCCAGGCCCTCGGCCTCTTCCAGCTCTTCGCGCCACTGCATCTGCTGCATCAGGAAGGCGGCGGGCATGGCGGTGTTGTTCTCGGCCTGGATCGGCGCGCCATGCAGTTCACACAGGTAGGCCGCGCGCTTGAGCGGGTCCTTCAGGCGCTGGTAGGCCTCGTTGATGCGCACCGACCATTGCATGGCCTGGCGCTGGGTCTGGGCGTCGGCGGTGGCGAAGCGATCGGGATGGGCTTCGCGCTGCAGGTCTTTCCAGCGCGCGTCGAGCGCGGCGCGGTCCACCGCGAAGCGCGGGCTCAGGCCGAAGATCTCGAAGTCGTTCGATTGCAGGTTCATCGATGGATAAGCGCCTGTGGGACTGAGGGGCGCCTTCCAGAGCCGGCGCGGAACCGGCTTTGCCGGGCCGCTGCCGGCGCCCCCTGAGGGGGTCGCGCGAAGCGCGGCGGGGGTGAGTCTAAATCCTGAAGCTCTCGCCGCAGCCGCAACGGTCGCGCTCGTTCGGGTTGTTGAAGCGGAAGCCCTCGTTGAGGCCTTCGCGCACGAAATCGAGCTGCGTGCCGTCGATGTAGGCCAGGGCCTTGGGATCAACCAGCACCTTCACGCCGTTGTCCTCGAACACCACGTCTTCCGGCGCGATCTCGTCGGCGTACTCCAGCTTGTAGGCCATGCCGGAGCAGCCCGTCGTCTTCACCCCCAGGCGCACACCCACGCCCTTGCCACGCTTGGCGATGTAGCGGTTGACGTGCCGTGCGGCAGCTTCTGAAATCGAGATGGCCATTTTTGTGCTCACTCCATGGCGCCGCATCTGCGAGGCGTCTTCTCAAGCACACGCCACAGAACCGGCTTTGCCGGGCTGCGGGCGTGGTCCCCTTGAGGGGAAGACGCGAAGCGGCGCAGGGGAATTCCTTAATTCACGTGTTTCTTGCGGTAGTCGTCCACCGCGGCCTTGATGGCGTCTTCGGCCAGGATCGAGCAGTGGATCTTCACCGGCGGCAGGGCCAGCTCTTCGGCGATCTGACTGTTCTTGAGCGCGGCGGCCTGGTCGAGCGTCTTGCCCTTGACCCACTCGGTCACCAGCGACGACGAGGCGATCGCCGAGCCGCAGCCGTAGGTCTTGAAGCGCGCGTCCTCGATCACGCCCGTGGTCGGGTTGACCTTGATCTGCAGCTTCATCACGTCGCCGCAGGCCGGGGCCCCCACCATGCCGGTGCCCACCGAGTCGTCGCCCTTTTCGAAGGAGCCGACGTTGCGCGGATTTTCGTAGTGATCTACCACTTTGTCTGAATAAGCCATGGTGTTTTCTCCTTCAATGCGCTGACCACTGGATGGTGGACAGGTCGATACCGTCTTTGAACATTTCCCACAGCGGGGACAACTCGCGCAGCTTGGCCACGTTTTCCTTGATGGTGGCGATCGCGTAGTCGATTTCCTCTTCGGTCGTCCAGCGGCCGATGGTCATGCGCAGGCTGCTGTGCGCCAGTTCGTCGCTGCGGCCCAGGGCGCGCAGCACATAGCTGGGCTCCAGGCTGGCCGAGGTGCAGGCCGAGCCCGACGACACCGCCAGACCCTTGATGCCCATGATGAGCGACTCGCCTTCGACGTAGTTGAAGCTCATGTTGAGGTTGTGTGGCACGCGACGCGTTTCATGGCCGTTGATGAACACCTCTTCCACGTCCTTCAGGCCGGCGACCATGCGGTCGTGCAGGGCCTTGATGCGCTGGTTCTCTTCGTGCATCTCGGCCTTGGCGATGCGGTAGGCCTCGCCCATGCCCACGATCTGGTGGGTGGGCAGCGTGCCCGAGCGCATGCCGCGCTCGTGGCCACCGCCGTGCATCTGCGCTTCGATGCGGATGCGCGGCTTGCGGCGCACGTAAAGAGCACCGATGCCCTTGGGGCCGTAGGTCTTGTGCGAGGTCAGGCTCATCAGGTCGACCGGCAGCGTCTGCAGGTCGATGTCGACCCGGCCGGTGGCCTGCGCGGCGTCCACGTGGAAGACCACACCCTTCTCGCGGCAGATCGCGCCCAGGGCGGCAATGTCCTGGATCACACCGATTTCGTTGTTCACGAACATGACCGAGGCCAGGATGGTGTCGGGGCGGATCGCGGCCTTGAAGGCGTCCAGGTCGACCAGGCCATCGGCCTGCACGTCGAGGTAAGTGACTTCGAAGCCCTGGCGCTCCAGCTCGCGCATGGTGTCGAGCACGGCCTTGTGCTCGGTCTTCACCGTGATGAGGTGCTTGCCCTTGGTCTTGTAGAACTGCGCCGCGCCCTTGAGCGCGAGGTTGTTGGACTCGGTCGCACCGCTGGTCCAGACGATTTCGCGCGGATCGGCGTTGATGAGGGCGGCGACCTGCTCGCGCGCGGTCTCCACGGCCTTCTCGGCCTCCCAGCCCCAGGCATGGCTGCGCGACGCCGGGTTGCCGAAATGTTCACGCAGCCAGGGAATCATGGCGTCCACCACCCGCGGATCGCAGGGGTTGGTGGCGCTGTAGTCCATGTAGATGGGAAAGTGCGGAGTGCTCATGGAAGGACGGTTCGTGGGCTTGTCGGTGAAAAGAGGGGGCGGCGGGGTCGAGCGCCCCGGTCAGGCCGGGTTCATTTCGAGAACGCGGCGCCTCCGAGGGCAAAGACCGAGTTGGGGGCGTTCACTCGGATCGGCTTGACCACCGGCGCGCTGGAAATCGCCCGCTTGATCAGGGGTGCGTTCTCCACCACGACGCCCTTGGCGAGCTGCTCGTCCACCAGCGACTGCAGGGACACCGAGTCGAGGAAATCAACCATCTTGGCGTTGAGCTGCGCCCACAGTTCGTGCGTCATGCAGCGGTGGCCTTCGCCCAGGCAGTTTTCCTTGCCGCCGCATTGGGTGGCGTCGATGGGCTCGTCCACGGACACGATGATGTCGGCCACGGTGATGTCGGCCGCCTTGCGGCCCAGCGTGTAGCCGCCGCCGGGGCCACGGGTGGATTCCACCAGTTCGTGGCGGCGCAGCTTGCCGAACAGCTGTTCCAGATAGGACAGCGAAATCTGTTGCCGCTGGCTGATAGCCGCGAGCGTGACGGGACCATTGTTCTGGCGCAGGGCCAGATCGATCATGGCGGTGACCGCGAAGCGGCCTTTGGTCGTGAGGCGCATATTCAAGCTCCTTGAGATGTTGGCTTGACCGTCGTGGCATGGTCCAACGGGTAAGAACCCCCTGAACCCCTTCTCCACCCACCCCGATCCGTTGCGGATCTGTTATCGAAGGCTTTCCCGACTGTTTTCGTCGAGTATACCTCAAAAGCCTAGTGTTTTGCTCAGCATTTTACTGGTAAACCCTTCCCCCGTTCCCCGGGGGCACCAGTTCGGTGCTCAGGGAATGTTGTCGGTACCCGGGGCACCGAACACCTGGGCCTTGAGGTGGGCGAGTTGGTCGCGCACGCCGGCGGCCTTTTCGAACTCCAGGTTGCGGGCGTGTTCGAGCATGAGCTTTTCCAGCCGCTTGATCTCGCGCGCCACGTCCTTCTCGCTCATCTCCTCGACGCTGGCGCGCTGGGCGCTCTCGGCGGCCAGGCGATCGGCCTCCCGGCCCGCCTTCTCGCTGTAGACCCCGTCGATCAGGTCCTTGATGCGCTTGTTGATGCTGCGCGGCTCGATGCCCATGGCCAGGTTGTGGGCGATCTGCTTGTCGCGCCGGCGCTGGGTCTCGTCCATCGCCCGCTTCATCGAGTCGGTGATGCGGTCGGCGTACAGGATGGCCTTGCCGCCCAGGTTGCGCGCGGCGCGGCCGATGGTCTGGATCAGGCTGCGCTCCGAGCGCAGGAAACCTTCCTTGTCGGCGTCCAGGATGGCCACCAGCGACACCTCGGGAATGTCCAGCCCTTCGCGCAGCAGGTTGATGCCCACCAGCACGTCGAAGGCGCCCAGGCGCAGGTCGCGGATGATCTCCACCCGCTCCACGGTATCGACATCGCTGTGCAGATAGCGAACCTTGACGCCGTTTTCCGTCAGGTAGTCGGTGAGCTGCTCGGCCATGCGCTTGGTCAGCGTGGTGATCAGCACGCGCTCGTTTTTCTCGACGCGGATGCGGATTTCCTGCAGCACGTCGTCCACCTGGTGAGTGGCCGGGCGCACCTCCAGCTCCGGGTCCACCAGGCCGGTGGGGCGCACCACCTGCTCCACCACCTGGCCGGTGTGGCTTTTCTCGTAGTCGGCCGGGGTGGCCGAGACGAACACCACCTGCCGCATGCGCTGCTCGAACTCCTCCAGCTTGAGCGGGCGGTTGTCCAGCGCGCTGGGCAGGCGGAAGCCGTATTCCACCAGCGTGGTCTTGCGCGCGCGGTCGCCGTTGTACATGCCGCCGAACTGGCCCATGAGCACGTGGCTCTCGTCCAGGAACATCACCGCGTCCTTGGGCAGGTAGTCGGTCAGCGTGGACGGCGGCTCGCCCGGGGCGCTGCCCGCGAGGTGGCGCGAGTAGTTCTCGATGCCCTTGCAATGGCCCACTTCGCTGAGCATTTCCACGTCGAAGCGGGTGCGCTGCTCCAGCCGCTGGGCTTCCACCAGCTTGCCCTCGCCCACCAGCTGCTTGAGCCGGTCGGCCAGCTCCAGCTTGATGGCCTCCACCGCGTGCAGCACCTGCTCGCGCGGCGTCACGTAGTGGCTGCTGGGGTAGACGGTGAAACGCGGGATCTTCTGGCGCACCTTGCCGGTGAGCGGGTCGAACAGCTGCAGCGTCTCCACCTCGTCGTCGAACAGTTCGATGCGGATCGCCATTTCCGAGTGCTCGGCGGGAAACACGTCGATGGTGTCGCCGCGCACGCGGAACTTGCCGCGCGAGAAGTCCTGCTCGTTGCGCGCGTACTGCATGCGCACCAGCTGGGCGATCAGGTCGCGCTGGCCGATCTTGTCACCGGTGCGCAGCGTCATCACCATCTGGTGGTAGCTCTCGGGCTTGCCGATGCCGTAGATGGCCGAGACGGTGGCCACGATCACCACGTCGCGCCGCTCCAGGATGCTCTTGGTGCAACTGAGCCGCATCTGCTCGATGTGCTCGTTGATCGCGCTGTCCTTCTCGATGAACAGGTCGCGCTGCGGCACGTAGGCCTCAGGCTGGTAGTAGTCGTAGTAGCTGACGAAGTACTCCACCGCGTTCTTCGGGAAGAACTCCCGGAACTCGCTGTAGAGCTGCGCGGCCAGCGTCTTGTTGGGCGCGAACACGATCGCCGGGCGGCCCAGCCGCGCGATCACGTTGGCCATGGTGAAGGTCTTGCCCGAGCCGGTCACGCCCAGCAGGGTCTGGAACACCTCGCCGTCGTTGACCCCCTCCACCAGCTGGCGGATGGCCTCGGGCTGGTCACCCGCTGGCGGGTAAGGCAGGAAGAGCTCGAACGGGGAACCGGGAAACGTGAGGAACTCGCCCTCGGGGGGCGCGTCGCTCACCCCTTCAATCAGCGGGTCTTTCGGCGTCGGAGGCAGGGTCGTCTGGGGCATCGGACGATTGTGCCGGATGGTCGCTTTCGGCGCTGGCGCCCGGGGGGCGCGGGCGGCGCACGCCGGGTTTGGCCAGGATCTCCACATAGGCCTGCGCCCCACCCTCGCGCGCCACGGCGTCCAGCTGGCCGATCAGGGCCGAGAGGTGCACCACCTCGGCGGTTTCCTTGGTGGCGCCAAAGCGGCAGTCGAAGTCCAGGAAATCGGCACCCTCGGGCAGTTCGCGGCGGCGCTCGCGCTTGAGGTATTTGCGGATCTCGTGCTTCACGGCTTCCAGCACGCGATCGCGGTGACGGCCTTCTTGGGTCAGGGGGAAGATTTTTCTCATGGAGGGCGCGATTATGCGCGCCGGGGTATCCTGCCCCGCGATGACCTCCCGAGAACACCACCCCACCCCCAGCAAGGACGAGATCGCCCTGCTCGCCCCGTTCGAGCAGTTGCGGCTCGACCGCATCACGCTGGTGCACACCGCCGCCCAGGCCCGAGAGGCCTGCGCCGCCCTGCGCGACCACGGCGCCTGGGGCTTCGACACCGAGTCCAAGCCCACCTTCTTCAAGGACCAGGTGTCCGACGGACCGCACATCGTGCAGCTCGCCACCCTGCAGCACGCCTGGGTGTTCCAGCTGCACGAACCCGACTGCCGCGCCCAGGTGGCCGCGCTGCTGGCCGACGGCGGCCACACCAAGGCCGGCTTCGGCCTGGGCGACGACACCCGGCGCATCGTGGCCAAGCTCGGCGTGGAGCCCGGCGGCGTGCTGGAACTCAACACGGTGTTCCGCGAACGCGGCTACCGCAAGGACATGGGCGTCAAAGGCGCGATCGCGGTGCTGTTCAACCAGCGCTTCATCAAGTCCAAGAAGGCGGCCACGTCCAACTGGGCCAACCCGCGGCTGACGGAAGCCCAACTCATCTACGCCGCCAACGACGCCTGGGGCGCCATGCGCGTGCACCACGCGCTGGGCCTGGGCTGATTTTCAGCGCCGCCGCAATGGCGTGAGCAGTTCGCTCAGCCCGTTGTGGTCGATCTCCCGCATCAGCGCCAGCAGGCGGCCGATTTCGCCGGGCGGGAAGCCCTCGCGCGCGAACCAGTGCAGGTAGTTGCCCGGCAGGTCGGCGATCACGTGGCCCTTGTATTTGCCAAAGGGCATTTCCACGGTGACGAGGCGTTCGAGGTCTTCGGGTTTCATACCAGGGAAGTCGATCGGTCCAGCCAGGCGCGCACGCAGGCGTTGAATTCGGCCGGCTTCTGGCGCATCACCCAGTGGCCGGTGTCCAGCGCGAGCACCTCGCAGCCCGGCGCGCGGGCGAGCTGGTCCAGCCAGCGCTCGGAATGGAACATGAAGGGCTTGCGCCGGCCATAGATGAACAGCGCGGGCATGCCCACGCCCAGCAGCTTGTCCACCCGGCCCACGCCCCGCAGGCCGCCATGGGCGCCGAACCAGCCCATGGCATACGGGTAGTTCATCTGCCAGCCGATGCGGGACGGTTCGTTGCGGCAGCCGATGGTGCGCGCCATGTAGCGCGTCATGCGGTTCGCCAGCCAGGGCCACCAAGGCCCGATCTTCCAGGCCACCGCGAGCCAGATCTGGTAGCCGGCGATCATCCGTTTTTCCCTGCCACTCAAGCCCCTGAGGTAGGCGCCCGAGCTGGTGTCGCCGATGTCCACGCCCACCACGCGGGCGACCCGGTCCGGGTGGCGCGCGGCGAACTCGTAGCCGAAGAAACAGCCCCAATCGTGCACCAGCAGCGTGACCGACTGGTGCGGGCTGACCGCGTCGACGATCTTGCGGATCAGGCCCGTCATGGCGTCCACCGACGCCGCCCTGGGCGGTTTGGCCAGGTCGTAGCCCGGCAGGCAGAAACGCACGCAGCGGTAGCCCTCGCGCAAGGCCACCACGGTGCTGTCCCACAAGGCCGGGGTGTCGGGCCAGCCGTGCAGCATCACCACCGTGTGCGGGCCCTCGCCTTCCACCACCACATCCACGTCATCGATCTGCAAAGCTTCCTTCATGAGCGAGAGCCTCCGGCGTCTGGGTGGTGAATGGACAGCGCGCATCGTACTGGAATGGAACACCTGGCGTCAGGGAAATCCCGGGCGTGCGGGCGGCGCGGCGGGCGTTCATGATGGCCGGCGAACCCTTTGCTCCCCCGCACCGCCGAAACCGACATGAACCCAGCATCCGCCCCCACCTCTTCCTACGCCCAGGGCCCGCAGAGCCCGGCCCTGCACGACATCACCATCGGCGAGGCGCTGGCCCGCGCCGCCCAACAGTGGGGCGAGCGCGAAGCCCTCGTGATCCCGCACCAGAACGTGCGCTGGAACTGGCGCGAGCTGCTGCAACGCAGCGACGCCGTGGCCGCCGGCCTGCTCGCGCTGGACCTGCAGCCCGGCGACCGCGTGGGCATCTGGGCGCCCAACTGCGCCGAATGGACGCTCATGCAGTTCGCCACCGCGCGCGCCGGCCTGATCCTGGTCAACATCAACCCCGCCTACCGCGCCAGCGAACTGGCCTACGCGCTCAACAAGGTCTCGTGCAAGGCCCTGGTGCTCGCGCCCGCGCTCAAGACCAGCAACTACATCGAGATCCTGCGCAGCCTCGCCCCCGAGCTCGACGCCACCGCCCCCGGCCAGCTCCATGCCCAGGCCCTGCCGCACCTGCGCTGGGCCATCCGGCTCGGCCAGGAAAAGACCGCGGGCATGCTCAACTTCGACGAACTGCCCTCCCGGGCCGCCGACGCCCAGCGCGCGCAACTCGCGGCCATCGGCCCCCGGCTCGCGCCCACCGACCCGATCAACATCCAGTTCACCTCGGGCACCACCGGCTTCCCCAAGGGCGCCACGCTGACCCACCGCAACATCCTGAACAACGGCTTCTTCGTCGGCGAGGCCATCCGCCTCACGCCCGAGGATCGCCTGTGCATCCCCGTCCCGCTGTACCACTGCTTCGGCATGGTCATGGGCAACCTTGCCTGCGTCACGCACGGCTGTGCCATGGTCTACCCCTCCGAGGCCTTCGACCCCGCCGCCGTGCTGCAGGCCGTGCAGGCCGAGCGCTGCACCGCGCTCTATGGCGTGCCCACCATGTTCATCGCCGTGCTCGACCACCCGCAGTTCGGCGCCACCAACCTCTCCAGCCTGCGCACCGGCATCATGGCCGGCTCGCCCTGCCCCATCGAGGTCATGAAGCGCGTGCAATCGCTGATGAACATGCGCGAAGTCACCATCGCCTATGGCATGACGGAAACCTCCCCGGTCTCCACCCAGAGCGCGGTGGACGACCCGGTGGACCGCCGCGTGTCCACCGTGGGGCGGGTACAACCCCACCTGGAAGTGCAGATCGTCGACACCGACAACCGCGCCGTGGCGCGCGGCCTGGTGGGCGAACTCTGCACGCGCGGCTACTCGGTGATGCAGGGCTACTGGGACGACGCCGAAAAGACCCGCGAGGCGATTGATCCCCAGGGCTGGATGCACACCGGCGACCTCGCCACCATGGACGCCGAGGGCTACGTCAACATCGTCGGCCGCCTGAAAGACATGGTGATCCGCGGCGGCGAGAACGTGTACCCGCGCGAAATCGAGGAGTTCTACTACCGCCACCCCAAGGTGCAGGACGTGCAGGTGGTCGGCGTGCCCGATCCGCGCTTTGGCGAGGTGCTCTGTGCCTGCGTGGTGCTCAAGGCGGGCGAGAAGGCCACGGTGCAGGAACTGCAGGACTTCGCGCGCGGCCAGATCGCGCACTACAAGGTGCCGGCCTACATCGAGTTCGTCGACGCCTTCCCCATGACCATCACCGGCAAGATCCAGAAGTTCCTGCTGCGCGAGGCCATGGTCAAGAAACTTGGCCTCAAGGCGGCAGCAACGGCCTGACTAGCGCAGCAATGTCAGCGCCAGCCCGGCCAGCGCGCACACCCCGAGCAGCGGCATCACGCCCCACTTGAACCGGAACAGCGCCACCAGCGCCAGCAGCGTGATGACCGCCGAAGCAAGGTCGAACGGCCCGCCGAGGCCCTTGGGCCACCACACGTGGTAAGCGAAGAACAGCGCGAGGTTGAGGATCACCCCCACCACGGCGGCGGTGATGGCCGAGAGCGGCGCGGTGAAGCCCAGCTTGCCGTGCGTGGCCTCTACCGCCGGTCCACCGGCCAGGATGAACACGAACGACGGCAGGAAGGTGAAGAAGGTCACCACCGTCGCCGCGAGCGCCGCGCCGAGGAACAGCGCGTCCGGCCCCAGCACGGACTTTGTCCATCCGCCGACAAACCCCACGAAGGCCACCACCATGATGAGCGGACCGGGCGTGGTCTCGCCCAATGCGAGGCCATCGATCATCTGCGCGCCGGTGAGCCACTGGTGCGTGTCCACCGCGCCCTGGTACACGTAGGGCAGCACCGCATAGGCCCCGCCAAAGGTGAGCAGTGCCGCCTTGGTGAAAAACCAGCCCATCTGGGCCAGCGTGCCCTCCCAACCCTGCGTGGCCAACAGCGCAGCCATGCCCAGCAGCCACAGCGCCAGCCCCGCGCCAAGCACCTTCGCCAGATGGCGTTTCGAGAAACGCGCGTGCGCCGGCGTGGGCGTGTGGTCGTCGATCAAGGCCGGCCCATGGCCTGCCGCCTGGGAAGCGTGGCCACCGCCCAGCGCGAAGACCTCGGGCCAGCGCCGCGCGCCGAAGTGGCCGATCAGGCCGGCGGCCAGCACGATGGCGGGGAACGGCGTGTCGAACCCGAAGATGGCCGCGAAGGCGGCGGCGGCGATGCCCCACATCCAGAGGTTGCGCAGCGCGCGCGTGCCGATCCGGTGCGCCGCGTGCAGCACCAGCGCCGTCACGGCCGGCTTGATGCCGTAGAAGATGCCCGCCACCACGGGCACGTCGCCAAAGCGCAGGTACACCCAGGACAGGCCGATCAGGATGAACAGCGAGGGCAGCACGAACAGCGCGCCGGCCACGATGCCACCCCAGGTGCGGTGCATCAGCCAGCCGATGTAGGTGGCTAGCTGCTGGGCCTCGGGACCGGGCAGCAGCATGCAGTAGTTCAGCGCGTGCAGGAAGCGGCGCTCGCTGATCCAGCGGCGGCGCTCCACCAGCTCGGCGTGCATGATCGCGATCTGCCCGGCCGGCCCACCGAAGCTGATGAAGCCCAGCTTGAGCCAGAAGCGCAGGGCCTCGCCAAAGCCGACGGCGGCGGGGGGTTCGGGCGTGGGGGTTTCGGGCATATGGACTGGGTGGGGCGACCGCCCGCAATGTAGCCCATCCCCTTGACACCGCGGTGACGGCCCGCATGCAAATCTGTGTGCCACAGAACAGCGCCAATGATCAACAAGGGGATGCGCATGAAGGGCCTCGTGCAAGTGAAGTCATATTCACCACGGACAAGCCCGTTGTCGAGTGATATTTCACACGAAAGACCTCGCAAGCTCTGATACGCTGCCAGGGCGCCACCCAAAAGAAGAGGGAGCCCCTTGACGACCGCTGCACCCCGCGACCGAGTTCTGACCTGGATACTGCCCTTGCTGCCCGCAGTGGTGGCCTTGGTGTTGCTGGTGCTCTCGCTGCTGCTGGCCGAGATCATCGTGGCCAAGGAGCTCGAACAGCGCGCGGGCACCCGTGTCGAGCAGTCCGCCCAGCTGTACGCCGAGCAGATTGCGCGCTCGCTGGCCCGCCGCACCGTCGAACTCCAGCTGCTTGGCGAAATGGCCCGGGCCGACATCCGCACCGACACCTGGCGCGATCAGATGCAGCGCCTGAAGACCAGCACCAACAGCTATGTGTGGATCGGTGTGACCAATGAGCACGGTGAGGTGGAAGTGGCCAGCGATGGCCTGCTCGAAGGCACCTCGATCGCCAATCGCGGGGTGTTCACGAACGGCCGGGACGGCCTGTGGTTCGGCAGCCTGCACCCGCCGGTGGTACTGCGCGACCCCCTGAGCAAACGGGGGCTGCAGGTGCCGGAAGCGCTCGCCGACATTGCCATGCCTGTCTACGACACCCAGGGCCTGACGCGCGGGGTGATCGCCGCGCACCTCGACGCCCGCTTCTTCGACCAGTTGCGCCAGCAGGTGCTGGGGCCGCCAGAGGGCCGCCGGTCCCTCAACCTGGCCCTGGTCGACGCCGACGGGCGCGTGCTGATCGGGGAACGGCCGACGGTGACCGACAGCGAATGGAACGTCCTGCTGACCGGCCCTGGAGAAAACCCCCACACCGTGCAGGACGACAAGGGCGGGCACCACCTCCTCTCGCACGTGGCCATTCAGCCCCGGGACTCGGAACTGCGCACCCCATGGCAGGTGGTCGGCTACCAGCCGCTGAGCGCCGCGGTCGAGCCCGTGCGCCAGCTCGAGCGCAGCCTGCTGACCTGGGGTGGCATCACCACGCTGCTGCTGGGCCTGGCCGGTTTCGCGATCTCGCGCCACCTGGCGCGGCCCTACAGCCAGTCCGAGCAGCACCTGCGCGAACAGGGCGAGGTGCTGAGTGCGGTGATCAACTCCGCCAGCGATGCGGTGATCAGCGTGGATCTGCAAGGGCGCATCAGCCTCTTCAACCCCGCCGCCGCCCGCATCTTCGGCCACCCTGCGAGCAGCATGATCGGGCAACCACTGGACATCCTGCTGCCGGACATGCAGCGAGCCCAGCACCTCGACCACCTGCAGCGTTTTGCGGAATCCCACACCACCACGCGCCCCATGGGTGTGGGGCGTGTGACCGGCCTGCGGGCCGACGGCCAGACGCTGGACCTCGAAGCGTCGATCTCGCAGATCACCGTGCGTGGCTCCAAGCTGCTCACCGCCATCCTGCGCGACGTGACCGAGCGCGTGCGCGCCGAACGCGCCGTGGCGCAGTACCAGCTCGAACTCTCCGAACTCACGCGCCGCCTGCTGCACCAGGAAAAACAGACCACGCGCCGGCTGGCGCAGATCCTGCACGACCAGCTGGGACAGACGCTGGGCGCGATCCGGCTGTCGTTCGACGCGCTCACGGGCATGATCCCGCTCGGCCTGCCCGACAAGGCCAGGGAGCGCGCCTTCAAGCTGGGCAACATGATCGACACGGCCAACACCGAGGTGCGCCAGGTGCTGGTGGAGCTGCGCCCACCGTTGCTGGATGAACTTGGCCTGCAGGCGGCGCTGGAAAACGAGGTGCACACGCGCACCCCCGATGCCGAGCCGGTGGCGCTGCAGCTGAAAATCTCGCCCACCGCAAGCGATGTGCGCTGGCCCGCCGACGTGGAATACGCTGCCTTCATGGTGGCCCGGGAAGCCCTGGCCAACGCCGTGATGCACGCCAACGCGAGACAGGTGGTGGTGCGTGTCGATGGCGAAACCGAGTGGCTGCACCTTCAGGTGACCGACGATGGCAAGGGCCTGACGCCCAAGATGGCCGCTGGCCGGCCCGGGCACCTGGGCATCGTGGGCATGCGCGAACGCGCGCTGGCCATCGGTGCGCGCATGGAAGCCAAGGGCCTGCCCAAAGGCGGCACCGTCATCTCTCTCACCTGGGGAACCCCACCGGCCGCCCCCCCCGGAGAACCGTCACCCGCAAGGCCCTGATTGCGCCACCTGGAGACTGCCATGAGCGACATATACCTGGTAGACGACCACGCGATGATGAGGGACGGCCTGCGTGCGGTGCTCGAAGGCGCCGGGCACCACGTGATCGGCGAATCGGACCAGCCCACCCCCGCGCTCGCCGACATCGTGCGGCTGGTGCCCACCGTGCTGCTGCTCGACCTGCACCTGTCCCACCGCTCCGGCTTCGAACTGCTCGAACAGCTGCAGCGGCGCAAACTCAGCACCCGCACCATCCTGCTGACCATGTCGGCCCAGCCCAGGCACGTGGCCGAAGCGATGCGCCTGGGCGCCTTCGGCTACGTGCTCAAGGGCTCGCCTTCGCGGGACGTGATCGACGCCGTGGCGGCGGTGAGCGAGGGCCGCAAGTACCTGGGCATCGGCGTGGCCGAGCTGGCGGTCGAAGGGCTCATGGGCGACGCTCCGCCCAGCAGCATCGAATCGCTCTCGGCGCGCGAACAGCAGGTCATCCTGCTCGTGGTGCGCGGCCTGACCAGCGTGGCCATCGGCGAACAGCTGCACCTCTCGCCCAAGACGGTCGAGTCCTACCGCAGCCGGCTCATGGCCAAGCTCGGCGTGAGCGACCTGCCCGCGCTCGTGCGCCTGGCCATCCGGGAAGGCCTGATCAGCGCCGAAGACGACTGAGGACTTTCGCACAGGCCCCCTGGGCTTGCGGGTGATTCCGCCCCACACCGTCCAGTTTTCCCCGCAGGCACGCGCCCCGATGCGCTGCACAGTCTCTGCATGGCGGCGCGGCTTCTCGCGTCCAGCCGACAGGAGCCTGAGATGACCGTTTCCCTCCCCGCGCCGCTTGACGCCCAGCCCCTGCAGGTGCTGGTGGTCTGCCCGCGCGGGGAATACCTGGACACGGTGCGGGGCCTCGTCGGCGACTGGGTGCGCAGCACCCAGATCTACTGGACGGTCGATCCCGTCGCCGCCCTGCGGCGGGCGCAGCAATCGCCCCCGGCCCTGGCCATCCTGGACGCCCGCATCGACCGCGCCAGCGGCTGCATGCTCAGCCGCGAACTCGCGCTTGCCCACACCGACTTCGACGTGCTGAGCTTCGACGACCCGGGCACCAGCTGCGTGCAGTGCCAGCCCAGCACCTGGCACTGGTCCGAGCTGCCCCGCGCCATCGGCTGGTGGGTGCAACGCCACCTGGTATGACGGCCCCGGTTTCAGCGGAACACGCTCACCGCCTCCACCAGCCGCTTCGTCTGCTGCTGCAGGCTTTGTGAGGCGGCGGCGCCCTGCTCCACCAGGGCCGAGTTCTGCTGCGTCACCTGGTCGAGATGGCCCACGGCCTGGCTCACCTGCTGGATGCCGCCACTCTGCTCGATCGTGGCCGCGCTGATCTCGCTGATGAGGTCCGACACGCGCCGCACCTGCTGCACGATCTCGTCCATCGTCTTGCCCGCGTCGTCCACCAGGCGCGTGCCGGCCTCCACCTTGCCCGCGCTGGCGCCGATCAGCTGCTTGATTTCCTTGGCCGCCTCGGCACTGCGCTGAGCGAGGCTGCGCACCTCGCCGGCCACCACCGCGAAGCCCCGGCCCTGCTCACCGGCGCGCGCGGCCTCCACCGCCGCGTTCAATGCCAGGATGTTGGTCTGGAAGGCGATGCCATCGATCACGCCGATGATGTCGCTGATCTTGCGCGAGCTCTCGGTGATCTCGCTCATGGTGTGCACCACCTGGGACACCGCATGGCCTCCACGCGAAGCCGCGTCGCTGGCCGTGCCCGAAAGCTGGTTGGCCTGGCTGGAGGTCTCGGCGTTCTGGCGCACGGTGGCGGTCATCTGCTCCATGGACGCCGCCGTCTGCTGCAGGCTGGACGCCGCCTGCTCGGTGCGCTGGCTCAGGTCGTTGTTGCCCTGGGCGATCTCGGTCACCGCCGTCTGCACCGTCAGCACCTGCTGGCTCACGTCGTCGATCAGCCAGCGGAACATCAGGCCCAGCTGGCTGATGGTGCGCATCGTCATGCCGATCTCGTCCACCCGGTCCATGTGCGCCACCTTGTGGGTGTCGCCGGTGGCCACGCGCAAGGCCTGCTCGCGCAGGTACTCCAGAGGGGCGGCCAGCTGCGATTCGAGGAACCAGCCCGTCAGGCCCACGCCCACGGCCGACAGCCCAGCGAACTGCGCCCACTCCATGCCATGCAGCCCCAGCGCCCAGGCGCCGCCAGCAAGAGCGGCCAGCAACACCGCCAGCGGCAGGCGGATGCGGCTGCGCACCCCCATGGTCTTGAACGCGGTCGTCAGCCCCATCAGCCCGGTGCGCAGCAGCAGGCCCTTGTGCAGCTTCAGGTGCCGGGCGCGGCCCTCGCGCATATCGGCGTAGAGCCGCTCGGCGCCCGCAATCTCTTCGCGGCTGGCCTTGGTGCGAACCGACATGTAGCCCACGGTCTGGCCGTTGCGGATCACCGGCGTGGCGTTGGCCCGCACCCAGTAATGGTCGCCGTTCTTGCGGCGGTTCTTCACCAGCGCCGTCCAGGGTTCACCGCCCTTGAGCGTGGCCCACATGTCGGCGAACGCCTCCTTGGGCATGTCCGGGTGCCGCACGAGGTTGTGTGGCTGGCGCTGGATCTCCTCCAGCGTGAAACCGCTCACGTCCACGAACGCAGCGTTGGCGTAGGTGATGTGGCTCTGGGTGTCGGTGGTCGACATCAGCGTGGCGTTGTCGGGGAACTCGTATTCACGCTGGGTAACGGGAGAGTTGACGCGCATGGCAGATACCTTGAGTGTGTGGACAGATGTCTGCTGTATCGACGCCCCCGAGGCCGTCTTGTGTGGGGAAACCATGTCATTTCTGGTCACCCCGGCCCGCCCGCTTGCGCTAAGCTCCCGTTCATCGGCCCCTCAAAGTCAGCCAGCCCAAGGAGACAACCCATGAGCCCATCGAGCTTGCGCACGGTCCTGGTGTTCAGCGCGGAAGACCAGGCCTGGATCCGCCGCACCCCCATCACCGTGCCCGCCTTCTGGCAAGGCCACCCGGTGCAGCCGGCCCAGGGCGACCTGGTCCGCCTCGGTGGCCGGCAGTTCCTCATCCGCGGCCGCGTGTGGGAACACGACGGCGAAGGCCCCATCCTCAAGCTCTACATGGGCGACGCCCACGCCCAGAGCGACACCACCCTCGGCTCCATCGGATAAGCCCCATGCCCATCGAACTCTGGCTCGCCTTCGTCGCCGCATCGGCCGTCATGCTGATCATCCCCGGC
Organism: Hydrogenophaga sp.; assembly: GCA_018993155.1. Classification (GTDB taxonomy): domain Bacteria; phylum Pseudomonadota; class Gammaproteobacteria; order Burkholderiales; family Burkholderiaceae_C; genus Hydrogenophaga. Next base: position 25,561 of record JAGKSX010000085.1, read on the forward strand.
CCGACCATCCTCACCGTCATCAGCTACTCCATGGCCCACGGCCGGCGCGCCAACGTGCCGCTGGTGGCGGCCGTGGCGCTGGGCGACTCCACCGCGCTGGCGGTCTCGCTGCTCGGCCTGGGCGCGCTGCTCGCCACCTCGGCCTTCTGGTTCACCCTCATCAAGTGGGCCGGCGGCCTGTACCTCATCTACCTGGGCGTCAAGCTGCTGCGCGCGGGCATCTCGTCCACCGAACTGGCCGCCCCACCCGCGCCGCAATCGCGCTGGCGCCTGTTCGCCAACACCTACCTGGTGACCGCGCTCAACCCCAAGGGCATCGTGTTCTTCGTGGCCTTCCTGCCGCAGTTCATCAGCCCCTCGGTGCCGGTGGGTCCGCAGCTGTGGGTGCTGGCCGTCACCTTCGTGGTGCTGGCCACGCTCAACGCCACGTTGTACGCCGTGTTCGCGGGCTCGGCGCGCCGGGTGCTCACCTCGCCGCGCGCGCAGCGGCGCTTTCACCTCGCGGGTGGCTCGCTGCTGACGGCGGCAGGCGTGTGGGCGCTGATGGCGCGGCGCGCGGCCTGAGGCGGCGCCAGGCTCAGGCGGCAGCGGCGATCGACTCCGTGTAGATGAAGCTGTTGCACGCCGCCACGAAGGCCCGGGGCGTCTGGCGCGCGCCAAAGCCGTAAACCCGCAGACCCTCGCGCCGCAGGCAGAAGGCCAGTGGCGTGAGGTCACTGTCCGACGACGCGAGGCACACCCCGTCGAACTGGCCCGTGTTCGCCAGCGACATCGCGTCCAGGCTGAGCACGATGTCGGCGGCGTTCTTGCCCTTGGCGTAGGGAAAGAGCTGCACCGGCTCGATCGCGTTGTGCAGCAGCACGTTCCTGCAGCGGCTCATGCCCGGCCGGGACCAGTCCGCATACGCGCGCTTGACCGCCAGCACGCCATAACTCGCGGCGCGCAGCAGGATGGGACGGGTGAGTGTGTAGGAGACGTTTTCCGCGTCAAACAAGACGGCGAGTCTCTGTTGCTTGTGCTGCAGCCGGGGCATGTGGTGGCTTCCCTGTTCGTTGGTGAACAGCCGCCGCCCTGGATAAGGGCGGCGGCCTGAACGGGGTGAGAACCGGAAACGCCGGGCAAACCGGTAGGCCTTGCGGCCTCCCGTCCAGGCCGCCAAAAAGGCATGGGTCTGGAGCGATAGAGGCCATTTTCCTTGTCAGGTTCACGGCCTCCGCCTACGTTTGCAGGTTCTCACACCCGGCTCACCTTTTTCGTGAGCGGGAGAGACTTTATGCCAATCCCGGCAGGTGCGGCGGACTGTTTCATTGTCAGATCAGCTGCAACTGGACGTTCGACGAGCGATCCACAGCAAGCCCCCTTTCGCAAAAGGACCTTGAGCGAAAATCCAGGTCGAGGCCAATCACCGCCGTCAACTTCACCGACCCAGTGTTGATCGTTAACGAGGGCACATCTCATGCACATTGCCATCCTGACCTTTGAGGGCTACAACGAGCTCGATTCTTTTGTGGCCCTCGGCATCTTGAATCGCGTCAAGAAGCCTGGCTGGCGCGTCTCGATCGCCAGCCCTTCTGCCAAGGTGCGCTCCATGAACGGTGTGGTGGTGGAAGCTCAAACCACGCTGGAGGAAGCGGCCAGTGCGGACGCGGTCGTCGTTGGAAGCGGGCTTCTCACACGGGAGGTCGTGGCCAACCCGGTGCTGATGTCACAACTGAAGCTGGACCCATCACGGCAACTGCTGGCGGCGCAGTGTTCTGGCACCCTTGTCCTTGCCAAACTCGGTCTGCTCCAAGGCGTTTCCGCCTGCACCGACCTGACCACCAAACCATGGGTGCAAGAGGCCGGCGTGGACGTGCTCAATCAACCCTTCTTTGCTCGCGACAACGTCGCCACGGCGGGCGGCTGCCTGGCATCGCCTTACCTGGCCGCATGGATCATTGCGAGGCTTGAAGGTATCGAGGCTGCCGAGAGCGCACTTCACTGCGTTGCACCTGTGGGCGAGAAGGACCAGTTCGTTTCACGGGCCATGAGCAACATCCTCCCATTCCTGTCGGTCAAGGTACTCAAAACTGCTTGAGCCTCGCCAGGCCTTGAAGGGCTGCAACGGAAGCGCCGCCTGGATCGTTTTGCCAGTGACCAAGTACTGCGGAGCTTGCCTCCAGACATTGCTGGCCGTTTTATTCTGTAAGTTTCCCGTCCATTTACGTTGGGCCTCCTAAAAGCGCGTAGCCTTGTGACCCCTTGGCACACTAGGAGATAACTCATGGTCAAAGTCGCTTTGTTCGTTCGCCTCGAAGCGAAACCCGGCAAAGAGAGCGAGGTTGAGAGCTTCCTGATGAGTGGCCTCCCCCTGGTCATGGAGGAGCCCGCCACAACGGCCTGGTTTGGGATACGTCTTGGGCCGACGACCTTCGGGATCTTCGATGCCTTCCCCGACGAAGCGGGAAGGCAAGCGCATCTCTCCGGCAAGGTCGCAGCGGCCTTGATGGCAAAGGCCGGAGAACTGTTCTCTGCGCCGCCAACCATCGAGAAGGTCGACGTGCTCGCAGCAAAATTACCCGGCTAGGTCCGGGGCGCACCCCACAAGAGGTCCATGTCCGTAAAGTTCCAATTGTCAGGCGACTCACAACCAGCCACTTTGTCGTTGCACCAGTGACTGGCGAGTTCGATCTCCTGCGGTTCGATGCGCTTGTTCGACGCGGTGTTAAAGAACACCTTGACCTTTGGCGCCAGCAAGGATCGAGCGTCCTGTGACATCACAACCGCCAGCCGTCCCGAGTGCAGACGCACCAGTGAGCCCACGGGATAGATCCCGACGGTTTTGACGAAGGCTTGAAAGACACGTTGCTCGAAGTGCCCCTTCCACTGCGCCATGCGCCGCAGGGACTCTCCTGGGTCCCAACCCTTCTTGTAAGGGCGTTCAGAGGTAATCGCGTCATACACATCGCACACGGCTCCCATTTTTGCGAAAAGGCTGATCTCGTTGCCTTTGAGGCCATGCGGATAGCCACTGCCGTCAACCTTCTCGTGGTGATGGAGACACACGTCCAGCACGATCGGGCCAACGCTGCCGCACTCCTTGAGCAACGCGTGGCCACGTTCTGGGTGGCTTTTCATCTGGGCGAATTCTGCATCGGTCAGCTTGCCTGGCTTCATGAGCACCGACCGTGGCATGAATGCCTTGCCCAGGTCGTGCAACATGCCCGCCAGTCCTGCCTCCCGCAGTTGACTCGTGTCCAGCCCCAGTTGCCGACCCAGCGATATCATCAATGCACAAACCGCGATCGAGTGCATGTAGGTGTATTCATCGCGCGTTTTGAGTCGGGCGACGTTGATCAACGCCCCGGGGTTGTTGAGCACCGATTCCGAGATTTCCTCCAGCAACGCCGTGCATTGGTCAACGCGTATGGCTTTTCCAAGCCGGGCTTCGCCAAACAACGCTTTGATTTTCGGCACAGAACGGCGGTACAGCGCCTGCGCCTGGACCAGCGCGGTGCCCTCGGATGGCCCGAGGTCGTATTCCATCGGCAGGGACGCTGCAAACTCCAGCTCCCGTTCAATTTGTTCTGCTCCGTCTTGCTCGCGGTGTTCGCTCCCCCCGGCCACATCGCTTTCGGTATCCAGGCCCTTTGCTGTATCGATCCAGAGTTCCTGGACACCTCCCGAGATGATTCTTTGCAACTCGGCGTCGTTGCGAAGCAGAAATCTGGAGCGCCAGAACGGATGATCCATCCAGGATCCACAGAACTCATGAACATACATTCCCCGGCGAAGTTGCCTGATTGATATTCGCTTGATCATGGGTGTCTTCGCTCAGAGCGTCCTCATGTGAGCTTGCATCGGCGGCGAGCTTCGTCGAAGTGCGAGAGGCGTGTCCTTGGGTCTCAATGCGGCAGGCGAACTTTGCCCTTGGGCATTGTGAACCGGTGCCCCGGTGTTGCGCATGAACTGCATTGGAGTGGTCCAAACTATTGCACGGTTGCATTGCGTCAAACGGACAACGAGTAAAGCCGGGCACTCATGTGCGCCTGGGGTGCGGCCCGGGTGCTGGAGGGCATCCCACGGTCTGTGCAGCGGTTGCCGTGAGTCGCATGGGTGACACCGTGCGCAGCTTGAGCGTGAATGGGGGAGAAACATGCCCAGCCCTATGCACAATTGTGGCGATTCGACGCCGCGGTGACACGGCCATGGGGTTTGCGCAGTAGGCAGCCCTACACAACTGACATACGATGCCCGGCATGGCGGAGCAGAGGCTGAAGCTGGACGAGTATCTGGGGCAGGCGTTCGATCGCATCCCGGTCGCCATGATCGTCGTCAATCAGCTGGGGGAGATCACCCGCCTCAACCAGCTCGCAGAAACCACGTTCGGCTACAGCAGCGCGGAATTGATCGGACGCCCGGTCGAAATGCTCATTCCTGCCCGCTATCGCCATGCCCATCCCGGCTACCGCCAGGGGTTTCTCGCCGAAACCAATGCGCGCCCAATGGGCGCAGGGCGCGATCTGAGCGGCCTGCGGAAGGATGGCAGCGAGTTTCCCGTCGAAATCGGCATCAACCCGGTGCAGACTGGCGAGGGTCCGATGATCCTCTCGGTGATCCTGGATCTGAGCGAGCGCAAGCTCAGCGAGAAGCGAATTCAAGACGCGCTGCAACAAAAGGACTTGCTGCTGCGCGAGGTGCACCACCGCGTCAAGAACAACCTTCAGGTCATCCACAGCCTGCTCGATCTCCAGGCCCTCAAAAGCAGCGACAGCGAATTGATCGGCATGCTGCGCGACAGTCAGAACCGTGTGCGCTCAATGTCGCTGATTCACCAGACTTTGTACCAGTCGCAGAACTTCGCGCAGGTGGACTTCCAGCGCTTCCTGGGGGAACTTCTGCCCCGCCTGACCGAGGCGTACGGCTCGACGTCTGGACAAGTGGACATCGAGATCAACGCGCATGACGTCAAGCTGCCCATCAACGAGGCCATCCCGTGCGGCTTGATCGTCAATGAACTCGTGAGCAACGCGCTCAAGCACGGCTTCCCGAACCAGCAACGCGGCAGGATTTCAGTGGACATCCGTCAACAAGGCGAGAAGCAGATCGAGCTGTGCATCAGTGACGATGGACAAGGCATCCCGCAGGCGCTCGACCTCTCACGCACCGGTTCGCTCGGGCTGCAGCTGGTCCAGCTCCTGACGCAGCAGTTGCACGGAAAACTGGATATCCAGCGCGAAAACCCCACTCGGTTCTCGCTCAGCTTTCAACTGGGGACGGCGCCATGAGACAACCCGCTCGAATCCTGATTGTGGAAGACGAAAGCATCGTTGCCTTCAACCTGCAGCAGCGCCTCTCGCAGTTGGGCTACGAAGTGCCACACGTGGCTGTCTCTGGGCAGCACAGCCTGGATTTCGTCTCGCAATCCCGCCCCGATCTCGTGCTGATGGACATTCACATCGAGGGCGATATGGACGGCATCGAAGTGGCCGCGCGGCTGAACCAGAACAGTCCTGTGCCGGTGATCTACCTCACCGCCTATTCCGAAGACTCCACCCTCGAACGCGCGCGCAAGACACGTCCCTATGGCTATCTGATCAAACCGTTCTCCGAACGCGAACTGCATGCCACCATTCAGATGGCACTGGAGCGCCATGCGGTGGAGGAAGCGCTGGTGGAAAACCGCCGCCTGCTGCAGCAGGCCCTGGACGCCGCCAGCCTGGGCATCTTGGAGTTCGATCCTTCGAACGCTGCCATGACGCTCAACCCGCGCACCGCCGAACTGCTCGACAAGCCAGCCGAAAACTTGATCACCCTTGATAACTTTCTCGCGGGCATCGACGAAAAAGACCGCGCCCTCGTCGCCACCCGCTTCCAGGAAGCGCTGGACCCCCTGAAAAAATTCAGTGAGGAGTTTCGCCTGCTGAGCGACCAGAAGCCCGCGCGCTGGATCAAGATCGACGCCAGCGCCCTGCCCGCGCAACGCATCAGTGGCGTGGTGCAGGATATCTCGGAGCGCAAACACGCGGAGATTCGGCTGCGCAAGCTCAATGAAGGACTGGAAAGTCTCGTGGGGGAGCGCACCAACGAACTGCGCGAGAGCCTCAAGGAGCTGGAAACCTTCAGCTACTCGGTGGCGCACGACCTGCGCTCGCCCATTCGCGCCATCGCCGGACTCAGTGCAGTGCTTCTGGAAGACCATCGGACCCAACTGGATGAGGAAGGTATCAAGCTGATCGCACGGATCGCGGCCAAGAGCACCCAGATGAGCAACCTCATCGATGCCCTGCTCAACCTCTCGCACCTCTCTAAAGTGACGCCGCAACTCAGCGAAGTGGATCTGAGCAGCATCGCTGCGGAAATCATCGAGCAGCAGATGGAGACCGAGCCCGAGCGAGTGGCTGACGTGCGCATCGCCCCAGACCTGAAGGCCCAGGGCGATCCGGTGCTCGTGCGCAGCGTGCTCGACAACCTGCTGCGCAACGCCTGGAAGTTCTGCGCCAACCGGGACATTACCCGCATCGAAGTTGGCCACGAATTCAACGCAGGCCAAGATGTCTTCTACGTCAAAGACAACGGCTGTGGCTTCGACATGGCCCATGCCGATCAACTGTTCAGTCCCTTCCGACGCCTGCACAGCGAAACCGAGTTCAAGGGAACTGGCATCGGCCTGAGCATCGTGCAACGCATCGCGGCGCGCCATGGTGGGCGCGTGTGGGTGCAGGCAAGACCGAACCAAGGCGCGACCTTCTATTTCACCCTCGCCTTGCCGTGATGGGCGAATCACTTGGCGCAGTGTTTGAGTTTCTCAATCACCTCCGCGCCGACCGCCCATTGCATCGTCGCAAAGGGCAAGGCCCATGGGTGGCCCGCCCAGATAATCGCGAGCGTCATCCAATCAAGGCTCGCACTACATGAAAACGCTCAACACAAAACGGTTCTCCGTGGCCCTCACCCTGGCGCTTGCAGGTGCCTGCGCCCACGCCGCCGGTTTTCAGCACGGATTCGCCGCCGATCCGGACGGCAAGCCGCTCGAAATCGGCATCTGGTACCCGAGTTCGGCGGCGGTCCAACCCGTGGCCATGGGCCCGACGACGATGAGCGTGGCCGTCAAAGGCCCGGTGCAGGGCAAGGCACTGCCGCTGGTGCTGATCTCGCACGGCACCGGTGGCTCCTATCTCGGGCACTTCGACACAGCCATGGCGCTTGCCGACGCCGGCTTCGTGGTGGCGGCCGTCATGCACACGGGCGACAACTACGCCGACCAGAGTCGCGCCGTCGACATCATGGACCGCCCCCGGCAGATCCGCCGGGTGATCGACCACATGCTGGCGAGCTGGGACGGTCGTGCGGTGATCGACCCGGCGCGCGTCGGCATGTTTGGCTTCTCCGCCGGCGGCTTCACCACGCTCGCGAACATCGGCGGGGTGCCCGACTTTTCAAAGATCGAGCCCGTGTGCCGCCAATACCCCGGCGACTTTGCGTGCCAGCTCCTGGCGAAGAGCGGCAGCAACGTCTCTCCGCCCACCGCGTCCGCCATCGCCAACGCGACGGACCCTCGGATCAAGGCCGCTGTGGTGGCCGCACCAGCGCTCGGCTTCAGCTTCGCACCCGATGGGCTCAAGAACGTCAAGGTCCCTGTGCAGCTCTGGCGCGCCGAGGACGATGCCATCCTTCCACATCCGCGATACGCCGAAGCGGTCCGGCTCGCATTGCCGCAGACACCGGACTACCATGCCGTCCCCAAGGCAGGGCATTTCGACTTCCTGGCGCCGTGCAGCAGCGCGCTGGCGTCGATCGCGCCCCCGATTTGCACCAGCGCTCCTGGTTTCGATCGGGTCGCGTTTCACGCGAGCTTCAATGCAACGGTCGTCGACTTTTTCAGCAAGGCATTGCGGGCGCATTGATCCCGTGCGCGGCGATCGCCGCGCTCAAAGCACCTGACAAGCCTGCTCGAAACTCAAGCGCGCATTGCGGTCGAACACCTTCCCATCCCCATACCCGAGGTTGATCAGGAAGTTCGCGCGCCAGCGCCCGTCGGGGAAGAACTCGGCGTTCACCTTGGCCAGGTCCACGCCGCTCATGGGCCCGCAGTCCAGGCCCAGCGCGCGCGCCGCGATGATGAAGTACGCGCCACCCAGCGTGCTGTTGCGGGTGGCCGTGGCTTCGCTCAGCGCGGGGTTGCTCTCGAAGTTTTCCTTCGCGCCTTCACGGTGCCACACCTGGGGCATGAACTCGTGGAAGCGGTTGTCGGCACACACGATGACCGTGACCGGCGCCACGCGCGTCTTGTCCAGGTTGCCCGGCGAGAGCGCGGGCAGCAGGCGCGCGCGCGCCTCGGGCGTCTTGAGGAACACGTAGCGCGCGGGCTGCGTGTTCATCGAGGTGGGCCCCATGCGGGCGATGTCGTACACCTGCCTGAGCAGCTCGTCGGGCACGGGCTTGTCGAGGAAGGTGTTGGCGGTGCGCGCCTTGAGGAAGATCTGATCGAGGGCTTGCGCGTCGAGGGTCATGGCAAATTGAAAGTTAAAGAAAAGAAAGCATTGCAGAAACGAAATGACCCCGCCCAGAAACACCGCGGAACCGGCTTTGCCGGGCCGCAGGTGTTGCCCCCCTTGGGGGGACGCGCGAAGCGCGGCG
>JAGKSX010000015.1 GCA_018993155.1 Hydrogenophaga sp.
GCGCCGGCGGCAAGCACAACGACCTGGAGAACGTGGGCTACACCGCGCGCCACCACACCTTCTTCGAAATGCTGGGCAACTGGTCGTTCGGCGACTACTTCAAGCGCGAGAGCCTGAAATGGGCCTGGGAGCTGCTGACCGAGGTCTACCAGCTGCCCAAGGAGCGCCTGCTGGCGACGGTGTACGAAGAGGACGACGAGGCCTACGACATCTGGACGAAGGAGATCGGCCTGCCGCCCGAGCGCGTGATCCGAATCGGCGACAACAAGGGCGGGCGCTACAAGTCCGACAACTTCTGGATGATGGCCGACACCGGCCCCTGCGGCCCCTGCAGCGAGATCTTCTACGACCACGGCCCCGAGATCCCCGGTGGCCCTCCCGGCAGCCCCGATGAGGACGGCGACCGCTTCATCGAGATCTGGAACAACGTGTTCATGCAGTTCAACATGGACGAGACCGGTGCCGTCACGCCGCTGCCCGCGCCCTGCGTGGACACCGGCATGGGCCTGGAGCGGCTGGCCGCGATCCTGCAGCATGTGCACAGCAACTACGAGATCGACATCTTCGCCGCGCTCATCAAGGCCGCCGCGCGCGAGACCCACATCAGCGACCTGGACAACCCCTCGCTCAAGGTGATCGCCGACCACATCCGCGCCACCGCCTTCCTGGTGAGCGACGGCGTGATCCCCAGCAACGAAGGCCGGGGCTATGTGCAGCGCCGCATCGTGCGCCGCGCCATCCGCCATGGCTACAAGCTGGGCCAGAAGACGCCGTTCTTCCACAAGCTGGTGCCCGACCTGGTGAAGCTGATGGGCGCGGCCTACCCGAACCTGGCGCGGCAGGAGCAGCGCATCATCGAGGTGCTCAAGGCGGAGGAAGAGCGCTTCTACGAAACGCTGGCCAACGGCATGGAAATCCTCGACGCGGCGCTGGCCGGCGGCGAGAAGGTGCTGCCGGGCGAGGTGGCCTTCAAGCTGCACGACACCTACGGCTTCCCGCTCGACCTGTCTGCCGACGTCTGCCGCGAGCGCGGCCTGTCGGTGGACGAGGCGGGCTTCCACGCCGCGATGGAAAAGCAGAAGGCCGCGGGCCGCGCGGCCGGCAAGTTCAAGATGGACAAGGCGCTGGACTACTCCGGCGCGGGCAACCAGTTCGTGGGCTACGAACAGCTGGAAGCGCCCGGCAAGATCGTCGCGCTCTACTTCGAAGGCACCCCGGTCGCCGCGCTGAACGCCGGCCAGACCGGTGTGGTGGTGCTGGACAACACGCCGTTCTACGCCGAGAGCGGTGGCCAGGTCGGCGACGAAGGCGTCATCACCAGTGGCTCGGCACGTTTCGCCGTGGGCGATACGCAGAAGATCAAGGCCGACGTGTTCGGCCACCACGGCAGCGTGGAGCAGGGCACGCTCAACGTGGGCGATCACGTGAACGCGCAGGTGAACACCGCGCTGCGGGCCGCCACCGTGCGCAACCACAGCGCCACCCACCTGATGCACAAGGCCTTGCGCGAGGTGCTGGGCGAGCACGTGCAGCAGAAGGGCTCGCTGGTGAACGCCGAGCGCACGCGCTTCGACTTCGCGCACAACGCCCCCGTGACGGACGCGCAGATCCGCCAGATCGAAGCCAAGGTCAACGCCGAGATTCTCGACAACCACGCCACGCAGGCGCGCCTGATGGACATCGAGTCGGCGCAGAAGACCGGCGCCATGATGCTGTTCGGCGAGAAATACGGCGAGACCGTGCGCGTGCTCGACATCGGCAGCAGCCGCGAACTCTGCGGCGGCACGCACGTGCAGCGCACCGGCGACATCGGCCTGTTCAAGGTGGTGGGCGAAAGCGGCGTGGCCGCGGGCGTGCGCCGCATCGAAGCCATCACCGGCACGAACGCGCTGGCCTACCTGCAGTCGCTGGAAGACACGGTGGCGCAGGCCGCCGGTGTGCTCAAGGCCCCCACGGCCGAGTTGAACGCGCGCATCGGCCAGACGCTGGAGCAGGTCAAGGCGCTGGAGAAGGAAGTGGCGGCCCTCAAGGGCAAACTCGCCTCCAGCCAGGGCGACGAGCTGGTGGCGCAGGCGGTGGACGTCAAGGGCATCAAGGTGCTGGCCGCCGTGCTCAACGGCGCCGACGCCAAGACCTTGCGCGACACGTTGGACAAGCTCAAGGACAAGCTCAAGTCCGCCGCCATCGTGCTGGCCGCCGTGGATGGCGCCAAGGTGCAGCTGGCCGCCGGCGTCACGGCCGACAGCATGGGCAAGGTCAAGGCCGGCGAACTGGTGAACTTCGTGGCCCAGCAGGTGGGCGGCAAGGGCGGCGGCAAGCCCGACATGGCCATGGCCGGCGGCACCGACGCCAGCGGTCTGCCCAAGGCGCTGCAGTCGGTGCAGGGCTGGGTGGCCGAACGCCTGTGAGCACGCTGAACCGCCGACAGGTCCTGGGCGGCGGGCTGGCCGTGGCCTTGGGACCGGTGGCGGTCGGCGCGCAGCCGGCTTTCGAGCTGAGCGCCTGGCCGCGCGGCACGCCCACGCCGGCGCTGGCGACACTGGACCTGCAAGGTCGGGCCGTGAAGCTCGCCGACTTCAAAGGCCGCGCCGTGCTGCTCAACTTCTGGGCCAGCTGGTGCGAGCCCTGCCGCACCGAGATGCCCATGCTGCAGGACCTGCCTTCGCTGATCGGCGAGGACCGCCTGGCGGTGATCGCGCTCAACTTCAAGGAGCCGCCGCAACGCGCGCAGCGCTTTGTGCAGCAGACCAACCTGAGCCTGCCGGTGTGGCTCGACCCGCTGGGCGAGCACGCGCGCGCCTGGGGCGTGCGGGTGTTTCCGACCACGGTGCTGATCGACCGCCAGGGCCGCGCTCGCCAGCGCGTGCGGGGCGAGGTCGACTGGAGCGGTCGCGAGGCGCTGGGCTGGGTGGATCAACTGCTCGGGACCTGATGCCGGCAGGCGGCAGTTTTGCTGACCGCGCAGCGCGGCCCACATAATCCCTCTGCGGCGCGCTGTGCCGCATTCCCCATGGCGATGCATCGCACCCGGTGTGTGCGGTTCCGCCTTTGTTCCCTATTCCGGAGTTCTCTTCATGACCCCCGATCGCCGCCGCTTCCTGCAGCGCGCCGCCACGTCCGTGGCCGCCGCATCGCCCCTGTTCCAAACCGCCGGGGCCCTGGCCCAGGCCCATCCGGCGCAGCGCGCCTTCAACCCCCAGCCCGGCGCCTGGCGCACCTTCGATGTGACCACGCGCGTGGACATCGAGCTGCCACGCGGTGCCACCCAGGTCTGGCTTCCGCTCCCCTCGATCGAGAGCGACTGGCAGAAGTCGTTCACCAGCGACTTCCGCACCAACGGCAACGCTCGGCTGACCGAAGAGCGGCACTACGGCGCGCGCATGCTGCATGTGACCTTCGCTGAAGCAGGCGCCACGCCGTATGTCGAACTCACCAGCCGCGTGCAGACGCGCAACCGCGCGGCCGATCTTTCGCAGAAAACGGCCAGCACCGAAGACGCCGCCAGCCTGCGCTTCTGGACCCGGCCCACGGCCCTGCTGCCCACCGACGGCATCGTGCGCGAAACCGCGCTGAAGGCCACGCGCGGTGCGCGCACCGACGTGGAAAAAGCGCGCCAGATCTACGACTGGGTGGTGGCCAACACCTACCGCGAACCCAAGGTGCGCGGCTGCGGCGAAGGCGACATCAAGACCATGCTGGAGACCGGCAACCTGGGCGGCAAGTGCGCCGACCTCAATGCCATCTTCGTCGGCCTGTGTCGCGCGGCAGGGTTGCCCGCGAGAGACGTCTATGGCATCCGACTCGCGCCGTCGGCCTTCGGCTACAAGGAACTGAGCGGTAACCCCGCGAGCCTCAAGGGGGCGCAGCACTGCCGCGCCGAGGTGCACCTGGCCGGCCACGGCTGGGTGGCGATGGACCCGGCCGACGTGGCCAAGGTCATGCGCCTGGAGACGCCCGAGTGGATCAAGACCACGCAGCACCCGGTGGTCACGCCGGTGAACCGCGCGCTGTTCGGCGGCTGGGAGGGCAACTGGATGGCCTGGAACATGGCGCACGACGTGAAGCTGCCGCAGGCACAGGGCCCGCAGTTGGGCTTCTTCATGTACCCGGTGGGCGAGACCGGCGGCCAGCGCCTGGACTCCTACGCGCCGGACGACTTCAAGTACCAGATCACGGCGCGCGAGATCAAGGCCTGATCGCTTCGGGCCAGTCCAGCGCGCGCTGGCTCTGGAAGGCCCGTGCCTCGCCCGTCACCGGATCGGTGAAGGCGATGGCCCGGGCCAGCAGGCGCAGCGGGTTCGAGAAATCCTCGGCTTCGTGCGGCCCGCGCTGCACGCGCGGGTAGAACTGGTCGCCCACGATGGGCCGCGCCAGCGCGTTCATGTGCACGCGCAGCTGATGCCGCTTGCCGGTGACGGGCTCCAGGCGGTAGCGCGCCCAGGGGCCGCGCACCTCCAGCCGCTCGATGCGCGTCTCGCTGTTGGGCTCGCCCTCCGTCTCGTTCATGCGGAAGAAGGCGTCGTGCGCTTCCTCGATGCGGCTGCGCCGGACCACGGGCCAGGCCTGGGATGCATCGCCAGAGGGCGCGAGCGCTTCGTACACCTTGTGCACCGCGCGGTCCCGGAACAGCGACTGGTAGGCGTCGCGGTCCTGCGGGCGCAGGCTGAACACCACCAGGCCCGCTGTCTCGCGGTCGATGCGGTGGATGGGGCTCAGCGTGTCGATGCCCAGCCGGTTCTTCAGCCGCACCAGCAGGCTTTGCTGCACGTAGCGCCCACCGGGTGTCACCGGCAGGAAATGCGGTTTGTCCGCCACCAGCAGGTGCTCGTCCAGGTGCAGCACGGTTTCCTCGAACGGCACCACCGGTTCGTGGTCGAGTTCGCGGTAGTAGTAGACCCGCACCCCCGGCGTGAAAACCGCATCGGGTGGCAGGGCCTGGCCCGCGTCGTCAAGCACCTCGCCGCGCGCGAGCCGTTGGGCCCAGGCCTCGCGGCTCACGGCGCTCAGGCGGTCGGCCAGGAAGTCGAGCAGCAGCGGCCAGGGCGCGGCCTTGCCGTAGGGCAGGGCGATGCAGCTGGCGGACACGCCTTGCCGCGAGGGAATCGCCGGGTTCTTCGGGGGACGGCCCATGGTGGCCCGTTGCGGATCAGACCCGGCGGAACACGAGGTCCCAGACGCCGTGACCGAGCTTGAGGCCGCGGTTCTCGAACTTGGTGAGCGGGCGGTAGTCGGGCTTGGGCACAAAGCCGTCGCCACCTGCTTCGGCGGTGTTGCTCAGCAGGGGCTCGGCCTGAAGCACTTCCAGCATCTGCTGGGCATAGGGCTCCCAGTCGGTGGCGAGGTGCAGGTAGCCGCCCGGCTTGAGGTGGCGCGCGAGGCGGCTCACGAACGGGCCCTGGATCAGGCGGCGCTTGTGGTGGCGGCTCTTGTGCCAGGGGTCGGGGAAGAAGATGTGCACGCCATCGAGGCTGGCTTCGCCCAGCATGTGGTCCAGCACCTCGACCGCGTCGTGGCGGAAGATGCGGATGTTCTCCAGGCTTTGCTCACCCACGAGCTTGAGCAGGGCGCCCACGCCGGGCTCGTGCACTTCGCAGCAGAGGAAGTTGTCCTGCGGGCGCACGGCGGCGATGTGTGCGGTGGCGCCGCCCATGCCGAAGCCGATCTCCATGATGAGCGGTGCAGCGCGGCCGAAGGCCGCAGCCGCGTCGAACGCGCCCGGGGCGTAGTTCAGCAGGAAGCGGGGGCCGTGCTGTTCGAAGGCTCGAGCCTGGCCCGGGCCCATGCGGCCCGCGCGCAGCACATAGCTCTTCACCTCCCGCATGAAGGTGGTGTCGGCGGGGGCTGGGCGCGGTTGGGCGTGGCGGGGATCGGTCATCGGGAGCGGTCGGTCGGGGAAGGGGTGGATTTTAGGCGGGCCAGGCCTTCGTCCACGCCGCCAGCTGGTTGGTCACCGTGTCGCGCGCTGGCGTGGGAAGCCCGAGCACCTGGGCTGCCTGCATCAGGGCGGTGGGGGGATCGCTCAGGTCCAGGGCCTGCGCGCCGTTCTGCTTGCTGAGCTTTTCACCGTTGTCACCAAGCACCAGCGGGGTGTGCCGGTAAGCCGGCGTGGGCAGGCCCAGCGCCTGTTGCAGCAGGATCTGGCGCGCCGTGTTGTCGGCCAGGTCTTCGCCACGCACCACGTGCGTGATGCCTTGCGCCGCGTCGTCCACCACCACCGCGAGTTGGTAGGCCCAGAGGCCGTCGGCGCGCTTGAGCACGAAGTCGCCCACCTCGGTGGCCACGTCCTGCGTCTGCGGTCCGAGCTGGCGGTCGGCCCAGCGCACGTTGCTGTGCGCGGGATCGATGGCGAAGCGCCAGGCCCTGGCGGGTTGGCCGTGCAGGCCGCCCCGCTCGGGCCGACAGGTGCCGGGATAGACCGCGATGTGGTGGCGCTCCCGCACGAGACCCTGGGCCTGCCGTGCGGCCTCGATGTCCTTGCGCGAGCAGGCGCAGGGGTAGGCGCGATCGTGGGCCACCAGGTGGTCCAGCGCCCGCTGGTAGAGCGGGCCGCGCTGCGTTTGCCAGACCACCGGCTCGTCGCTGACCAGGCCGCAGGCGGCCAGCTGGCGCAGGATGGTGTCGCCCGCGCCGGGCACGCAGCGGGGCGTGTCCACGTCTTCCATGCGTACCAGCCACACGCCGCCGTGGGCGCGCGCATCGAGCCAGCTGGCGAGGGCGGCAACCAGCGAGCCGGCATGCAGGGGGCCAGTGGGCGAAGGGGCGAAGCGGCCTCTGTACATGGCCGTCATGGCCCCCGTCCGAACGGACTCAGGCGAGAGCGAGCGCCATCTCCAGGCCGGAGACGAAGGCGTCCTCGACGCGGTGGCCCAGGCACCAGTCGCCGCAGGCGCCGATGCCCAGCGCCCTGTCGAGCAGGTGGCTCTGGCCCAGCGGCGTCTGCGTCTGGGCAAAGCGCCAGCGGTGTGCCACGGCATGGGTGGGCGTGGCGCGGATGCCGGTGATTTCGGCGAAGCCCTTGAGCAGCTTGGCCTTGGCACGCTCGGCGTCGTCTTCCAGGTGCTTGGTGGACCAGGCGGGGCTGGCCTGCACGGTCCAGCGCTCGATGGGGTCGCGCCCGGGCTTGCTGGATTCGCGCGCCAGCCAGCTGATGCGGTGGTGCGTGCTGCGCGCGGCGTTCCACTGCGGGCCGAGGTGCGGCAGGCCGGGTTGCATGGCCTGGGGGTAGGCCACCATCAGCGCCCAGCAGGGTGCCACGTGCACGGGGGTGAGCGCCTTGCGCAGCTCGGGTGCGAGGCCGGAGGCCAGCAGCAGGTCGTGGATCTGCGGATGCGGCATGGCGAGGACCACGCGGTCGAAGCCGCCCAGCACCTGCTGGCCGCCCTGGGCGTCTTCGGCGCGCAGCTGCCATTGTTCGGGATGCAGCGCATCGCGCTCGATGCGGGTCACGCAGGTGTCCAGCAGCGTGCGGGCCAGCAGGCCGCCGTGCAGCTCGGGGTGCGCCAGGGGCTGCGCCCAGAGGTCGACCAGGGCGCTCATGCCGGGCGAGGCCACGAAATGCGGTTCGGTGGGGGGCGGCGCGCTGGCCAGCACGCGGCCCAGCTCGTCGAGCACGCGCACGGTGCTGGCACTCCAGGGGCGCACGACGGCGGTGGCGTTGCTGCGCAGCGCGGTCTCGAAACGCGCGTCGCGCACGGTGAAGTACTGGGCGCCGTGGTCGAAGCCGCCGAACTCGGTGCGCCGCGTGGCCATGCGGCCGCCGAATTCACGGCTTCTCTCGAGCAGGCTGACGCGGTGACCCGCCTGCACCAGCGTGCGCGCGCACACCACCCCCGCCATGCCACCGCCGACCACGGCGAAGTGCAGAGGCGTGGCCGCCGCGCCGCGGGCCTTGGAGCGGGTGTTCTTCGTGGCTGGGGCTGCGCGTGGGCTTCTGGTGTTCGTCATGTCTCTTGGCGCGTTGGGTGATGGGTGTGTGGCTGACTGTATCAGTTGCTTCATCGTTCGCGCCGCTTTCCCATGGATCAGATCTGATGGTGGTTGTTCAGCAGTGCGCCGCGCGTCTTGGGATGCTGCAGGCGGTCCAGCCACCACCGCAGCGCGCGGCCGGTGTCGCCCGCGCCGCGGGGCTGGCGCCAGGCGTACGAGACGCGCAGCGTGCGGTTGGGCCGCTGCACGGTTTTCACCACCAGGCGCCCCGCGTTGATGAAGGGCTGCGCGAGCGAGAGCGGCAGAAAGCCACCGCCCAGGCCGCGCAGCTGCGCTTCGAGCTTGTGCTGCATGGTCGGCACGGTGAGCACGTCCTGTCCCGGCAGCAGGTTGTGCGTGACGCCACGCCCGCGCTGCGTGCTGTCGGCCACGGCCACGGCGCGGTGTTCGCGCAGTTCCTCGTCGCGCAGGCTGTGGGTGGCGGCGGCCAGGGCGTGGTGCGGCGCGACCGCGTAGACGAAGCTCAGCGTGCCCATGGGCGCGGACTGGAATTCGGTGGGTGCCATTTCGCTGGGCACCCCCAGGGCGAGGTCGGCCTGGCCGCTTTGCAAGGCTTCCACCGTGCCCGAGAGCGTTTCGGCCCGCAGCTTGAGCCGGGTGGGCGCCCCTTCGGCGTAGAAGGCCTCGCAGAGTTCGAACAGGGTGGCGCG
>JAGKSX010000016.1 GCA_018993155.1 Hydrogenophaga sp.
CGCGCGCTGCGGTCGAACAGCAGCACATCCAGCGCGTCCTCGATCTGGCGGATGCGGTAGGTCAGGGCGCTGGGCACCATGCCGAGTTCGCGCGCCGCCGCTGCCATGCTGCCCAGGCGAGCCACGGCGTCGAGCAGGCCGAGGTTTTCAGGAGAGAGGGCGGCACGCGGGTTGGAGGTGGCCATGGCGGCGATATCAATCGTTCAAATAATTTGAATGATGCCATCAAAACCGTGCAGTCACAAAGAGGGGGTGTCCGCTCAGAATTCATTCCATGCCAGCCATTCGGGCCGGCCCTACGGAAGATGGAAAGGAATCCACCATGCTCCAGATTCGACGCTCCGACGCCCGCGGCTATGCCGACCACGGCTGGCTCAAGAGCCACCACTCGTTCTCCTTCGCCGAGTACTTCGACCCCGCCTGGATGGGCTGGGGCAACCTGCGCGTGATCAACGAAGACCGCATTGCCCCGGGCACCGGCTTCGGCACGCACGGCCACCGCGACATGGAAATCATCAGCTACGTGCTGCAGGGCAACCTGGCACACAAGGACAGCATGGGCAACGTCAAGGGCATTCCACCTGGTGACGTGCAGCGCATGAGCGCGGGCAGCGGCGTGCGCCACAGCGAGTTCAACCACGCACCCGACGCCACGACCCACTTTCTGCAGATCTGGATCGAGCCCAACGTGACGGGCATCGACCCGGGCTACGAACAGAAGCGTTTTGCCGACGCCGAAAAGCGTGGTCAACTGCGCCTGGTGGCCTCACCCGACGGGGCCGAGGGCTCAGTGACCATTCACGCCGATGCCGCCATGTACGCGGGCCTGATCGACGGCCAGGAAGCCGCCGAACTCGCCCTGAACCCGGCCCGCAAGGCCTATGTGCACCTGGTGCGTGGCAAGCTCGACGTGAACGGCCAACACCTCAAGGCGGGTGATGCCGCGGTGCTGGCGGGCGAAAGCCGCCTGCAGCTCTCGAACGGCGATGATGCCGAGGTGCTCGTGTTCGATCTCGCTCCCTGAACGCTTTTTTCTTTTTCCTCAACCTTCCACTTTTTCTCAAGGAACCCATCATGAACGCTCTGCAAAACCCTCTGGCCCTGATCGGCCGCATCCTGCTGGCGATTGTTTTCGTGCCGGCGGGCTTTTCCAAGATCGCTGGCTTTGCCGGCATGGTCGGCTATTCCGCGTCCGTCGGTCTGCCGCTGCCCCAGGTGGGCGTGGCCATCGCCCTGGTGATCGAGCTGTTCGGTGGCCTCGCGCTGCTGATCGGCTACCGCACCCGCATTGCCGCCATCGCCCTGGCCGTGTTCACGCTGGTGGCCAGCTTCTACTTCCACAACTACTGGGCCATGCCGGCCGAGCAGCAGATGATGCAGAACCTGATGTTCTTCAAGAACATCGCCATCACCGGTGGCCTGCTCGCCTTCGCTGCCTTCGGCGCCGGAGCCTTCAGCCTTGACGCGCGCCGCCCGGCCGCCTGAGCCTCACTGGTTTTCTCCTTCGCGGCGCCTGGGCGCCGCTTTTTTCAGGAACACAAGATGTCCAAAATTGTCGTGGTCTACCACTCCGGCTACGGTCACACCCAGCGCATGGCGCAGGCGGTGGCCCAGGGCGCCGATGCCGAACTGCTCACCATCGACGCCGACGGCAACCTGCCCGACGGCGGCTGGGACACCCTCGATGCGGCCGACGCCATCATCATGGGCTCGCCCACCTACATGGGCAGCGTGAGCTGGCAGTTCAAGAAGTTCGCCGACGCCTCCAGCAAGCCCTGGTTCGCCCAGAAATGGAAGGACAAGATCGCCGCCGGCTTCACCAACAGCGCGGGCATGAACGGCGACAAGCTCGCCACGCTGAACACGATGTTCACCCTGGCCATGCAGCACGGCATGATCTGGGTCAGCCAGGGCCTGATGCCCAGCAACACCAAGGGCGCCCAGCGCAACGACGTGAACTACCTCGTGAGCTACAGCGGCGCGATCGCCCAGTCGCCCTCCGATGCCGGTGCGCAGGACATGCTGCCCGGTGACCTGGAAACGGCGCGCCTCTTTGGCGAGCGTGTGGCTGCGGTGACGGCGAAATTCAAGGCATAAGAGGGGAACAGACGGCGTAACATCCGTCGCCATGAAGGTTCTCAGCATCATCCCCTGGGCAGACTGGCTGGCGCTGGTCTGCTTCCTGGCCCTGTGGGTCGGCTACGCCTGGTTCGCCCGCGAGTGGGGCCGCAAGATGGGCTCGCTGCTCCACACCACCAACCGCTATCGGGGTTACTGGATGACCCAGACCACGGCGCGCGACCCGCGCATGCTCGACGGGCTCATCACCCAGACCCTGTCGAACACGCCCGCATTCTTCTCGTCCACGTCCATCCTGGTGATCGGTGGTCTGTTCGCGTTGCTCGGCACGACCGACAAGGCCACCGAGCTGATGAGCGAGATCCCGTTCGCCCAGACCACTTCGCTGATCGTCTTCGAGTTCAAGATCCTGGTGATGGTGGCGATCTTCGTCTACGCGTTTTTCCGCTTTTCCTGGTGCATGCGGCAATACACCTTCGTGGCGCTGGTGATCGGCGCCATGCCGCCGGCCGAGGACTTTGAGGCGGGCAAGCACGACCGCCGGGCCTTTGCCGACCGCGCGGCGGCCATGGTGGGCGCCGCGGCCGACACCTTCAACGACGGCCTGCGCGCTTATTACTTTTCGTTCGCTGCGCTGGCCTGGTTCATTTCCCCGCTGGCCATGGTGGTGGCCACGCTGGCGGTGGTCGCCATCCTCTACAGCCGGGAGTTCCGGTCCGAGGTGCTGAGCATCCTCAAGGACGAAGTGCCTCCGCCCACCTGAGAGGAAGAAGACCCCCGCGCCTTCTAAAATGGCCTGATGTTCACCCATCTGCGCCTGCACACCGAATTCTCCGTCGTCGACGGCACCAACCGCATCGATGACGTGGTGGCCGCAGCGGCTGCCGACGGCCAGCCCGCGCTGGCCATCACCGATCTCAGCAACCTGTTCGGTGCCGTCAAGTTCTACAAGGAAGCCCGCGGCGCGGGCGTCAAGCCCATCATCGGCGCCGAGGTGCTGCTGCAGGGCTTCACCGAAGAAACGCCCGGTGCCATGCCGGGCAGCCAGCAGGCCCCCGTGCCGCGCGCGCTGCTGCTGGTGCAGGACAAACAAGGCTACCTGAACCTCAGCGAACTGCTGGCCCGCGCCTGGACGCGCAACGACGGCCGGGGCCAGGCCCTGGTGCAGCGCGACTGGCTGCAGGAATGCAATGCGGGCTTGATCCTGATCTCGGGCGCGCAGGCCGGCCCGGTGGGTCAGGCGCTGATGCAGGGCGATGCGCAGCGCGCGGCTGACGTGGCGCTGCAGCTCTCCAGCATCTTCACGCACCGTTTCTACATCGAGTTGCAGCGCGCCGGGCGCGTCGACGATGAACGCCACGTGGCGCAGGCCGTGCAACTGGCCGCGCGCCTGCACTTGCCAGTCGTGGCCACGCACCCGGTGCAGTTCCTGGAAGCCGACGACTACGAGGCGCACGAAGCCCGCGTCTGCATCGCCGAGGGCGAGATCCTGGGCAACAACCGGCGCGTGCGCCGCTTCACGCGCGAGCAGTATTTCAAGAGCACGGCGCAGATGCAGGCGCTGTTCGCCGACATCCCGTCCGCGCTGGCGAACTCCGTGGAGATCGCCAAGCGTTGCAACCTCACGCTCGTGCTGGGCAAGCCGCAGCTGCCCAACTTCCCCACGCCGCTGATCGACGGCGTGCCCATGCCGATGGCCGATTTCTTCCGGCAGTCGTCTTTCGAAGGCCTGGAAGAGCGCCTGGCGCACCTGTACCCCGACACCGCCAAGCGCGACGCCGAACGCCCGCGCTACGTGGAGCGCCTCGAGTTCGAGATCAACACCATCCTGAAGATGGGGTTCCCGGGCTACTTCCTGATCGTGGGCGACTTCATCAACTGGGCCAAGAACAACGGCTGCCCGGTGGGGCCGGGCCGGGGTTCGGGCGCCGGTTCGCTGGTGGCCTACGCACTCAAGATCACCGACCTCGATCCGCTGCAATACAACCTGCTGTTCGAGCGCTTCCTGAACCCGGAGCGGGTGTCCATGCCCGACTTCGACATCGACTTCTGCCAGACCAACCGCGATCGCGTGATCGACTATGTGAAGGACAAATACGGCAAGGAGGCGGTGAGCCAGATCGCCACCTTCGGCACGCTGGCCGCGCGCGCGGCCATCCGCGACGTGGGCCGCGTGCTCGACTTCTCCTACGGCTTCTGCGACGGCATCTCCAAGCTGATCCCGAACAAGCCCGGCATGTCGGTCACGCTGCAGTACCCGCCGGCGCAGAAGAAGGAAGGCGACAAGAACAACTACGCGATCGAGATGGAGCCGGTGCTGGCCGAGCGCATCCAGAAGGAAGACGACGTCAAGACCCTGATCGAGCTGGCGCAGAAGCTCGAAGGCATGACGCGCAACATCGGCATGCACGCCGGGGGCGTGCTCATCGCGCCGGGCAAGCTCACCGACTTCTGCCCGCTGTACGCGCAGCCCGGCAGCGAATCGGCGGTGAGCCAGTACGACAAGGACGACGTGGAGGCCATCGGCCTGGTGAAGTTCGACTTCCTGGGACTGGCCACGCTGACCATCCTGGAGATCGCGCGCGAGCTCATCATGAAGCGCCACCCGGGGCAGGAGAATTTCCGTTTCGAGGACGTGCCGCTGAACGACGCGCGTGTGTACGCGCTGTTCTCGCGCGGTCAGACCGAGGCCGTGTTCCAGTTTGAAAGCCGCGGCATGCAGGGCATGCTGAAGGACGCCAAGCCCTCGCGCCTGGAAGACCTGATCGCGCTCAACGCGCTCTACCGGCCGGGCCCGATGGACCTGATCCCCAGCTTCGTGAACCGCAAGCACGGGCGCGAGGAGGTGGAGTACCCGCACCCGGCGGTGGCGGAGATGCTGTCCGAAACCTACGGGATCATGGTCTACCAGGAACAGGTGATGCAGACCGCGCAGATCCTGGGCGGCTACTCACTCGGCGGCGCCGACCTCTTGCGCCGCGCCATGGGCAAGAAGAAGGCCGAGGAGATGGCCGAGCACCGCGAGAAATTCCGCGCCGGTGCGCTCGCCACGCACAACATTCCCCAGGACAAGGCCGACGAGGTCTTTGACCTGATGGAGAAGTTCGCGGGCTACGGCTTCAACAAGTCGCATGCCGCCGCCTACTCCCTGCTCGCGTACCACACCGGCTGGCTCAAGGTGCATTACACCGCCGAGTTCTTCTGCGCCAACATGACGGTGGAAATGGACGACACCGACAAGCTCAAGGTGCTGTTCGAAGACGCGCAGAAGATGGGCATCAGCTTCGAAGCCCCGGACGTGAACCGGGGCTTCCACCGCTTCGAGCCGATCACCAACAAATCCATCCGCTACGGCCTGGGCGCCATCAAGGGCACGGGCCAGCAGGCGATCGAGGCCATCGTGGCCGCGCGTGAAGGCCGGGGCGAGGGGCCGCGCGGCGACGAGAAGGGCCCATTCAAGAGCCTGTTCGACTTCTGCGTGCGGGTGGACCGCACGCGCCTGAACAAGCGCACGGTGGAAGCGCTGATCAAGGCCGGCGCCTTCGATTCGCTGAACCTCAACCGAGCCGAGATGCTGGCCTCGGTGGACCGGGCCTTCGAGTTCGCCGCCGCCACCCTGGCCAACGCCAACCAGGGCGGGTTGTTCGACATGATGGGTGACGACGACCACGGATCGAGCACGCAGGAGCCCGACCTCGTGGCCACCACGCCATGGGGGGTGAAGGAGCGCCTGACGCTGGAAAAAACGGCGATGGGCTTCTACTTCTCGGGCCACCTGTTCGACGAAGTGCAGCGCGAGGTGCGCCGCTTCGCGCGCACGCCGCTTGGCGATGTGGTGGAGAGCCGCGACCCGGTGATCCTTGCCGGCATCGTGACCGACTTCCGCGTGATCAACGGCCAGCGCGGCAAGCTCGCGCTGTTCAAGCTGGACGACAAGACCGGGGTGTTCGAGACCAGCGCGGACGAGAACCTCATCAACCAGCACCGCAACCTGCTCAAGGACGACGAGCTCATCATCGTTCAGGCGGTGGCGCAACCCGACCGTTTCTCGGGCGGCGTGAGGCTGAAGATCCAGCAGATCTGGGACCTGGCGGCGGCGCGCTGCCGCTTTGGCAAGTACCTGCGCGTGGCGGTGAACGGCACGGCACCGTCGATCGCCGAGCTGGTGCGCGAATTCCCGCCCAAGCGCGAGATCACCGAGCAGGGCGAGCTGGTGCGCGGCCTGCCGGTGCGACTGGCCTTGCTGCGCGAGGGCGCGCAGTGCGAGCTGCAGCTGGACGACCGGGCGCTGTTCTTCCCCACGGACGCCGCGCTGGCGAGCTGGATGGCCCAGGCCCACGAGCAGCGCGCCGAAATCGTGTTTGATTGAAATACCCCCTGCGCCGCTGCGCGGCTTCCCCCTGAAGGGGACAGTGCCTGCGGCCCGGCGAAGCCGGTGCCGTGGCACTTCTGGGTCAGGCACGTCCGCTGGAGCGGTTTTTGATCAATCGAGGGGGCGCAGGCCGATCACCAGCGGCGACGGCACGGTGCCGTTGGTGTCCTTGGGCAGGCTGGCGGTGCGGTCGATGGCGCGCAGCACGGCCTCGTCCCAGTCCGGGTTGCCGCTGCTCTTGACGAGCCGGCGCGAGACGATGCTGCCATCGGGCGAGGTGCGAACCTCGACCTCGGCGCGCGGGTTGCCCGGTGCCACGTCGGTGAACACCACGTTGGGCTTGATGCGCGCGGCCACGCGCCCTGCGTAGCCCGGTGTCGGGCCGCTGGACTGCTGGGCCGTGCCGGTGCTCTGCGGCCCGCCGCTGGCGCCGGCCTGGCCCATCATGCGTTTGATCTGGTCTTCGCGGATCTGCGCCAGGCGTTTTTCCTCGGCGGCTTCCTTGCGTTCCTGTTCGCGCTTCTCGGCCGCCAGTTTCTGCTGCCGCTCCTTCTCGGCAGCAGCTTTGTCCGCTGCGGCCTTTTTCTCGGCGGCTGCCTTTTCCGCGGCCTTGGCGGCGGCGACTTTCTTCGCCTCTTCCTCGCGCTCCTTCTTTTCCGCCTCGGCCTTCTTCTTGGCCTGCGCGGTGGCGATCTCGGCCTGGGTTGGGCCGGGCGGCGGCGGTGCGGGGGTGGGTGCGGGTGCTGGTTTCGGGGTCGGGGCTGGCGTGGGCGCCGGGGTCGGCGCGGGCGGAGGCGGCGGGGGCTCCACCGCGCGCGGCGCGGCCTGCTGCGGCGTGCGAGACCAGAGTTCCGCTTCGACGGTGACGGGCTCGCCGTCGTTCTCCCACTGCACGCCCAGGGTCAGGGCGATCACGAGCAGGCCATGGGCAACCAGGGCCAGCCCCATGGGGCCGAGCCAGCGCCCGTTGCGGGGCGGAGCGAGGTCGAGGTGGTCGGCGGTCGATTGCATGGGGCGTTGATGGGGCTCAGCGCGAGGTTTGCACGGAGAGGCCGACGCGCGCAATGCCCGCACGCTGCAAGGTATCCATCACGCGAACAACGGCTTCGTACTTGACGTTCTTGTCGGCGCTGATCACGACCGGCACGCCGCCTTCGGGTGGGCTGCCCCGGCTGGCCTGCAGCTGCTGCACGCGCGCGACCAATTGACCCATGGAGACCGGTTGCGGTTCGGCGCTGGAGGAGCCTTCGCGCACCTTGATCTGTTCGTCCTTGTCGATCACCACGGCCACGAAGCGGTCGGGCTGGCGCCCCGCCTGGCCCACGCTGGGCAGGGCGATCTGGCTCGGCGTGATCAGCGGCGCGGTGACCATGAAGATGATCAGCAGCACCAGCATCACGTCGATGAAGGGCACCATGTTGATTTCGTTGATGGTGCGAC
Source organism: Hydrogenophaga sp. (assembly GCA_018993155.1). Taxonomy (GTDB): domain Bacteria; phylum Pseudomonadota; class Gammaproteobacteria; order Burkholderiales; family Burkholderiaceae_C; genus Hydrogenophaga. The sequence goes on from JAGKSX010000016.1 coordinate 7,892, forward strand.
GGCCCCGGCCGCGGGAGGAAACGGCTGGCATGTCAGTGTCCCGACGGCGTCTGGGTGTGCACGCCGAGGTTGCGCTGCAGGATGTTGGAGAACTCTTCCATGAAGGTCTCCATGGCGTTGGCCACGCGGTCGATGTCGTGCGAGAAGCGGTTGTAGAACACCACCGCCGGGATGGCGGCGAAGAGGCCGATGGCGGTGGCCACCAGGGCTTCGGCGATGCCGGGGGCCACCGTGGCCAGGGTCACCTGGGCCAGCGCGGCCAAGCCGGTGAAGGCATGCATGATGCCCCAGACGGTGCCGAACAGGCCCACATAGGGCGAGACCGAGCCGACCGAACCGAGGAAGGAAAGGTTGGTTTCCAGGGCGTCGAGCTCGCGCTGGAAGCTGGCCCGCATGGCGCGCCGCGCGCCGTCGAGCAGGGCGCCGCTGTCGGTGATGCGGCGCTCGCGCAGTTTCTGGTACTCGCGCATGCCGCTGGCGAAGATGCGTTCCATCGGGCCGCCGTGCTTGGCGTTCTGGGCGGCGGAGGCATACAGGTCGTTGAGGTTGGTGCCCGACCAGAATTCGCGTTCGAAGTCTTCGTTGTAGCTGCGCACGCGCCTCAGGGCGAACACCTTGCGGAAGATGGCGGCCCAGCTCACCACCGAAACCACCACCAGCAGCGCCACGACGGCCTGGACCACCCAGCTCGCGTTGAGCATCAATTGAACGATGGAGAGATCTTGGGTCATGGGTGTTCGGAGGCGGTGGATGGGAAAAAAGTTTCGGGGGCCGGTCTCGTCAAGCCGTTCCTTGCAGCGCGTCGAGCACCTGGGCCGGGATGCGCTGGGGGCGCAGGCTGCGGGCATCGACCCACCCGATCCGGATGCTGCCCTCGCACAGCAACGTGGGCGGGTCGCTGGCCAACTGGGGCTTCAGGAGCGCGCGCTGCTCGATTGTCAGGGAGGCCCGGCCCGCTTCCCGCACGTGGGCTGTAACGAGAAGCAAATCATCGAGCCGGGCCGGGCGGTGGTATTGCACCTGCGTTTCGCTCACGACGAACATGCCGCCGACTTCCTCGCGCAAGGCTTGCTGTCCCAGGCCCAGGTGGCGCAGCCACTCGGTGCGGGCGCGTTCGAAGAACTTGAGGTAGTTGGCATAGAAGACGATGCCGCCAGCATCGGTGTCTTCCCAATACACGCGCACCGGCCAGGTGAAGGGGGGCTGCTCGCTCACAGGGCCTGCTCCAGGCGGGCCACGGCTTCCTGGAGCTGGGCCATCGAGTTGGCGGTGGAGAAGCGCAGGTATCGGCCAGGCTCGGCCTGGCCGAAATCGCGCCCCGGCGTGGTGGCCAGCTGGCAGCGCTTCATGAGTTCGAACGCCAGCGCCCAGCTGCCGCCTTCGTCGGGCCGTGCTCCCTGCGGCGCGATGCCCCAGCGCTCGCACAGGCCGCGCACGTCGGCCCAGGCGTAGAAGGCACCGTCGGGCATCACGGGCACGTTGAGGCCCAGGCGGTTGAGTTCGGGGATGAAAAAGTCGCGCCGGGCCTTGAAGGCGGCGCGGCGGCGCTCGTACTCGGCCAGGCTGTCGGGCTCGAAGCAGGCCAGCGCGGCGTGTTGCGCGATGGTGCTGGCGCAGATGAACAGGTTCTGTGCCAGGCGCTCCACCGCCGGCACCAGGGCGGGCGGCAGCACCAGCCAGCCCAGGCGCCAGCCGGTCATGTTGAAGTATTTCGAGAAGCTGTTGATGCTGATGACCTCGTCGCCGAGGCCATCGGGCAGGCCCAGCGCGCTGTGGCCGTACTCGTCTTCGAAGCTCAGGCCGAGGTAGATCTCGTCCACCAGGGTGATGCCACCGCGGCCACGCACGAAGCGCGCGATGCGTTCGAGTTCTTCGCGGGCGATGCTGGTGCCCGTGGGGTTGGAGGGCGAGGCCAGCAGGACACCGCGCGTGGCCTGGCCCCAGGCGACTTCCACCTGTTCGGCGCTGAGCTGGAAGCGCTGTTCGGGGCCGGAGGGGATCAGCACCGCGCGGCCTTCGGCGGCCTGCACGAACTGCCGGTTGCACGGGTAGCTCGGGTCAGGCATCAGCACTTCGTCGCCGGCTTCGATGAGCGCCAGGCAGGCCAGCTGCAACGCCGCCGAGGCGCCGGCGGTGATCACGATGCGGGCCGGGTCGATGCGCAGGCCAAAGCGCGAGGCGTACCAGCCGCTGATGGCTTCACGCAGCGAAGGCAGGCCAGTGGCCTGCGTGTACTGGCTGCGGCCCGCATGGATGGCTCGTTCGGCGGCGGCAGTGACCAGCGGCGGCGCGGTGAAGTCGGGTTCGCCGATGTTGAGGTAGATCATCGACCGGTCGCCGGCGCCGGCCTGGGCCGCCATCGCGGAGGCGGCCTTGGCCAGCTCCATCACGTAGAACGGTTCGACGCGCTGCGCGCGCTGGGCAATCCTCATGGAGCGGGCTTGCGCGCGGCGGGCGCCGGTGATGCGGCCACTTCCGCGGGGCGCAGTTGCGAGGCCAGCTGGTGCATCACACCATTGACGTATTTGTGGCCGTCGGTGCCGCCGAAGGACTTCGCCAGTTCGATGCACTCGTTGAGCACCACGCGCCAGGGCACGTCAAGGCAGTGCTGGAACTCGTAGGCACCGATCCAGAGCACGCCGTGTTCGATCGGCGAGAGTTCCGCCAGCGGGCGGTCCAGGCGCGGCGTGATCAGCGCGTCCAGCGCCGTGGCTTCGGCGATGCAGCCGTGCAGCAGGGCGTCGAAGTGCACGCTGTCGGCCTTGTGGAAGCCGGCCAGGTCGCGTGTGAAGGTGTCGATGTCGACGGCGGCATTTCGGCCCACCAGATATTGGTAGATCCCCTGCAGCGCGAATTCGCGGGCGCGGGTGCGGGCGGACTTGTCGGCCGCCTTGCGCGCGGTGCCGCCGCTCTTGGCGGTGGCCGGGGTGGGGGTGTCAGCGGACATGGTGTTCAACCGATCTCTTGCAGCAGGTGCGCCATTTCCACCGCCACGCGGGCCGCATCGCGGCCCTTGTCGGTCTGACGGGCCACGGCCTGATCCAGGTTTTCGGTGGTCAGGATGGCGTTGGCAATCGGGATCTGGTAGTCCAGCGAGAGGCGCGTGACACCGGCGCCCGATTCGTTGGCCACCAGTTCGAAGTGGTAGGTCTCGCCGCGGATGATGCAGCCCAGGGCGATCAGCGCGTCGAAGTCGTCGCGCTCGGCCATGGCCTGCAGGGCCACCGGCACTTCCAGCGCGCCGGGAACCTTCACGTGGGCGATGTTCTTGTCTTGCACGCCCAGGGCGAGCAGCTCGGCCAGGCAGGCGTTGAACAAGGCGTCGGTGATGGATTCGTTGAAGCGGGCCTGGACGATGCCGATGCTGAGTTTTCTGCCGTCGAGCACGCTGGGGGTGCCTTTGTCTGCGCCGAACATGTGGGGGGTCCGTTTCTTGGGATGAAGGAGGGAAGGGGAAAGGAATCAGCCGTTGCGGCTGAGGTAGCCGGTGATCTCGAGGCCGTAGCCGGTCATGCTGGGCATGCGGCGCGGGTTGCCCATGAGCTGCATGCGGTGCACACCGCAGTCGCGCAGGATCTGCGCGCCCACGCCGTAGGTGCGCAGGTCCATGCGGCCGCGCTCGGGCGCCTGGGCGGACCGCGCCGTGCCTTCGAACTGGGCCAGCAGCTGGCTGGCGGTTTCACCGCAATTGAGCAGCACGGCCACGCCCGCGCCAGCCTGGGCAATGTGGCGCAGGCTGGCTTCCAGGCTCCAGGAGTGCATGGAGCGGCCGACTTCCAGCGCGTCCAGCACCGACAGCGGTTCGTGCACGCGCACGGCCACGCTGTCTTCGGGCTTCCACTCGCCCTTCACCAGGGCGAGGTGCAGGGCGCCGCTGGGCTGGTCGCTGAAGGCCGTGACCTGGAATTCACCGAAGGCGGTGTTCATGCTGCGCGTGCCCAGCTTCTTGACCAGGCATTCGGTGCGGCTGCGGTGTTCGATCAGGTCGGCGATGGTGCCGATCTTCAGACCATGCTCGGCGGCGAAGACCTGCAGGTCGGGCAGGCGCGCCATGGTGCCGTCGTCCTTCATGATTTCGCAGATCACCGACGCGGGGCTGCAACCGGCCATGGCGGCGAGGTCGCAACCCGCCTCGGTGTGGCCGGCGCGCATGAGCACGCCGCCTTCGACCGCTTGCAGGGGGAAGATGTGGCCGGGCTGAACCAGATCGCCGGCCTGCGCGTCGGGCGCCACGGCGGCCTGCACGGTGCGCGCGCGGTCGGCGGCCGAGATGCCGGTGGTGACGCCTTCGGCGGCTTCGATGGAGATGGTGAAGGCCGTGCCCATCTTGGTGCCGTTGCGCGGCACCATGGGCGGCAGGCGCAGGCGCTCGCAGCGCTCGCGCGTGAGGGTGAGGCAGATCAGGCCGCGGCCGAAGCGGGCCATGAAGTTGATCGCTTCGGGCGTGACGTGGTCGGCGGCCAGCACCAGATCGCCTTCGTTTTCGCGGTCTTCTTCGTCGACCAGGATGACGATGCGCCCGGCGCGCATGTCGGCGACGATGTCTTCGACCGGCGAGATGGCCACCGGGGCAAGGGTTTCAGGGGCGTTCATGCGGGTTCCTTGGTGGGGTGCGTGCCGGCGCTGAGCATGCGCTCGACATAGCGCGCGACGGTGTCGATTTCGAGATTGACCGTGCTTGCCTCGGCCAGCTCGCCCAATGAAGTGTTGTCCACCGTGTGGGGGATGAGGTTGATGCTGAATTCGCAACCGGCGGCGCTGTCGGCCACCTCGTTGACGGTGAGGCTGACGCCGTTGACCGTGATCGAGCCCTTGTAGGCAAGGTATTTGCCGAGTTCGGTGGGCGCCATCACGCGCAGCTCCCAGCTTTCGCCCACCCGGGCGAAGCGGGTGACCGTGCCCACGCCGTCCACATGGCCCGCGACGATGTGCCCACCCAGGCGGTCATGGGCGCGCAGCGCCTTCTCCAGGTTGATGCGACGGCCCGCTTGCGCCAGGCCGGTGGTGCGGGCCAGCGATTCGGCGGAAATGTCGATCGTGAAGTGGTGCCGGGGCAGGTCCAGCGAGGTGACGGTCATGCAGGCGCCGTTGAGGGCGATGCTGTCGCCCAGACCGACGTCGTCGAGGTAGCCAGGCGGCGCCTCGAGGGTGAGTCGCTTGCCATGGTCCAAAGAGCTGCCCAGGTCGTGGAGGGCGGCGATGCGCCCCACGCCGGTGATGATGCCGGTAAACATCCCGCTATTTTCGCAGGGTTTCGGAAACCGGGCCTGGAGCCCTCTTTGGCGGGCTCGGGCGCTAGCGGTTCCAGCAGGCCTGCGCCGACAAGGGGGCCGCCACGAGCGCCGTGGCAGACTGGGTTCTCAGCCCTGCCTCGCTGAGTTCGAAAACGCCGCATTCGTCCGCGCTTTGCGCGGCGCGCGGGGTGGCTTGCAGCACAAAGGCGCTGGCATTCAGCGTTTTGAAGCCGACCGCGTACCGATCGCCTTCCACCGCCAGCACGCCGGCGGGAATGGCCGCCCGTTCGGGGTAGGCGCCCTGCGCGGTGGCCGCGCGCTCCAGCCATTGGGCGGCCTGCAGCAGGGCGGCCCGGGCGTGGGCCCGGTGGGTTCGCTGCACATACGAGGTGTATTGCGGCAATGCGATCGTGGCGAGCACGGCGACGATCACCAGCACGATCATGACTTCGATCAACGTGAAAGCCCGTTGTGCCGACGGCCGCCGCACGCCTGGGGACGGCCGCGTGCTCATTCGAATTCCCGCCAGTCCGCGCGTCGGCCCGCGACCTTGCCGGCTGTCAAGGTCAGCTTCCTGATGCACGCCGCTTTGGTGGGATCGCAGGCTGGGTCGCCTGACGTGTTGGAGAGAGACAGCAGGTTGAGATCACCACCCGATGTGTGGATGCTGGCGAATTCACCGCTGCCAAATCGCACGCGCGAGGCATTGACCATGGACATGGACGCGTCGGTGCTGGCGAATGCCGGCGCTCTGCCAGGCTGCCCCGTGATCATGTTGAGGACGGTGATCGCACCGCCTTCCTGGGCCTGTTCGAACGCGCAGGTTTCTTCGTTGCTGCCCTGCGCCGGGACGGTGGTGGTCACGATCACCTTCTGGCCCTCGAACGGTTGCGGGTTGCCCAACACGCGCTCACCGGCGTCGGGCAGGTCCATGTACCAGCCGCGCGGTGAGCTTGGGTTGGTTCGGGCGTACGCGACCGGCCGGCGGGAACTGTCGAAGAACTGGGTTGGCAGCTCGGTGCCCGAGGCGCGGCTGGTCACGGCCCCGGTGACGGATTGCTGGACGAGTGCGCTGCGGCCGGGAATCGCGGAGCGCGCGTCCGTGGTTTCGGACAGCAACCCCTTGTCGACGGTGTATTGGCTGAAGTCCCAGACCGAGTAGATGGTCTGCACTTTCGCGCTTGCGCGATCGGCCTCCTCCAGGCTGCGGCCGGTGCCGAACAGGATCTGGACGCCCCCCAGCGGATGGGCCATCCACAGCGGCGCCGTGGTGATGGGCTGGAGGTTGGCGGGGGAGGCCGCGTCGCGGGCCGTGAAAAAGGGGGTGCAGGAGGCGCTCTTGCAGGGCATGCCACCGCCGCTCCAGTCGGTGACACCCCATTTCGTGGCGTCCGTGTCGGTCAGGTTGAATTTCCAGAGGTTGCCTTGCAGGTCGCCGGCATAGGCCACATCCATCCTGCCGTCGCCGTTGACATCGAGCAGGCGAGGCGCGGACAGGCCATTGCCTTGGTGGGTGGCGGCATGGGCCACGATGCTGAGCAGTTCTCGTGGTCCGTCCAGGTACTGGATGAGCAGCACCGGGCGCTCGTTGACGCTGTTGACGCCATTGCCCATCACCACCGCCCAGCGGCCGTTGTTGAGCTTGACCATCTGCTCGCTGCGGCCGCCATCGATCGCGCTCACCACCGGCGGTGCGTAGAGGTGGCCGATGTCCTTGCTCGCTTCGTCGGGAGCGGGGCCGCTGCCCGGAAAGCTGCGGTCCAGCAGAACACCCGATGGGTTGAAGGTGGAGGTGGCCGCTGTGGCCGCCAGAGGGGTGGTGACGTCCAGCACGAAGTAGCCACTGCCGCCACCGCCCAGGCCCCCGACCAGGTAGGTGCGCCAGTCGGCGGGCCGGCCCGCGTTGCTGGTGGTGTCATTGCCGCTGATATCGACATCGCCGGTGAAGGCCTGCCCATCCACGAAGTAGCGGTGGCTGTAGTCGGGCCGCGTATAGCTGCGCAGGTGGCCGTAGACCCCGGCCGGCACATAGGCCATGAGTTCGCGGCCGTTCTCGGCGCTGAAACCGTGCAGCATGCCATCGTTCGCACCCACGTAGAGCATGGGTGGGCGGTTCGCCTGCGCGGCTCGGAAGTCGGCATGCCCGGGGTGTTCGAATCCCATGCGCACGGGCTGCCGGGTCTGCCAGAGGTTCGCGTTGGCAATGTCGCCCAGGCGCGAATCGCGGCGGCGCAGCGTGCCGCCGGGCTTGTCGTTTTCATGGGCGCGGTCTCCCCGCAGGTAGTTCAGGCGGCGCTGGCCCTCGATGTCGCTGTCGCTCCCTCGCAAGGAGGCCTGCTGCGCCTCGTTCAGGTTGTTCCAGGTGAAGACGGCGCCTCCCTTGCCGTTGTGTGTGAGCACCTGCCGTGCATCCGGTGTGCTGGCGTCCAGCAACTGGTGCGCGGACCATGAAGGGGTGCTGCCGATGCCATGGGTGGATGCGTTGATGGTGTACGCGCTCAGGGTGCCGCTCCAGTTGCTGGAGTTGAAGCCGGCGACGTAGACGAGCCCGTTGGCCCGCAGACGGCTGGAGCTGCTCGCGATGCTGACCAGGGGTTGCGAGGTCTGGTGAAGTATGTCGTCCAGGATGCCTTGGAAGGCAGTGAGCAGCGCGGTGTCACTGACGGCAGGTATGAAGCGGCCACGGCTGTTCAAAGCGGCGTGCCACAGTTCTACCTTGCGTTCGTTCTGACGGGTTTGGAACAACGCGCCCTCGCAGGGGATATTGTCTTTTCCGGACACATTGCAGAACGGAGAGGGCCAGGTGATGTCGCCGTTGACGAGGCTGGCCAGGCCGTTGAAGGTGTCACCGCCCCAGAGCGGTTGGCCCGTCCAGGCGGCGGCATCATTGAAGCCGATGGTGTAGTTCACCATGTGCTGCCATGTCGCGGGATCGTTGCGCGGATTCCAGTAGGCCTCAAGTTCCGCCGGTTTGCCCGCCGAGCCGAAGTTCTGCCTGGGCCACTGGATCTTGGGGCTTGCCCGCAGGTTGTTGGCCAGGCCCGGTTGGAGGTCGCGTGACCAGTAGTAGAACGCCAGGTCGGACAAGGTGCTGAGTTGAGGGGTGCCCCAGTTGTCGCGGTACAGACGGGTCTGTGGCGAACTGGGATCGTAAAGAACACCATCGGGCAGAACAAGCTTCGTGTTGTCCGCGTTGCCGCCGCGAACGATGTACGTGTTGTTCGGCCCTGCGGTGTCGTGGTAGGTGTAGTGCACGGAGTTCCATGCACCATCCGTCATGAAGATGTGGAACGATTTTCGGCATGAAAGCAGCGGTGCTTCTTTCACGCCAGGGTTGGATGCCCATGGGCTATGGACACCGAGATCGGTCCGGCTCAGGTATTTGCCGGCCTCATCGATCATGAGATGCGAAGGCGTGTTGTTGCCGTGGGTCAATCGATCCACCCAGTTCATGAAGTCGGCACGGTGTGCGCCGCTGAGCCGAGCCATGCCGTTCTGGTTTCTGCAATCGAAGCTGTCGCTGGGGATTCCGCGACAGCGGTTCATGGACTGCCAGGCCAACCGCACGCGATCATCGGGCACGTTGGCGGCAGAGAAGGTTTGCCGCAGGGCGGCCTGGAGCGTGGCGATGCCCTCCAATCCCATGCTGCCGGAATCGTCGACGGACACGATCACGTTGGGAGCAGGCTCGCGCCCCAGCGCCGCCGGTGACTGCGCCAGGTTCAAAGGTGCGGCGCGAAGCGTCGCGGGCAGAACGGCGCAGGCGATGGCGATGAAGGCAAGGGGCAGAGGGGCATGGAGCATGTTCAGCAACCTTTGGAAAGTCAGTCCAGATCGGCTTGCGGGCGAGGCACGTAGATCGAACGCAACCACACCCGGGTGCCTGGCTTCATGCCTTGCACATAGGCGGTGATGCGATAGACGAAGGGGTGGCTGTGCATGTCCGGCGCCAGCACATGGCCGGACGCCGCTGCCATGCCCGCTGCTTCGGTGTACAAGAACACCTCCACCCAATACCAGGCGCGAGCGGCCACGGCGGGAGTCACGCCTGGGCGGGACCAGTGCAGCAGGGCATTGCCGCTGGAGGCGGGGTCGGTCCCTGTGAATTCGCCGTACCGAGCAGGCACGGCCGAGTCGCCTGTTCCGGCCGTCATGGCCGCCAGCTTGGTGGTCCACTGCTCCCGGCCCAGGGTGGTGGTGCTGTCCGGCAGGCAGATGCCTCGCAAGCAACCAACGATCGCGTTCGCTTTCAGACGGGCCCGCAGCAGATCGAGATCGGCCACATCCTGAGGAAAGAAGGGCGCGCCGGCGCCGAAATTCCGACAGCCAATGAAGGCCGGGTCAGCCCGGCAGGGGGTGGTGGCGTCGGCCTGTACGCCTTTGATGTCGCGTTCTGCATCCCGAATCAGGGCTTCGGCCGCCGCGAAGGCACGCTGGTGATCGCTTTCGCTGCCCACCATGCGTTCGTTGAGCCAGCCCAGGCGCGTGCTGCTGAGCGCGACGATGGTGGCCAGCAGGAGCATGACCATCACGACAATCAGCGCGATGCCTTGTTGGCGAGCGTTTGTTGATGGGGACAGGCGAGCGTTCATAGGCTGGCGTTGCGCAACTTGAAGACGCGAAAGAACACGCGGCGCAGCCTGCCGTCGTTCGGCGTGGGCTCACCTTGACACCCCACCGTGGTTGCGACCAGCCCGCTGCTGAGCTCGCCCGCGAGGCGCAGGCAGACTCGCAGGGCCTCGACCTGGTCCCAGGGCGCGGGAGAGAACTGGTTCAACGCGGTGGCGGTGGTGTAGCGCAGGCCAGCGCCCTCCCGAAGCCCGTACCAGACCTGAAAGTCCTCGACGCTGGCCATGAGGCCGTAGCTGCCCTCGCTGCTCCCTGATCCCTTGCACTTCAGTTCACCGGCGTCCACGCTGAAGGTGCTCGTGACGTTCTGGCCCGGCGCAGTTGGCTGGCCGAGGCAGTCGACGTTGTCGATGTTCAAGGGGCTCTTCTTGTCTGCGCCCGACGCCAGCGTGTGGTCCCGGGCGAGCGCCAAGGTGTCGGGCCTATTGAGCGCGCCATCCGTGCCCTTGACGGCGGCAGGCTGCCAGGTGTTCACGTTGACTTCGATTCCCTTGTACTGCGGATTGAAGCTCACCGTGCTCCCCGGCATGTCCAACAGCCGCCGTGCCCCGGCCTGGCGGACCACCTGGCCGATGACACGAAAAGCGGTGGCGGCGTCCTGTTGCAGGCGCGTGCTGTCGCCCATCACCTGCGATGCCGTGCGCGTGTACACCAGGCTGCCCATGGCGGCGATCACCACCATGAGACCGACGGCCAGCGCGATCATGAGTTCGACCAGGCTTGCACCCGACTGGCGTGATGTCGTCATGGCCGGACGAAGATCAGGTGGCAGGTGAAGGTGTCAGGGCAAAGCTCGCCCGACACGCCAGCGCCCGGTTGGTCGGCCGCACCTCGCACGGCGACGGCCTGGCGGAAGAGGGCAGCCTCTTCTTTGCCGGCCTGGGCCTCGTTTCTGGCCTTGGCTTCCGTCCACCTCACCAGAATGCCCAGCTGGGTGGCGTCCTTCGTGGAAGCAAACACACGCCCGTCGCCCGCGGGCAGAACTCGGGCCAGTTCTTTCTTCCACTGCATCAGATCGAAGGTGGCGAGTGGTGTTCCTCCGCACGGTGCGGAGGAACAGTCCGTCCCGGTGGCGGGTGGGGGGCCCCAGGTGGTCACATACGGGTTGACCAAGGCTGGCATGTGCCGCAGGTCGGCGTTGGCCTGGATGCGGTCCTGCAGGTCTTCGGCGGCTTGGATGGCCACCGCTCGCAGATTGGTGGTGCGGGCCGTGGTCAGGGCGCGGGTTTGAACCGCCGCCATGCCCATGACGCCCAGGGCCAGCACGAGCAGGGCCACCAGCGCTTCGATCAGGCTGGTGCCACGTTGGCGGTGGTGCGGTCTCCCCATCATTTGGCTTGATCAGGGCAGGCTTTTGCACCCTTGACCGTGCGCAGGCGCGTGCCCGTGGAGAAGCAGATCAGTTGGCCACTCAGTTCGTCCATGCCTGCGGGGAAGACCGCGAAACGTTGGCCTAAGGCAGTGACCTGGCCATACCGGTTGATGGTCATGTACTGCGGGCTGCCGCCGCCCGCCGCCTTGACAAGGTGGATGCCGATGGGAAGCGCAACGGACTGCAGCTCGGCCTCGGCCGCGTCCGGCAGTTGATTGCCATTGAGATCGGCAAACACGCGCCACCCACAATGCCAATCGGCGGTGGTGGGCAAGGCGACGTCGCACGAGGTTTGGCGCCAGATCAAGATGTCTTGGCCCAGGCGCATGGCGTCCACCCGGGCCAGTTGGACCGATGCCATGAATTCGTCCACGGCCGCACTCACGCGGTACTGGCGGGCGATACCGGCAAACGACGGAATGGCGATCGATGCCAGGACCGCCAGCATCGCGATCACCACCAGCAGTTCGATCAGGGAGACGCCCAGAGGCCTATTCGATGCTGTGATGAAGAGATGCCGCGCTTTTTGCATGGCGGCACTCTATCAGTCAAAAAATACAACTAAATATTGATTCTGATGAGCGGCATCATTTAGTGGATAGTTTCTTTGTATTGCTTTTTGTATCTTCGTGGTGATCGATCAACTTGCAGGGGGGAGGAGGAACGCATCACGGCCTTGCACCCGTGCCACGATGCGCAGATCGGCGCCCACCGGTTCCACCGAGACATAGCGGAGCAGGGGGCCTTCCGTCAGCTGCTGCAGCGGTCCGAAGTCGGCCAGGCTGGCGCCACGCCCAAGCAGCTGCGGCGCCAAGTAGAGCAGCATCTCGTCGACCAATCCTTCGCGCACGAACGAGCCATTGAGCTTGTGACCCGCCTCGATATGCAGCTCATTCACTTCGCGCCGAGCCAGGTCGGCAAGCACGCCCGGCAGATCCACCTTGCCGTTGGCACCTGGCATGTGGACCAGGGTCGCGCCCAAGCGCTGCAAGGCGCCTTCCTTGTTGGCGTCGCGGCTGGCGTGATAGATCCAGATCTGACGTGCCTGGCCGTTGGCGGGCGTCTGGAAGAGGCGCGCGGCCGGTGGTGTCTGCAGGCGGCTGTCGATTACCACCAGGTGCGGTTGGCGAGGGGTGTCCACGAGGCGGACGTCCAGCAAGGGATCGTCCTCCAGCACGGTGCCGATGCCCGTGAGCACAGCGCAGGCGCGGGCGCGCCAGGCATGGCCGTCCGCGCGCGCGGCCTCGCCCGTGATCCATTGGCTGGCGCCGTTGTCCAGCGCGGTGATGCCGTCAAGCGACGCAGCGGCCTTCATGCGCACCCAAGGTGTGCGACGGATCATGCGGCTGAAGAATCCGATGTTGAGTTCGCGAGCCGCTCTGGCGGCATCGTGGTCGTCTGGCAGCAGTTCGACCAGAATGCCGGCCGCGCGCAGGCGGTCCATCCCACGGCCAGACACCTGGGGGTTCGGATCCCCCGTGGAGACCACGACCTTGCCGACGTGCGCAGCGATCAATGCGTCGCAGCAGGGTGGCGTGCGTCCGTGGTGGGAGCAGGGCTCCAGCGTGACGTAGACGGTGGCACCGGCCACCGACTCGCCGCGCGCCTGTGCATCGCGCAAGGCCATCACCTCGGCGTGGGGGCCGCCCACGGGCTGGGTGTGCCCAGCCCCGATTTCACGGCCATCGGGTGTGGTGATGACGCAGCCGACGCGGGGGTTGGGGTTGCTGGAGCGCGTGGCTTGTCCAGCGAGGGCCAGGGCTTGATCGAGCGGATGCTTGGAGGCGGGCGCAGTCATGCGCCGAGCTTATCAGCGGTTCCAGCACTCCTGCGCCGTCAAGGGAGCGGGCACGGCCGCCGTGGCCACCTGGGTTCGCACGCCGGCGTGGGTCATCTGGAAGATCGCGCATGGGTCGGTGGCTTGCGCACCATTGGGTGTGGCCCGCAAGGTGAAAGTCCCGGCGGTCAGCACGGGCAGCGTGATCGCGTAACGGCCACCTTCCACTTGCAGCACGCCGGCGGGAATGGCGGCGGCAGCCGGATAGGTGCCTTGCGCGGTCGCTGCGCGTTCCAGCCACTGGGCTGTCTGTAGCAGTGCGGCTCGCGCGTTGGCCCGGTGTGTCCGCTGCACGTACTGGTTGTAGCTGGGGAACGCGATGGCAGAAAGAATGCCGATCACGCCGACGACGATCATCACCTCGATCAGCGTGAAGCCCAATGTCCGCGAGCGAGCGTGACCGTGTTTCATGAAGTCGTTTCCCTTGTTCATTGAGGAGGTTATCGGGCTTCTCGCCAGTCGGCCCGGGCGCCAGGAACCGTGCCTGTCGTCAACGTCTTTTTCACTGTGCACAACTGGATGGCTGGATTGCAGGTGGGGGGAGGGCCACCGCCACCAGGTCCATTGTTGCTGTTGACGAACGAGATGAGGTCCAGGTTGCCGTCGGACTTGTTGATGCTGATGTACTCGCCGCTGCCGAACCGTGTCCGCGTGGCCTTGGCCATGTTCATGGTGGTGTCGGTGGTCGAGAACACGGGCGTTTTTGCAGGCGCGCCCGAGACCATGTTGAAGACGTTGATCCAGTTGTCTTCGGTCACGGTGTCGAAATCGCAGGTTTCCCCGGAGGCGCCAGTTTTCGGCACGTTGCTGCCAATGATCACCTTCTGGCCTTCGAAAAGCTGAGGGTTGGACAGCACCCTTTCGCGGGAGGCAGGAAGGTCAAGGTACCAACCGCGTTTGGCGGTGTTGTCGGCCCGGGAGTAAGCGATGGTGTTCTCGGACGTGTTGTAGTAGTCCGTGGCCACCTCGGCGCCGCTGGCCGTGCTCGTTACAGCGCCCACCACCGTTTGCTGCACCAGTGCCGAGCGGCCCGTCGTGATGTTGCCGCCGTCCACGGCGGTCAGCACGCCGCCGGGGAACGTGTAGGTACTCTTGTCCCAGAGGGAATAGATGGTCTGGACGCTGGTGTTGGTTCGGTCCGCGTCCTGCATGTTCCGGCCCGTGCCGAACAGCACTTGCACGCCGCCCAGAGGATGTGCGATCCACAGGGGAGCGGCGCTGATGGGCTGCCGCGTGGACGAAGCGTCCTGCGCTACATAGAGGGGGGTGCAGTTGGTTGCGTTCTTGCAGGTCGTGGTGCCCCCTGACCAGTTGCTCACGCCCCACTGTGAATCGGTGGTGTGGGTCAGATTGAACTTCCAGAGGTTGCCTTGCAGGTCGCCCGCATAGGCCACGTCCATCTTGCCATCGCCGTTGACATCCACCAGTCGGGGAGCGGACAGTCCGTTGGATTGGGCGGTGGTGGAGTTCGCGACGATTTTCAGCAGCTCTTTGCTGCCATCCAGGTACTGGATTAACAGCACGGGGCGTTCGTTGCTGCTGTTGACCCCGTTGCCCATGACGGCCGCCCAGCGGCCATTGTTGAGTTTGACGATTTGCTCGGAGCGCGCGCCTGTGACCGGGTCCACCACGGGGACGGCGTAGATGTGGCCCACATCGGCGTCGGTGCCATCCGTCTTGTCCATCACCACGCCTGTCGCCGTGAACGTGGATGGGTTGCTCGCGAACGCCACGGGGTTGGTCACGTCCAGCACGAAGTAGCCCTTGCCGCCGCCGGCCAGGCCCCCAATCAGCATGGTCTTCCAGGTGGGCGTGGCGCCGTTGCCAGTGCCGCTGCCGCTGGTGTCCACATCTCCTGTGAAGGGGTGTCCATCGACAAAGAACCTGTGGCCGTAGTTTGTGAGGGTGTAGTTGCGCAGGTTGGCATAGACCCCCAGGGGCACATACGCCATGAGCTCCTGGCCGGTCGCGGCGTTGAACGCGTGCAGCATGCCGTCGTTGGCGCCCACGTACAGCACGGCCGTGCGGCTGGCGTACGTGGAGCGGAAGGCTGCGTGACCCGTGTGCTCGAAGGACATGCGCAAGGGCCGGCCCGTGTGCCAGATGTTGGAGTTGACGATGTCGCCCAGGCGAGAATCGCGCCGCCGCAGGGAACCGCCGTTCTGCACCTCTTGCGTGCGATCACCCCGCAGGTAGTTCACCCGATTCGTCCCCACGGTAGCGCTGTCGACGCCTTGGATCGCGGTTTTCTGGGCATCCGAAAGGTTGGCGAAAAGGAATGGGGTACCCACGAGGGTGTCGCTGCGGGTGGTCAGCACCAGTCGGTTCGTGACGCTGAAGGAGGCTGCGTCGAGCTGGCTGGCGGCGGTCCAGGTGGGCGTCGAACTGACCACGTTGGTGCCTGCGGCAATGGTGTAGGCCCCCAGGTCACCGCTCCATCGCTCGGAATTGAACCCCGCGACATAGGCAAAACCATCCGTGCGCAAACGGCTGGAACTGCTGGCGATGCTGACCATCGGGTTGGCCGTCTGCGTCAGGATGTCGTCCAGAATGCCTTGAAAGGCGGAGACCAGTGCCGCGGCATTGGGGGCGGGCACGAAGCGGCCGCGGCTGTTGAGGGCGGCGTGCCAGAGTTCCACTTTCCGTTCGTTCTCGCGCGCGTTGTAGCCGGAGCTGCCGTCGCAGGCCGAGTTGCTGCCTGTGCCGCAGAACGGCGATGGCCAGTTGGTGGTACCGCGGATCAGTGGAGCCAGGCCAGCGAAGGTGTCGCCGCTGAAGGTGGGGGCGCCCGTCCAGGTGGCCGCGTCATTGAAGCCGATGGTGTAGTTCACCATGTGCTGCCAGGTGGCCGGGTTGTTGCGCGGGTTCCAGTAAGACTCGAGCGAAGCGGGGTTGGCCGTGGTGCCAAAGTTCTCGGCGGGGAGCTGATCCTTGGGGCTCTTTCTCACGTTGTTGGTGAGCCCCGGCTGCAGGTCACGGGACCAGTAGTAGAAGGCCAGGTCCGACAGCGCACTCAGGTTTGTGTGGCCCCAGTTGTCCCTGTAGAGCCGCGTCTGATCCGAGGTGATGGAGTACGCTGTGCCGTCCGGCAGTGTGAGGGCGGTGCCGTCAGCGTTGCCACCGCGCGTGATGCGCACGTAGTCCGGCCCCGAGGTGTCCACGTGGTTGTTCGTGTTGCTCGCCTCGGCGCTGTTCCAGCCACCATCGGTCATGAAGATGTGAAACGATTTCCGGCATGACAGCAGTGGTGTTTCCTGCGTCCCGGGATTGGCCGCCCACGGGCTGTTGATGCCGAGATCGGTTCGGCTCAGGTATTTGCCCGCCTCGTCGATCATGAGGTGGGAGGGCGTGCCGTTGTTGGGTGTCAGCGTGTTCACCCAGGTCATGAAGTTGGTGCGGTGTGTGCCCAGGAGTGGGCGCATGCCGTTCAGGCTGCCACACGCCGTGCTGTTGCTGGGAATGCCGCGGCAGCGGTTCATGGACTGCCATGCCAGGCGGATCCGGTCGTCCGGCACGTTGGTTTCCGCAAAGGTCTGCTGCAAGGCAGATTTCAGGGTCGCGATCCCCGTCGCGCCCATGCTGCCGGAGTCGTCGACCGACACGATGATGTTGGGTGAAGGCTCCCGGCCCGCGCCAGGTGGGGATTGCGCCAGGTTGAGCTGGGCGGCGCCCAGTGGGCCGTGCAACGATGCGAGCGCCAGGCCAGCGCAGGGAAGCCAGGATCGGGGATGCAGCTTCATGGTGATCTCGCTGAAAATCAAATGTTCTGGTTCTGCGGCCGAGGCACGAAGATCGAGCGCAGCCAGACCCGCGTGCCGGGCTTCATGCCTTGGACGAACGCCGTGATGCGGTACACATAAGGGTGCTTCCTGTCCGGAATGGGCACGTTGCCTGCCGCAGCGACGATGCCACCTGCGTCGGTGTACCGGAACACCTCCACCCAGTACCAGGCACGGGGCGCGACGACCGGAGCCACACCGGGACGCGACCACGACAGCAAGGGGTTGCCGGCGGCGGCCGGATTGAGGCCCGTGAATTCTCCGTATCGTGCGGCCACTGACGCAGTGCCAACTGCGGCGGTCATGGCGGCCAGGTTGGTGGTCCAGTTGACTGCGGTCAGGGTCGTCACCGTTGCCGGGAGGCAGATGCCCTGAAGGCACCCGTTGGTGCCGCCGGCGACGCGCGTCTGCAGCAGGTCCAGGTCGTCGTCTTCCTGGGGGAAAAACGGCTGGTTACCCAGGAAGTTGCGGCACCCGACATAGCCTGCTGTGGCGTTGCATGGGGTGACGTTGTCGATCCGCAAGCCGCGGATGTCGCGCTCTGCATCGCGAACAAGTGCCTCTGCGGCAGCGAATGCCCGCTGGTAGTCGCTCTCGCCACCCACCAGGCGCTCATTGAGCCAACCCAGGCGCGTGCTGCTCAACACCACGATGGTTCCGAGCAGCAGCATCACCATCACCACGATGAGCGAGATGCCTTGCTGAGAGTGCTTCCGCAAGGGAGACGAATGGTGTTTCATAGGCCTTGATTGCGGATCTTGAAGATGCGAAAGAAGACACGGCGGATGCGCCCATCGTTCGCGACGTTCTCTCCATTGCAGCCCGTGATGTCGGCACCGGGGTTGTTGCTCATTTCACCCACGAGGCGAAGACACACCTGCACGGTTTCCACTTGGTCCCAAGGTGCGGGAACCAACGCAGCGATGGCTGTGGCTGTCCGGTACTGCAGGTTGTCGCCGGTCCTGACGCCATACTGGATCTGGAAATCTTCCATGCCCTGGAGCAGGGCGAACGGGGTGGCAGAACCAGAGCCCAGGCAGCGGAGTTCGTTTCCGACCACAGAGAAAGTGCTGGAGATGTTGTTGGCTACCAGCGTCGGGGCTCCCAGGCAATCCATGCTTTGCAGCACTGGATCGGTGTCGTAGCTCACTTGCAACGTGTCGGGGGCGTTGTCGGCGCCGTCGGTACCTCGCAGCACCAGTGGTGAACTGGTATTGGGATTGGTGCCAAAGCCACCGTAGGCACTGTTGAACTCCACATTGGCGTTGCCCGCCAGAGGGTTCACGATGCGTCGAGCACCACTTTGCCGGATGTGGTGGCCGAGTGTCCGGAAAGCGTTGGAGGCGTCCTGCTGCAGCCGCGAACTGTCGCCCACCGCGACAGATGAGGTGCGTGTATATACAAGGCTGCCGATGGCAGCCACCACCACCAGCAAGCCGATGCTGATGCCGATCAACAGCTCCATCAGGCTGACGCCCGACTGGTGACGGCGTCCATGAAGCGAAGGGGGGCGTGATGAAACAGCCATGTTGTGCTCCCTCATGGCCGGATGTAAACCAGGTGGCAGATGAGTCCCGCAGGGCAGGCGACACCTGCCACGCCCGTGCCTACCGCATTGGCGGCATCGCGGATGGCAATGGCATCGGTGAACAGCGTAGCCTGGGCGCCGGTGGCTTCTGCCTGGTTTTTCGCCTGGGTTTCGTTCCAGCCGATCAGGACGCCAAATTGCGCGTTGTCGGTGTTGGACTGGAACACCCGGGCATCGCCACCGGGTAGCACGCGGGCCAGGGAGGCTTTCCACTGCACAAGGTCGAATGCCGCCAACTGCGCGCCATTGCAGGCGGCATTGAAGCAGTTGACTGGCGCCGCCGCCACGGCACCCCAGGCGGCCAGATACGGGCTAGCGGCGGGCGGATTGATCCGGATGGGTGAGTTGGCCTGCATGCGGTCCAGGAGATCATCTGCCATCTGCAGAGCGATGGCGCGGGAGTTCGTGGTGCGGGACTCGACCAGCGTTCGGGTCTGGATGCCGGCCATGCCCATAATGCCCAGGGCGAGCACCAGCAGAGCGACCAGGGCCTCAATCAGGCTGACGCCACGTTGGGAGGATGCCTTGTTGTTCATCGTGCGAATTGCATGGTTCGGACGTCGTCAGGGGCAGGTGGAGGCGTTCTTGACCGTGCGCAGGCGGGGGGCCCCC
>JAGKSX010000017.1 GCA_018993155.1 Hydrogenophaga sp.
GTGCGCGGGCGGGTGCCCGCCGTGAAGCAGATCAACTGGCCATTGGCCGCCGCCATGCCCGTCGGGAAAACCTCGAACCGCTGATCCACCTGCGTGACTTGGCCGAAGCGGTTGATCACGATGAATTCGGGGTTGGTGCTGTTGCCTTTTCGAACCGTGACGTTGGGGGTCAAGGACACCTCCTGCGTGGCGGCTTCCGCGTTATTCATGGTGTTGTTGCCGTCCAGGTCGGCGAACACCCGCCAGCCGCAGCTCCAGTCCTGGTTGTTCGCCAGGGCGAGGCCGCAACCCGTGGTGCGGCGGATGACCATGGGTGTTCCCATCCGGATGGCCTCTTCGCGGGCGAGGGTCACGGAAGAGGTGAACGTTTCCCGCACCGAGTCCACCCGGAATCGGCGAAACATGTCAGTGAAGCTGGGTGCTGCAAGGCCCGCCAGAATGGCGACGAGCGCGACCACGACCATCAACTCGATGATCGTGAAGCCGCGTTCTGCCCACAGGGGGACAGGCGTGGCTCTCTGGGGCGCCGCAGCAATGTACATATGCTTACTCTATCGATGGAAGTCGCAGAGTCCGGGCTGGGCCGACCGGGCTAGTGAATGGCCCGACGGGCGGAACGGGGGTATTTCTGACCCGTGAGATCGGGCACTTTCAGCGCCGGACTTCGTCCACCAAGGCCCTGAATTCGTCGATGTCTTCAAAGCTCCGGTACACGCTGGCGAACCGGATGTAGGCCACTTTGTCGAGCTTCTTCAGTTCCCGCATCACCATCTCGCCCAGCCGGGCGGCGGGCACTTCCCGGGCACCCAGGTTCAGCAGCTTTTCCTCGATGCGCTCAATGGCCGCGTCGACCTGCTCGGTGCTGACGGGCCGCTTGCGCAGGGCCAGCGCGAACGAAGCCCGCAGCTTGGCCGGCACGTAGTCCACCCGGCGGCCATCCTTCTTCACGACAGCCGGGAAGCTCACTTCCGGCCGTTCGTAGGTGGTGAACCGCTTCTCGCAGTGGCCACACTGGCGGCGGCGGCGGATGAAGTCCGCGTCTTCCGAGACGCGGGTTTCGACCACCTGGGTTTCAAGATGGCCGCAGAACGGGCATTTCATGCGGAGGGCACTCCCGTTGTACGGCCTGGGAACATCACTTGTAGACCGGGAAGCGGGCGGTCAGGGCATTGACCTTGGCGCGCACGGCGTCGATGTTGGCCGGGTCGCGTGGATTGTCGAGCACGTCGGCAATCAGGTTGGCGGTCAGCCGCGCTTCATCGTCCTTGAAGCCCCGAGTGGTCATCGCCGGCGTGCCGATGCGCACGCCGCTGGTGACCATGGGCTTTTCCGGGTCGTTGGGGATGGCGTTCTTGTTGATCGTCATGTGCGCGCTGCCCAGCACCGCTTCGGCTTCTTTGCCGGTGATGCCCTTGGCGCGCAGATCGACCAGCATCACGTGGCTCTCGGTGCGGCCGCTGACGATGCGCAGGCCGCGCGAAGTCAGCGTTTCCGCAACGATGCTGGCATTTGTCAGCACTTGCTGCTGGTAAGCGGTGAATTCGGGTGAAAGCGCTTCCTTGAAAGCAACGGCCTTGGCCGCGATCACGTGCATCAGCGGGCCACCCTGCAGGCCTGGGAAGATCGCGCTGTTGAGGGCCTTTTCGTGTTGGGCCTTCATCAGGATGATGCCGCCACGAGGACCGCGCAGGCTCTTGTGGGTGGTGGAGGTCACCACGTCGGCATGAGGCACCGGGTTGGGGTAGACGCCGGCGGCGATCAGGCCAGCGTAGTGGGCCATGTCCACCATGAAGATGGCACCGACGTCCTTGGCCACCTTGGCGAATCGCTCGAAGTCGATGCGCAGGCTGTACGCCGAGGCGCCCGCGATGATCAGCTTGGGCTTGGTCTCGTGCGCCTTGCGCTCCATGGCGTCGTAGTCGATCTCTTCCTTGTCGTTGAGACCGTAGGAAACCACATTGAACCACTTGCCGCTCATGTTGAGCGCCATGCCGTGGGTGAGGTGGCCGCCTTCGGCCAGGCTCATGCCCATGATGGTATCGCCGGGCTTGAGGAAGGCCAGGAAGACGGCTTCATTGGCGGAGGCGCCGCAGTGCGGCTGCACGTTGGCGGCTTCGGCGCCGAAAAGCTGCTTGACGCGGTCGAGCGCGAGCTGCTCGGCCACGTCCACGTACTCGCAGCCACCGTAGTAGCGCTTGCCGGGATAGCCTTCGGCGTACTTGTTGGTGAGCTGCGTGCCTTGTGCGGCCATCACGGCCGGCGAGGCGTAGTTCTCGCTGGCGATCAGCTCGATGTGGTGTTCCTGGCGGGCGTTCTCGGCCTGGATGGCGGCAAACAGCTCGGGGTCGGTTTGCTGGATGAGGATGTTGCGGTCGTACATGGCAGTCCTTCAAGACGTGGAACCTTGCGCGGTGACAAGGGCTGCCCAGGCGAACGGCTGAACACCCGCACCCCTTGAGGCCGGGCGGCACGCTTCCCAGTGGTTGTCCCTGAAGACGATCACAGATCGGGCAGGGGGGCCACGTCAGCGGCAGCCGCCGACAGAGATGTGTCGGGGTGCGCGCCTATCGCCAGTTGCGTACCCGGCTAGTTTAGCCGAGGCCGAGAGGCCGGTTGGCGAGGTCAGGAACGGGTGAGCGGCGCGCCAGGGGGAAGGGCGTTCGGCGCGGCCGGGCCCTCGGCCTCGATTTCGGCTGCCGGGGCGGCCACCGGGGCCGGGGCAGCGGGGGCCACCACCGTGGTCGGGCGCGCTTGCGGCACATAGCGCTGCATCGGCTTGCCCAGCGCCACGCTCTGGATGCGCATGTGTTCGGCCATCACCTTGTCGATGTACCAGTTGCCGTCCGTGGTCACCGCGCCGACGTACAGGCGCAAACCACCCTCGACCGAGCCGGCGCGCTTGACCGCGTCCTGCAGCACGCGCGCGCCCACACGAAGGTTGGACACCGGATCGAACGCGGCCAGCTGCCCGCCGAAGTCGTTGTACTTGTCGGTATGAACGCGGGTCAGCACCTGCATTAGGCCCTGCGCGCCCACCGGGCTCTGCGCAAACGGGTTGAAGCGGGACTCGATCGCCATCACGGCCAGGATGAGCGTGGGATCGAGTTTGGCTTTCTCGCCGACCTCGAAGGCCTCCGCCACCAGCGCGCTCAGGGGCTCAGGCGCCACGCGGTACTTGCGGCTGAGCCAATAGGTCACATTGGCCTGCTGCTTGGGCAGATCGCCGGGTTGAGCGGCGGTCACGCGGTCGACCGCGCTGGGCTCGGCGGCGTACACCGCATCCACGCTGGCAGCTTCCTGGCGTTCCAGCAGCCAGCCCAGCAATTGCTCCTCGGCGCTGGCACGCAGGTCGGCGCGAGCACTCAGGGTGATCAGTGCCACGGCCGCCAGGGTGCCCAGCAGGGCCAGGCTGTTGTGGGTGATGTCGAAGAAGCCCTGGTAGGCGTCGCCAACAGCGGTTTTGAAGGATGCCACGGCACCTGAGGTGCTCTTGGGTGGCGTTGCGTCTTGCGCGGTCATGTCATCGCTCCTTTCTGCGCCGGTCTCGCTCGTGGGAGCTGGGCCGACTGGATTGGTCGCCATCGACGGCCCGACCCAGAGGGTGGAGCGGTCGAGTTAGCCTGGGTGGCAGCGGTTCGGGTTTACCCTTCGGTGGGCAAAGCTGGCGCATCCTATGGGCTTATTAATATCGAGTCAATGTTTATGAATCGTTTTAAGCCTACTTTTGGATATAAACAAGTGTGAGCAAACGTAAGCAAAAGGGCTTTGCTAGCGGAAAGCCTTGAGCCTGCAAGGCCCGCGGATGGCTGTCGGTTCGATGACCGTTTGTCGGGCAGTGACCACCTTTCATGTTCCAAAACGTGATTTTGGGGTCGTCAAATGGTCGTTTCAGGCGCGATTGAAAATCTGCATGAAGAACAGGTCATGCGGCCTTGATCCGGGGCGGCAAGGGGAGTAACCTGCAGTGGCCTGTCTGAAGACTGGCATCAGCTGACGACGCGGCGAACCGCAAGTCAGTTTCCAACGGGAGCAATCTGTTGCTTCCAGGCTGGAGAGACATCCAACTCCCTCCGCCAAAACCGACGGCATGAGCATCTAGCCCGCCGTCAACCCCGGCAGGCCCTGCTTGCCGGGGTTTCTTGTTTCTGGGGGACTCTATATAGGTGTGCGCTGCCGCACCCCCTCAGTTCGACGACACTCGTGGATCCGTTGGCAAGCGAACGCACGAATGAACAGCTTTTTTTCCCAGTGGTCTCAAGGTCGGTGGGCTCGGCGCCTGATGCTGGGCCTGCTGGGGCTCCTTCTGCTCTGGCTGGTGACCTGGCTGGGCATGCCGCCCTTGCTGAAATGGCAATTGGCCAAGCAGGCCTCGGCCGCGCTGGGACGCCAGGTGACGGTGGAACAAGTTGATTTCCGGCCGTGGTCCCTGGAAGTGGCCATCGAGGGCTTGCGCGTGGCCGACGCCACAGGCGAGGGCGAGCAGTTCACGCTGGATCGCCTCTACGCCAACGCCGAACTGCAGTCGCTGTTTCGGCTCGCGCCAGTGCTCGACGCCCTCGTGCTGGAGCATCCCAAGCTGAAGCTGCGCCACCTGGGCGAAGGCCGGTACGACGTGGACGACGTGCTGCAGCGCTTGCGCCCGAAAGACGATGAGCCCCCGTCCGACCCAGCGCAGTTCGCCCTGTTCAACATCAACCTGTCGGGGGGGGAACTGACTTTCCTCGACGACAGCGTGGGCGTCACGCACCAGCTGAGCGGCTTGTCGGTGGGCGTGCCCTTCCTGAGCAACCTGCCGTCCCGACGGGATGTGGTGACCCAGCCCAAGCTGGCTTTCGTGCTCAATGGGAGCGCTTTCGATTCGAGCGCCAGCACCACGCCGTTTGCCCAGACCCGGGACACCGATGCCAGCGTGGACATTCCCACCCTGGATCTCGCGCCTTACCTGCCCTACTGGCCGGCGACTTGGCCCGTCAAGCCCGAAGCCGGCGTGCTCCAACTCGCGCTCAAGCTGGCGTTCGAACAGCAGGACGCGCCGCGCCTCTCCCTCTCTGGCACGGCGGCCCTTTCGGATCTGCGGGTGGTCGAGCGGACAGGACCGTCCACCACGGCCGAACTGCTGGCCTGGGAACGCCTGGGCGTGACACTCAATCGCGTGGAGCCGCTGGCGGGGCAGGTGGATCTGGCCGCCATCGACTGGAAGTCGCCCACGGTGTCGATCTCGCGCGACGCGGCTGGGCTGCTCAACTTGCAACGTGTGGCGCAATCCTGGGCCGACCAGTCCAGAAATGCCGCGTCTCCTCCCACCCCTGCGCCCGCTTCGCCGTGGAAAGTGAGCGTGGCGCGCCTGAACCTGGACGGCGGGACCGTGCGATGGCGCGATGCCGGCACCCGGCCGGCCGCCCAACTGGCGCTGGAGGCCTTGAGCGTGCAGGCCCAGGCGCTGAGTTGGCCGATGCAGGCGCCGGTGCCCTTCGAGGTGTCCGCGCGCCTGGGCCAGACGCCGCTGTCGCTCAAGGGCACGGCCACCGACGCCGAGGCCAACGCGCGGGTCTCGTTGGGCGAACTGCCCTTGTCGACGTTCGCGCCGTACGCCGCCGGCGTGCTGACGCACGAACTCGACGGGCAGCTCGCCGCCGACTTCGATGTGGCCTGGCGGGCGGCCAAGGCCGATCAGCCCATGGGACTCCTGCTCAGCGCATCGCGGCTCGAGCTGAGCGAGGTGCGCCTGGGGACGGCCCGCCAGCCACAGGCCAGCCTGCGCCGCCTCCAGGTGCAGGACGCGCGCGTGGATCTGGCCCGCAGCACCGTGGCCGTGGGCAAGGTCGTGCTTGATCGGCCACAGGTGCGCGCGCAGCGCGACAAGGCGGGGCGTTGGATGGGGGACGGCTGGATGAAGGCATCGGATGCGCCCGCTGCAGCAGCACCCCCGTCGAAACCGGCCGAGCCTTCCCCGTGGCAGCTGACGCTGGCCGACGTGCAGATCGATGCGGGCACCGTCGCGCTCGAAGACCTCGCGCTGGCGCGCCCGGTCAGGCTCGACCTCAGTCAGATCAAGATGCAGGTCAAGAACCTGCAGCCCATGGCCCGCAGCCAGCCCGACATGCCGGTCTCGCTGCAGCTGCGCATGGGTGCGGCGCGAGGCAACCGCGCCGAGCCTGGCCGGCTCGCCCTCGACGGCTCGCTGCGCCTGCCCGGCAAGGGCGAGCGCGACGCCGAGAGCCTGCGCACCCAGCTGAAGGTGCAAGCGGACAAGCTGCCGCTGCATGCCCTGGAGCCTTATTTCGGCGACCGCCTGAACCTGGACCTGCTGCGCGCGGACACCAGCTACCGTGGCACGGTCGAGGCGGCATTGCCCCCGGCGGGTTTGCGGTTGACGGTCGCCGGCAACGTGGGGCTGGACGATTTCGCCGCCAACACGCTGTCGCCCGCCGAAGAGCTGTTGGCTTGGAAGTCCCTGCAGGTGCGGGGTCTGCGGCTTGCCATGGCGCCTGGCCAGGTCACCCGGGTGGCGGTGCAGGAGACTGTGCTCAGCGACTACTTTGCCCGCGTGATCATCGACGAGGCGGGGCGCATCAACCTGCAAGGCCTCGTGAAGCACGATGAGGCAGCGCCCGCGCCCCCGGGCGCCGCCGCCCCGGCGGCCACCGCTCCGCCACCGCCGCCTCCTGCCAACGCGAGCGCCGTGCCCGACCCGGACATCCGTTTCGGACCGATCAGCCTGGTCAATGGCCGTGTGTTGTTCTCCGACCGTTTCATCAAGCCCAACTATTCCGCCAACCT
Source organism: Hydrogenophaga sp. (assembly GCA_018993155.1). Taxonomy (GTDB): domain Bacteria; phylum Pseudomonadota; class Gammaproteobacteria; order Burkholderiales; family Burkholderiaceae_C; genus Hydrogenophaga. The sequence goes on from JAGKSX010000017.1 coordinate 6,781, forward strand.
CAGTGAACTCACCGGCAGCCTGAGCGCTTTCGCCAGCGTGCCGCCGGGCGGCGCGCCACAGATGGCCGACCTGACATTGCGCGGGCGCGCCGAGGGCACGGCGGCGCTGGAGATCGACGGCAAGCTCAACCCGCTGGCCCAGCCGCTGGCACTCGACATCCGCGCACTGGTGCGCAATCTGGAGTTGCCGCCGCTCTCGCCTTACACCGTGAAGTACGCCGGTTATGGCATCGAGCGCGGCAAGCTCAGCATGGACGTGGCCTACAAGATCGAGCCCAACGGCCAGCTGACGGCCAGCAACCAGATCATCCTCAACCAGCTCAGTTTCGGCGACCGCGTGGCCGGGAGCGAGGCGCCCAACCTGCCGGTGAAGCTGGCCGTGGCCTTGCTGGCCGACCGCAACGGGGTGATCGACATCAACCTGCCGGTCAGCGGCTCGCTCAACGACCCGCAGTTCAAGCTGGCGCCCCTCATCTTCCGGCTTATCTTCAACCTGATCGGCAAGGCCATCACCTCACCGTTCTCCCTGATCGCCGGGGCCTTCGGCGGGGGCGGGGAGGAAATGAGCCAGGTGGTCTTCACACCGGGCAGCAAGGCGCTGGACGGTGAGGCCCGGCAGCGGCTGGACGCCGTGGCCAAGGCCTTGGCCGACCGGCCGACCCTGCAGATCACCGTGGTGGGGCATGGCGATCTGGAGGCCGAGCGCAGCGGCTACCAGCGTGCCCGGCTGGACGAGCGCGTGCTGGCCGAGAAACGCCGCCAGCTGGCGCGCGATGGCGCGGCCATCAGCGACACGCCTGCGGTGACGCCCGCCGAATACCCTGCCTTGCTCAAGGAGGTGTACCGGCGGACCGACATCCCGAAACCCCGCAACCTGGTCGGCCTGGCCAAGGACATCCCGCCGGCTGAGATGGAAGCCCTGCTGCAGGCGTCCATCCCGGTCACGTCGGATGCCATCCGCGAACTCGCGGTGGCGCGCGGCGTGGTCGTCAAGGACTACCTTGCAGGCCGGCAGTTGCCGGAAGACCGCATGTTCCTGGGCGCGCCCCAACTGGGCCGCCAGGGTGAGAAGTGGCGCCCGCAGGCCGAACTCAAGCTGGCGCCGCGCTGAGCATCCCGCGTGCGCGCGCCGGGCAGGGCGGGCACGCGCCAACTGCGGCGACAATACGCCTTGGTCGCGCCGTCGTGGTGCCGACAACCGAATCGATTGAGCCCCCCACTTCATGTCGCTGTTTTCCCTGCGCAAAGCCCCGTCTTCGTCCAACGCTTCCGAGTCTGCCGTGAACACGCCCACCTCCCCCAAGCCGGCCAGCCCCAACGCCGCCCACCCCCTGGATGCCGTCACCGGTGGCGCGTTCTCCGCGCCGACGTCGGGTGAGCGCGCCGCGCGCATCCGCGACTGGCTGGCCACCGGCCCCGCGCTCGAGCAGATGAACGAAGTGTTCAAGGAGCTCTCGCACCGCGACCGCGGAGCCGCCAAGCCCTTGAAGGAAAAGCTCGACGAACTCAAGCGCCAGAAGTCGCAGGAACAGATGTCGGTGGAGTGGGCGCAGAAGGCCCAGGGTCTGATCGACCAGCCGCGCCTGAACCTGGCCGACGCACTGGCCTGGCAACGCGATGCGGCACGCGCAGGTGCACCGCTGTCGCGCGAGCCGCTGGCCACCTTGCGCCAGGCGTTGGCTGAGCGCGTGAAGGCCATCGAAGACCTGCAGCACCGGGTGCAGGTCGAACGCGAGGCCGCCGTGCTGATCGCGCAGCGCATCGAGGTGCTGTCCACCAAGCCCTGGCGCGACGCCCAGCAGATCGCCGAGACGCTGCGCACCGATGTGGCGCAGTGGCAGCAGCAGGCAGGCGCCCTGGCGCAAGATCCCCAATGGCCCAGCGTGGACGTGAAGTTCCCGCCCATGCTCGACGCCTCGCGCCAGCAGCTGCAACTGGTGTGGGACGCTTTCGAGGCCGCTCTGAGCCAGACCGTGGCGGCCGATGCCAACCCCCAGGCGCCATTGCCCGCCGTGCCCGTGTGGGCCGACGAGCTGCGCGCCGCGCGGGGCCAGGACGTGAGCGCCCCGGCCGAAAAGGCACCGCAGGACACGCAGGCCCAGCAGGAGAAACGCGCCCGCGTGGTGGCCGAACTCGAACAGGCGCTGAGCGTGCTCGAGCGCGAGCTCGCCGAAGGGCACGGCAAGGCCACGCCCAAGGCGGCAGCCGACGTTCGCGGCCTGCTCAAGAGCCATGGCCGGCTGGTCCCAGCCGCGCTCGATGCGCGCGCCCAGGCGGCTTTGGGGCAGGCCGGTGAACTCGAAGGCTGGCAACGCTGGCGCGCCGACCAGCTGCGCGAAGAACTCGTGGCCAAGGCAGAGGCCTTGCTGCAAGCTCCCGAGGGCCAGCGCCTGGGCGGGCGCAAGATGCAGGAAACCCTGCGCAGCCTGCGCGACCAGTGGAAGACCACCGACCAGGGCGGCCAACCCAACCATGCGCTGTGGAAGCGCTTCGACGAGGCCTGCACCGAGGCGCACAAGGTGGTCGAGAGCTGGCTGGCGCAGGTGCGCCAGCAGAGCGAGGCGCACAAGGCGCAGCGCCTGGCCATCATCGAAGAACTCAAGGCCTGGACGCTGGCGCACGCCGACAGCAGCGACTGGAAAGCCCAGGTGCGTGAACTGCATGCATTCTCCGAGCGCTGGCGCGAAGCTGGCCACCTGAGCGAGAAGGCGTTTGCCGACATCCAGCCGGTCTGGAAAGACGCCATGCACAAGGCGCATGAGCGCCTGGAGACGGCGCAGGCCGAGAGCACCGCGCGGCGCAAGGCGCTGATCGAGGAAGCCATCGCGCTGGGCGCAGCGCCCATGCTGCGCATCGATGCGGTCAAGGCCCTGCAGCAACGTTGGCAGGCCGAAGCCCATGCCGTGCCGCTGGAGCGCAAGCACGAACAGAAACTGTGGGAAGCCTTCCGCCAGCCGATCGACGAAGCATTCGCCCGCAAGAGCAGCGAGCGCGAGAAGGCTGCCACGGCCCTGAACGCGCACGACCAGCGCGTGCTTGACGCCTCGCGCGCGCTGGAAGCGGCGAGCGCCAGTGGCGACGCGCAGCGCATCCGCGCGGCCATGAACGAGCTGGAAGCGGCCCTGGCGGGCCAGGCCCCCGCGCCTGCGCCAGCACCTGTGGCGCCGGCATCCGTCGAGCCAGCCGCAGCCAGTGCCGAAGCGGCGCCTGCCGATGCCGTGGACGAGGCCGCCGCCACCGAGGAGGCCGAGGCCTCGGTGCCGACGGCACCTGCCAAACCCGCCGCGCCGCCGAAGAAGCTGGTGGCGGTGCGGGGCGACGACCGACCCGGGATGAAGAAGGCCGAGCCGGCCGGCCGCGATGGCCGCCGCGGCGATCGCCCGGAGGGGCGGCGCGATGGTGCACCGGGTCGCCCCGATGCGCGCGGTGGACGCGATGCCCGTGGACCGGGTGCACCGTCCTGGCGTGAAGAGCGCGAGCCGCGTGGCCCCCGGCTGGGCGATGCGGCGTTCCGCGCGCAGCGCCAGGCGATCGAGGCGGCTCAGTCCAGCCTGCGCAAGCTCGCGGCGCAGGCCCACGGCGAGGTGCTCACGCAGCTCATGACGGCTTGGCAGCAGCGCGATGCCGAACAGCTTCCCACCGCGCAGGCCCTGGGCCCGCGAGTGAGCACGGCTCAGCGCGGCGCGTGGGCGTCGGCGGTGTCCAAGCCGGCGGCGCCCTTGCCGGGTGAAACCTTGCTGCGCCTGGAAATGGCCGCCGAGGTGCCGACGCCGGCCGAGCACCTGAGCGAGCGCCGCATGCTGCAGCTGCAACTGCTCACGCGCCGCCACGCCGCCGCACCGGCCGACACCTGGGCGGAGGATGTGGCCGCCGTGCTGGGCTCGAGCTTCGATTCGACGGCGGAGCGCCGTCTGCAGAACGTGCTGAAGGCGCTGCTCAAGCGCTGAGCGTCAACGCCCCGGGCGGAAGAAGCCGTCGTACAGCGGCATCAGTTCGGGGAACTCGGTCTCGAAGCGTGGCCGGTTGACGAAGTAGGCCTCGCAGGTCACGGCGAAGAACTCGGCCGCGTCCTGCGCGGCGTAGTCGTCCAGCCAGGGCGGCTCGCCGCCGAAGCGCTCGGCCATGGCCACCGCTTCGCGGAAACGTTCGAAGCTGTCCTGCATGGTGCGTTGCCAGATCGCGCGCGCTTCGCTGCGCTGGCGCGCGCCCAGGAAGCCCGAGGGCAGGGGCGGGGCCCCGTCGGGCGCTTCGCCCATCTGCATGTCGTGCATGTCCATCTTGTGCACGAACTCGTGGATCACCACGTTGTGTCCGTGTTGCGCGCGCTCGCCCGCGTGGGCCACGTCCTCCCAGCTGAGCATGAGGGGGCCCCGGTCCATGGCTTCACCGGCCAGCACCTCGTCGTAGTGGTGTACCACGCCCGCGCCGTCGGTGGTCTTGCGCCGCGCCACCACGGCACCGGGTTGCACGACGATGCCGACGAAGTCGCCATACCAGTCCAGCAGCTTGAGTGGGTCGCGCACCGGTTCGCCTGACACGCCATGCATGTGGAGCAGCGGCAGGCAGGCTTGCGCCGCGATGGCCAGCGCCATGGTGTCCGTCACGGCCAGGCCGTTGGCGCCGTGGAACTCCTTCTCCATCAGGAAGTGCGTGCAGAGCAGGCGAAGGCGCTGCAGCTCGGGCCCATCGAGAGCCGCGAGAAAGGGGTGGTGCGCCACGGTCTGGCGCCAGAGGGCATCCGGGATGGGGGTGGGACGGCGCAGCGCGCGGGGCAGCCAGCGTTGGAGCAGGTGGATCATGAAGGAAGGTGGAGGCGGCTCAGGGTCGCAAGGGCCGGCGGTGCAGGCCCCTCGCGTCCAGCCGCAATACCTCGGCGCGGGCCGGCCGCGCGCTCAGCTCCCAGTCGCTGAGCACGACGCGCTGAAGGCCGTCACCCAGGTCGTGGGTCGCGGGCCGGTGCGTGTGACCATGGATCAGCGTGTGGGCCTCGGCATGCCGCAGCCACGCCTTGGCGGCCTGGATGTCCACGTCGGCCCAGAGGCTGGGGTCGCTGCCGGTGCTGCGCTTGCGCGCCTCGCTCTGGGCGCGCAGCTCACGCGCGATCGCTTCGCGTTGGGCCAGGGGTTGTGCCAGAAAGCGGTGTTGCCAGGCGGGCTCGCGCACCTGGGCACGAAAGCGCATGTAGTCGGTGTCGGCCAGGCACAGGGCATCGCCATGGCTGAGCAGCCAGCGCTGGTCCAGAAAGACCAGCACGGTGGGATCGCTCAGGCCTTGCATGCCGCAGGCGTCGAGTCCGGCCGGTCCCAGGAGGAAGTCGCGGTTGCCGGGCATGAAGTAGACCGGTGCGTGCGCGCTGTAGGCCTGCAAGGCCTCGGCGCAGGCGCGCCAGAACGCGTGATCGGCCGACGGGGATGTGTGGGTGGAGAGCACGTCGTCGCCCACCCACACCTCGAACAGATCGCCCAGGATGAACAGCGCGTCGGCGCGCTCGTGCGCGGGGCGGCGCAGGTAGGCGGCCCACGCCTCGAAGGTCTCGGGCTCACCGGCCTGCAGATGCAGGTCTGAAATGACATCGACCGCTTGCCAGTTCGCGGGAGCGATGCATTCGGCGAAGCGGTCGACGGGTTGGGCGGTCATGCGGTGCAGGGGCGTTGCCGCCCCTGGCGATCAGAGCGCGACGGCCTTTTCGATCACGACGTCGTCCTTGGGCACGTCGTCGTGGAAGCCCTTGCGGCCGGTGGGCGTGCCCTCGATCTTCTTCACGATCTCGCTGCCCGAGACCACCTTGCCGAAGACGGCGTAGCCCCAGCCCTGTGCGCTGGGCGCAGTGTGGTTCAGGAAGCCGTTGTTCGACACATTGATGAAGAACTGCGCGGTGGCCGAGTGAGGGTCGCTGGTGCGCGCCATGGCCACGGTGTAGGTGTCGTTCTTCAGGCCGTTGTTGGCCTCGTTGGAAATGGGGGCGTCGGTGGGCTTCTGGGTCATGCCGGGTTCGAAGCCACCACCTTGCACCATGAAGCCAGGGATGACGCGGTGGAACACGGTGTTGTTGTAGTGGCCCTTGTTCACATAGGCCAGGAAGTTGCTGGTGGACAGCGGTGCTTTTTCAGCGTCGAGTTCCAGCGTGACGACGCCGTATCCGGCAATGTGCAGTTCGACTTGGGGGTTGGCCATGGTCATTTCTCCAGGGTGGCTTTGAGGATGGTGATGGGGGTTTTGGGCACGTTCTGGTGCATGCCCTGGTCGCCGACGGGCACGGCGCGGATCTTGTCCACGACATCCAGTCCCGCCACGACCTTGCCGAAGACGGTGTAACCGTAGCCGTCGGGGCTGGGGGCGTTCAGGTTCGGGTTGTTCACGGTGTTGATGAAGAACTGCGACGTGGCCGAATTGGGGTTGGAGGTGCGTGCCATCGCGATGGCACCTCGGTCGTTCTTCAGGCCGTTGGTGGCTTCCAGCGGAATCGGCGCCTTGGTGGGCTTTTGCTGCAGGTCGGGCGTGAAACCGCCGCCCTGGATCATGAAGTTGCTCATCACCCGGTGGAACACCGTGCCGTCGTAGTGCTGGTCGCGCACGTACTGCAGGAAGTTCTCTACCGTCTTCGGGGCCTTGTCGGGGTACAGCTCGACCACGATGTCGCCCTGGGACGTGGCCAGCTTCACGCGGGGCGCGGCGGTGGCCTGGGCCTGGGCGGCCAGAGGCAGCAGGGCGGCGCCGGCCGCCAGGGCCGTGAGCCAGAGGGCCGCGCGTCGGCGCAGGGGCAAAGAAGACAGTGTCATCAGATCGTTCCTTCAAAAAAGATGGTCCAGCGGTCTTGCTCGCGCACCCAGTACTGGCGTTTGGTGACCCCTCGGCTCTGGCCCGCGGCCACTTCACCGAAGGTGACGACCATGGTGTCGTCCTGGTCGCGCCAGCGCAGCACCGACAGGTCCTTCATCTGCAGCTCGCGCGAGCCATTGGCCCGCAGCTCGCGCGAGCCATTGGCCCGCAGCTCGCTTTCGACGCGGGGCCACCATTGGGCCAGATCGCGGCCCTGGTTCATGAACCGGTTGGAATAAAACGTTTTGAGTTCGGCGAGGTGGCCCGCACTGCGGGTCTGCCGCCAGGCTTCCAGCACGGCTTCGAACTGCGTCCGGTCGCTGGCCAGGGTTTCGGGCTGCACCCATTGCAGCGAGGGCGCGATCACCACCGGCGTGGTGCGGATCTGCACCGTGCCCAGCAGGCGCTGCAGGTCGGGGTTGGACAGCACCACGCAGCCGTCGGATGCTTGCGGCGCGCGCACGAACTGCTCGGTGGGCGTACCGTGCAGCCAGATGCCGCTGCCGGTCTTGCCGCGCTGCACATCGAGCGCATTGGGGTAGTTGATCGGCAGGGCACCCACGCCATACAGGTCGGGCAGGTCCGCCGGGTTGAGGGTGCTGGTGATGTAGTAGACGCCCAGGGGGGTGCGCTTGTCGCCCTCCGCGGTCTTTTCGATACCCGAGAGGCCGACCGAAATGTAGAAATCGCCCAACAGTTTCAGGCGCGGCGCGCGATCGGCTTCGCTGGCGCTGCCACGGGCCGGGTTCAGGTTTTCGAACAGGTAGAGGCGGGAGCGCGAGGCATCGATCGCGATCGCATGGCGGCTCTGTGGGGCGAGGGTGAGGAACTGCGTTGGCACGGCCCCTTCGGGCGGGCGCTCGGTCAGCGCCAGCAGCCGGCGGCGCGATTCCTCGCGCAGGGCGGTGAGCTGTGTCGACGCGGCCATGGCCTGCGTGTCGGGCACGTCGCCGAGCCGGCGCACCGGGCGGGTCTGCTGGCTGAGCAGGTCACCGTGCACAAGGTGGGCCAGCTGGAAATTGGGGTGGTCGCGCACCAGGCTCTCGGCCTGTTTCAGGGCCTCCCGGTGTTGCGCGTTCCCGATGAGCTGGTAGATCTCGATCAGACGGGCCTCGGCCCGACCCATCATGGGTTTGACCTGCTGGAGCTGTTCGCCTGTGAGGCTCACGGGCGTCAGACCTGAGGGGGGCGGACTGGCCGTCCCCTGGACCGCATCCTGCACGCGGGTGAGGGCGCTGTTGATCAGTGAGACGGCAGGGGCCTCGCTGACCGGCTCGGCGACGGTGTTGGCGTCGGCCGTCTGGCGCTTGTGCAGCGACAGAGCGAGCAGGGCGGCCACCGCCACGGCCGTGGCGACCACGAGCGTGCGATGTCTCGGTGTCACGCGTTGAGCGTTGTCTGGCCCCGGCCCCAGCAGCTCGGTCGTGAGGCTGGCATGGCCCCGTTGCGCGAACCGCCGACTGACCATCAAGAGCCCGTGGATTCCCGAACGATCAGCCAGCGGTTGCCGCTCTTGACCAGATCCAGCGTCTTGCGGCTGGTGACGTTCAGGTTGTCGGAGGTGTAGTCCTGGCGAAAGCGCGCCGAAGCGCGGTCGCCGTTGACCGTGACGTTGAGGTCGTTGATGCCGACGCCGATGCGTGAGCGGGGTTCGATGCGCGAGCGGCGCTCGGCCTCCCAGGCGGCGCGCGACTGGCCGCCCGGTGGCGTGAACGCGGGGCCGTAGGCACCCAGGTAGGCGGACACGTTCTTCGAGGACCAGGCTTTGGCCCATGCGGCCACAGCCGCTTCCACGTCAACCTGGGCATCGGCGGCGGCCGGGGCGGGTGCTGCCGCAGCGGCGGGCGCCGCAGGGGCCGGCGCAGCCGCGACGGGAGGCTTCGCGGCGGGCGGTGTGGCCACCGGAGCCGATGGAGCCGATGGAGCCGTCGGGGGCGCGGCGGCGACGGAGGTGGCCGGGCGGGCACCGCGCGGATCGGCCGCGAAAAGGTTGCGAATCAGGCTCAGCTTGGGTGCGACAGCGGGATTGTTCGAATCGAGTTGCAGCGCCTTGCTGTAGGCCTGGCTGGCCAGCTTGGCATAGACGTCGCCCAGGTTTTCGTGGGCGGTGGCGTAGCTCGGATTCGTGCGGATCGCCATTTCGAGCGCGGCGCGGGCCTTGTCGAACTGGCTCTGGCCGGCGTACAGCACAGCCAGGTTGTTGTAGGGCTCGGGCAGCTCCGGGTAGTCTTCCGTGAGCTTGGCGAAGGTGGCAATTGCATCGGTCGACTTGCCGCTCTCGGTCTGGATCACACCCTTGAGGAAACGCATCTGCGGATCGCGTGGCTTGCCCACCAGGTATTGGTCCACCTTGACCAGGGCTTCGTTGAGCTGGCCGGCACGCACCAGCCGGTTGACCTCGGCATAGTCGTCGCCTTGCGCCCAGGCCAGCGAGGTGCCGAGGCTGGCGGCGGTCAGGGCCACGAGGGCCAGTTGGCGCAGTCGCATGGAAAAGCCGTTTCTGGTGATGATGGAGGACGATGGGCCGCTGCAGTGGGGGTGTGATGGAACGTGGCGAGACATGGCACCTCGAAAACAAACCTGGGCTCCCTCTCATGAAGGGGCCAGTGACACGTTGATCGAATGCCCGGCGGCGTGCTGTGGAGTGTCACCGGGCTGGATATACTGACACCGATGGATTGTATCTGAGGGGTCCCGTTCCGACGGTTGCGCCAGACCGCATGGAACGCCGACGGGCCCGCTCTTCGGATGGTGCCACGCACGGCCTGTGGAAGCCCCGTTTTTCACCCTCCGGCAGCCATCCGGAATCCCGTTCCCGTTCCCGTTCCATGACCCTGAAAATCTACAACACCTTGTCGCGCCGACTGGAGGACTTCCAGCCCATTGAGCCTGGGCATGTGCGCATGTACGTCTGCGGCATGACGATCTACGACCTGTGCCACATCGGCCATGCCCGCATGATGATGGCCTTCGATGTGGTGCAGCGCTGGCTCAAGGTCAGCGGCCTGCGCGTCACCTACGTGCGCAACATCACCGACATCGACGACAAGATCATCAAGCGCGCGCTCGAGCGCGGCATCACGCTGCGCGCGTTGACCGACGAGATGACCGCCGCCATGCACCAGGACATCGGCGCACTGGGCATTGAACCCCCCAGCCTCGAACCCCGGGCCACCGAGTACGTGCCCCAGATGCTGTCATTGATCGAGACCCTGCGCGGCAAGGGCCTGGCGTACCAGGCCGACAACGGTGATGTGAACTACGCGGTGCGCAAGTTCCCTGGCTACGGCAAGCTCTCCGGCAAATCGCTCGACGACCTGCGCGCGGGCGAGCGCGTGGCGGTGGCCAGCGACAAGAACGATCCGCTGGACTTCGTGCTCTGGAAATCGGCCAAGCCCGACGAGCCGGCCGAAGCCAAGTGGGACAGCGCCTATGGCTCGGGCCGGCCGGGCTGGCACATCGAGTGCTCGGCCATGAGCTGCAGCACCCTGGGCGAGACCTTCGACATCCATGGGGGTGGGGCCGACCTGCAGTTCCCGCACCACGAAAACGAGATCGCGCAGAGCGAAGGCGCCACCGGCAAACCGCTGGCGCGCTTCTGGGTGCACAACGGTTTCGTGCGGGTCGACAACGAGAAGATGTCCAAGAGCCTGGGCAACTTCTTCACCATCCGCGAGGTGCTGGCGAAGTACGACCCCGAGACCGTGCGCTTCTTCATCCTGCGGGCGCACTACCGCAGCGCGTTGAACTACAGCGATGCCCACCTGGACGACGCCCGGGGTGCGCTCAAGCGCCTGTACACCGCGCTGTCGCACGTGCCACCGGCGGCTTCCACGCAGATCGACTGGTCTCAACCGCACGCTCAGCGCTTCCGCGCGGCCATGGACGAAGACTTCGGCACGCCCGAGGCCGTTGCCGTGTTGTTCGAACTGGCGGGCGAAGTCAACCGGAGCAAGGACGCGGCATTGGCCGGCCTGCTGCGCGCCCTGGGCGGCACGCTGGGCCTGCTGCAGGCCGACCCGGCCACCTACCTGCAGGGCGGTGGGGCCGAAGGCGGGCTGGACGAGGCGGCCATTCTGGCCCTGATCGCCCAACGCAGCGCGGCCAAGCAGGCCAAGGATTTCGCTGGGGCCGATCGCATCCGGCAGCAGCTGCTGGACCAGGGCATCGTGCTCAAGGACAGCCCCACGGGCACCACCTGGGAGCGCAACTGATGGCCACCACCGTCCTGCCCGAGCTCAACGCTGAGGCGCCTGGCTATTGGGTGGATGCCTGTCGCCATCTCATGAAGCGCGACCGGGTGATGAAGAAGCTCATCCCCCAGCACGGAAGCGCCTGCCTGCAGTCGCGCGGAGATGCCTTCGTCACGCTGGCGCGCAGCATCGTCGGCCAGCAGATCTCGGTGAAGGCGGCCCAGTCGGTGTGGGACCGCTTCGAGCAGTTGCCCCGGAAGATGGTGCCCGCCCAGGTGCTCAAGCTGAAGGTGGACGACATGCGCGCGGCCGGCCTGTCGGCCCGCAAGGTCGAGTACCTGGTGGACCTGGCCCTGCACTTTGCCAACGACCAAGTCCACGTGAGCCAATGGGCCGACATGGACGACGAGGCCATCATTGCCGAGCTGGTGGCCATTCGTGGCATTGGCCGATGGACGGCCGAGATGTTCCTGATCTTCCACCTGATGCGGCCCAACGTACTACCCCTGGACGACCTTGGTTTGCAGAATGGCATCAGCCTGGCGTATTTTTCGGGCGAACCGGTCAGCCGCAGCGAGATCCGGGAGGTGGCGAACTCCTGGGCACCGTTCTGCAGCGTGGCAACTTGGTATATTTGGCGGTCGCTCGATCCGCTGCCGGTCAGTTACTGAGCGCACCGGCTTCGCCGGGACGTCGTTGCAAACAAGACCAAAGGAGCACACCTTGGCCAAAAAGAATTTTCTCGATTTCGAGCAACCGATTGCCGAGCTCGAAACCAAGATCGAAGAACTGCGTTATGTGCAGACCGAATCCGCGGTGGACATCTCCGAAGAGATTGAACAGCTGGCTGGCAAGAGCCTGCAGCTCACCAAGGACATCTACAGCAACCTCACGCCGTGGCAGATCACCAAGACCGCCCGCCACGCCGACCGCCCCTATACGCTGGACTACGTGCGCGAGATCTTCACGCATTTCCAGGAGTTGCATGGCGATCGGCACTTCTCGGACGACCTGAGCATCGTGGGTGGTCTGGCGCGCTTCAACGGCCAGCCCTGCATGGTGCTGGGCCACCAGAAGGGGCGCGACACGAAAGAGCGCGGCCTGCGCAACTTCGGCATGACCAAGCCCGAAGGCTACCGCAAGGCACTGCGCCTCATGAAGCTGGCCGAGAAGTTCAAGTTGCCGGTCTTCACCTTCGTGGACACGCCGGGCGCCTACCCCGGCATCGATGCCGAAGAGCGCGGCCAGTCCGAAGCGATCGGCCGCAACATCTTCGAGATGGCGCAGCTGGAAGTGCCCATCATCTCCACCATCATTGGTGAAGGCGGCTCCGGCGGCGCGCTGGCCATTTCGGTGGCCGACCAGGTGCTCATGCTGCAGTACTCGGTGTACTCGGTCATCAGCCCCGAAGGTTGCGCCTCCATCCTCTGGAAGACCAGCGACCGCGCCAGCGATGCCGCCGATGCCCTGGGTATCACCGCGCACCGCCTCAAGGCGCTGGGCCTGGTGGACAAGATCGTCAACGAGCCCGTGGGTGGCGCGCACCGCGACCACAAGCAGATGGCCGCCTTCCTCAAGCGCGCCCTGGGCGACGCCTGGCGCCAGGTGACGGACCTCAAGGCCAAGGAGCTGCTCGATCGGCGCTACGCGCGCCTCAACAGCTACGGCCGCTTCACCGACACCAAGGCCGAGAGCAAGGACAAGCGCTGAGGTGAATGCCTCGCCAACCCCGGCCAACCCCTGCGATCGGGCGTTGGCCGCGTGGTGCGAGCGCTGGGGCTTTCTGCCGCCAGACGGACCCATGGCGGTGGCCTTCAGTGCCGGTGCCGATTCCACGGCCTTGTTGTTTGCGGCGCATCGGCGTTGGCCGGGCCAGGTGATCGCCTTGCATGTGAATCACGGTTTGCAGGCGGCGGCCGACTCCTTTCAGAACCACGCCCAGGCGTTTTGCGCTCTGCACGGCATCGTGTTGCGCGCCGAGCGTGTGCAGGCTGTGCATGCGCCGGGCGATAGCCCGGAAGACGCCGCCCGCCAAGCCCGTTACACCGCCCTGGCGCGCATGGCCGAAGAGGCCGGTGCGGCCTGTGTGCTGCTGGGCCAGCACGCGGACGACCAGGCCGAAACCGTCTTGCTCGCGCTCAGCCGGGGTGCGGGCCTGCCGGGGCTGGCTGCCATGGGCGAGCGCTTCGAGCGCCACGGCCAGGTGTTTGGCCGGCCCTTGCTCGACGTGCCGTCCACCGCCTTGCGCGCCTGGCTGGCGTCCGCTGGTCACGCCTTTGTGGACGATCCCAGCAACGCCGACCAGCGCTTCACGCGCAACCGCATCCGTGCGGTGCTGATGCCCGCGTGGGAGGCCTGTTTTCCCGGCTTTCGGCCCATGCTCGCGCGCAGCGCGGCCCACGCCGCCCAGGGGCAGCGGCTGCTCGACGACCTGGCCCGCATCGATCTCGCGCAGGTGGGCACGCCTCCCGCGATCGCGAGGCTGCAAGCGCTGTCGCGCGACCGCCAGGCCAACGTGCTTCGCCACTGGTTGCGCGCCGAAGCGAACGTGGCCGCCAGCGCGGCCCAGCTGGACGAACTGCTCGATCAGATCGCGGCCTGCACCACGCGCGGCCACCGCATCCGCCTCAAGGTGGCCAGCGGCTTGGTCACTCGCGAGGGTGGGGATCTGCGTTTCGTGGCGCCGATATAATTCCCGGTTGCCCTCAACGGCCCTTTGGGGCCTGGCATGCCGCGTGGAACACCGGTTGCGCGGCCGCAATCAACCCAATCCAATCCCTCCCGATGGCCTTGATAGTTCACAAGTACGGCGGCACCTCCATGGGGTCGACCGAGCGCATCCGCAATGTGGCCCGACGCGTCGCCAAATGGCACCGTGCCGGCCACCAGCTCGTCGTGGTGCCCAGCGCCATGAGCGGTGAAACCAACCGCCTGCTCGGCCTGGCCAAGGAGCTGGCCCCGGGCAAGACCGACAGCGCCTACAACCGCGAACTCGACATGCTCGCCGCCACCGGCGAGCAGGCCTCGTCGGCCCTGTTGGCGATCGCGTTGCAAGCCGAGGGCATTGGCTCGGTGAGCTATGCCGGCTGGCAGGTGCCGATCAAGACCAACAGCTCCTTCACCAAGGCGCGCATCGAATCGATCGACGACGCGCGCATCCGCGCCGATCTGGCCGCCAGCAAGGTGGTCATCGTCACCGGTTTCCAGGGCGTGGACCCCGAAGGCCACATCACCACGCTGGGCCGTGGCGGCAGCGATACCTCTGCCGTGGCCGTGGCCGCGGCGCTCAAGGCGGCCGAGTGCCTGATCTACACCGACGTGGACGGCGTGTACACGACCGACCCGCGCGTGGTGCCCGAAGCACGTCGCCTTCAGCGCGTGAGCTTCGAGGAAATGCTGGAGATGGCCAGCATGGGCAGCAAGGTGCTGCAGATCCGTTCGGTGGAATTCGCCGGCAAGTACAAGGTGCCCCTGCGCGTGCTCTCCAGCTTCACGCCCTGGGACATCGACCTGAATGAAGAAGCCGCCTCCGGCACCCTGATCACTTTTGAGGAAGACGAAGACATGGAACAAGCCGTCGTTTCCGGCATTGCCTTCAACCGCGACGAAGCCAAGATTTCGGTGCTCGGCGTGCCCGACACCCCCGGCATCGCCTACCAGATCCTGGGTGCGGTGGCCCACGCCAACATCGAGGTCGATGTGATCATCCAGAACCTGAGCAAGGACGGCAAGACCGACTTCAGCTTCACGGTGCACCGCAACGAATTCCAGAAGACGCTGGACCTGCTCAAGACCAAGGTCGTGCCCGCGCTGGGTGCGGCCGAGGTGGTGGGCGATGCGCGCATCTGCAAGGTGAGCATCGTCGGCATCGGCATGCGCAGCCACGTCGGCGTGGCCAGCCGCATGTTCAAGTGCCTGAGCGTGGAGGGCATCAACATCCAGATGATCTCCACCTCCGAAATCAAGACCTCGGTGGTCATCGACGAGAAATACATGGAGCTGGCCGTGCGTTCGCTGCACCGCGAGTTCGATCTCGACCAGACCGCCGACACCATCACCGGTTGAACCCTCCACCAGAGGGAAATGCCTCCTGAGTTGAGGCATAATACGCAGCTTCCGGAGCGATGACCGAGTGGCCGAAGGTGCTCCCCTGCTAAGGGAGTATGGGGTGTAGAGCCTCATCGAGGGTTCGAATCCCTCTCGCTCCGCCAGTTATGCCAGGCGCCCCAGACGCGGGCTTCTGAACACCAAGCCCCACCGCCCATGGCCGTGGGGCTTTTTCACGTCCCGCCGCGTGGCGGCCGTGGCCGTTTTGATCGTCAAGGAGCCGCGATGAACGCTTCCCTCGCGCCCGCCCAGCAGATGCAGCTGGCGGTGCACTACCACTCGCAGGGCCTGCTGGATTCGGCCCGCTCGCTGTACGAAGGCGTGCTCAAGCAGTTCCCGACCGAATTCGCGGTGCTGTACCACCTGGGCCTGCTGGAGTCGCAGGCCGGCCATCCCGAGCGGGCGGCGGGCTACTTCGGCCGTGCGGTGCAGTCCTCGCCGCAGAATGCCGACGCGCTGAACAACCTGGCGTTCACGTTGCAGCAGCTGGGCCGCGACACCGAGGCACTGGCCACGTATGAGCAGGCAAGGGCGCTGCTGCCCGACGATGCGGACATCGCCATCAACCTCGGCCTGCTGCACAAGAAGCTGCAGCGCTTGCCCGAGGCCCTGGCCTGCTTCGATCGGGCCTTGCAGGCCCATCCGGCGCACACCGCGCTGCTGTGCAACCACGGCAATGTATTGCAACGCCTGGGACGCCAGCCGGAGGCGCTGACCAGCTACGAGCGGGCGCTGGCGGTCGAGCCCGACAACCCCGTGGTGCTGTGCAACCTCAGCAACGCGCTCAACGAACTGGCCCGCTACGACGAGGCCCTGGCCCGCGCCGAGCGCGCCACCGAGGCGCACCCGAAACACGCCCAGGCCTGGGTGGAGCGCGGCAATGCGCTCAAGCAGCTGGGCCGCATCCCCGAGGCGGTGGCCAGTTGCGAGAAGGCCATCGCGCTGGATCCGGCCATGGTCCAGGCGCACACCAACCTGGCGGCCACGGTGCTCAGCGACAGCGTGGACACGCCCCGCGTCATCGCCGCCGGCCGCAGGAGCCTCGAGGTGTTCCTTCAGAGCGCGTACCGCGCGCCGGCCTTGCGGCACGCGGGTCTGGCGCTCAGTGCCTTCCGCCTCAAACACGATGTGCAGCAGGCGCAGTGGCTGCAGGCACACGGCCACGCCGTGCCCGGCCTGGCGCCGTTTCTCAAGACCGGCAGTGCGCTGCTGCAACAGGCGAAAGATCTGCCACCCGGCGGCACGCTGCGCGCCTCGGTCAAGGAACTGGCGAGCCTGCAGGAGTTTCTGGCCACGCCCTGGCTGCATGCCATGCCCGATGCCATGCCCGACGTGCTCAACCCGGAGAACGACTGGCTCGCGCTGGAAGAGGCCTACTTGGCGGGCACGCCCGAAATCCTGACCATCGACCACTTCCTGTCCGAGCCGGCGCTCAAGGCCTTTCAGGACTTTGCCCACGCCTCGCGCGTGTGGCACGGTGAGTACGCCAACAGCTACCTGGGGGCCTTCGCCAACCGGGGCTTCAACAGCCCGCTGCACCTGCAGCTCGCGCGCGAGCTCAAGCAACGCATGCCCCGCGTGTTCAAGGACTACCTGCTGACCCAGCTCTGGGGTTTCAAGTACGAGCCGGCCGTGACGCGCGGCATCAACGTGCACGCCGACTTCGCCAAGGTCAACCTGAACTTCTGGATCGCACCGAGCGAACACAACCTCGATCCCGAGAGCGGCGGCCTCAAGGTGTACGACGTGCCGGCGCCGGCCGACTGGACCTTCGAGCAGTACAACGCAGACAGTGCCCGCATCTACGAATTCCTGGCGCAACACAAGGCGGGTTGCGTGACGGTGCCGCACCGCTGCAACCGCGCGGTGCTGTTCAACTCGGCGTTGTTCCACGAGACCGACACCATCCGCTTCGTGGACCGATACGAAGCCCGGCGGGTCAACATGACCTACCTGTTCGGCCAGCAGTTGCGATAGCAAGCAAGGCCTGACCGACAATCGAGGCATGACGTCCTCCGCCCATTCTCCTGCGGCCCTGAGCCGCGCCGCCTTCGCCACCCTGTTGCTCATCGCGTTCATGATGGGCGCCAACCACGTCGCCGCGCGGCTCGCATTCGACCACGGCGTGAGCGTGGCCACGGCCGTGGCCTTTCGCAGCAGCGTGACGGCGCTGGTGGTCGCGGCCATCCTGCTGGTCTACCGCGTGCCCATGCGCCTTCAGGCGCGGCATCGCAAGGCCTTGCCCGCGATCGGCCTGCTGGTGGGTGTGCAAAGCCTGTGCCTGTACGCCGCCGTGGCGCGCCTGCCCGTGGCGCTGGCGCTGCTCGCGTTCAACACCTACCCCTTGTGGACGGCGCTCTGGGCGCGCCTGGTCTACGGCCAGCGGCCGCAGCCGCGCGTGCTGAAGGCCATGCCGGTGATGCTCCTCGGTCTGGCGCTCGCGCTCGACGTGTTCGGCGCGGCATCGGGCCTGGGGGCCTCGGGCCATTGGGCGCAGATCGGTGTGGGCGTGGCGTTCGCGCTGGCCGCGGCCGCCACCTTCGGCATGGCGCTGGTGTTGACGCAGCACGAAACCAGTGAACTCGATGGCCGGCTGCGCACGGCCACCACCATGGCCATCGTTGCCGTGATGGCGATGATCGCGGCCACCGCGCAGGGCGGCCTGTCCCTTCCCGCGGCGCCCACGGGCTGGTGGGGCCTGCTGGGCCTGACCTTCCTCTACGGCACCGCCTTCACGATCATGTTCACCGTGCTGCCCAGGCTCGGGGTGGTGGGCAATTCGGCCATCATGAACATCGAACCCATCTTTGCGCTGGTGCTGGCCTGGGCGATCCTGGGGCAGTCCATCGCCGCCGTTCAGGTGGTGGGCGGCCTGGTGGTGGTGGCCACAGTGATGTGGCTGGGCCTGCGAAAGGCTTAGGCCTTACTCCTCGTCGTCGAGCGAGGCGCTCCAGCGCTCGTTCCATTCCCCGCGCGGCGGCGCATCGCGCAGGTCCTCGAGCTGGCGCCGGTCGCGTTTGGTGGGTCGGCCCATTGGCTGGCTGTGGGCCGGCTCGGGCGCCAGGCGCCGCTGCTCGGCGGCCTGGCTGCGCTGCAGGAGCGAGGCCGCGGTTTCTTCGTAGAGCAGGGCGGCCACCGGCGCGGGGCCGCGAACGCCGCTCAGGCCCTTTACAACCAGGGTGCGCGTGTCCGGCCCGATGCGCAGCTCCAGGGTGTCGCCCGGTTTCACGTCGCGCGAGGGTTTGACCGGCAGGCCGTTGAGCCGCACATGGCCCTTGTCGATGGCTTCGCTGCTCAGGCTTCGGGTTTTGTAGAAGCGCGCGGCCCAGAGCCATTTGTCCAGGCGGACCTTGCCGGTGGCGTTGTCGGTGTCAGGTTTCATGAAGGGCTGGCCGGTGTGGCCATGGGCAGGCGCACGATCGCTTCCAGCCCGATGACCTGCCCCTGGTGGGTCCGGTTGTTGAGTTCGATGCGGCCGTCCAGAGACAGCACGATTTCCCGGCAGATCGCCAGACCCAGGCCTGAGCCCGACACGCCGGGCGCATGCTGCTGGTCGGTGACGAAGGGCTGGAACAGGCGTTCGCGCAGCGCGGGCGAGATGCCGGGGCCTTCGTCGCGCACGGTGAGCGCAGCGGTTTGCAGGTCCACCACCAGCACCACCGACAGGCTGGAGCCCGTGGGTGTGTTCTTGATCGCGTTGTGCAGCAGGTTGCGGCTGAGCTCGCGCAAGGCCCATTCGTGCGCCTGCACTGGCGCGACCTGGGTGTCGATCGAGAAGTCGATCGAACGCTCCGCAATCAGCGCCGAGAGGTCCAGCGCCACCGCGCGCACCACCTGGGACCAGTCGATCACGGGCGGCTTGCCATCCTGGCGCAACTGCTCCACCTTGGCCAGCGCCAGCATCTGGTTGGCCAGCTCCGTGGCGCGCTCGACCGTGTGGCCGATCTCCTCCAGCGCCTGCTGGGGCGGCACATCGCCGCGCCGCGCCGATTGCACCTGGGTTTTCAGCACCGCCAGAGGCGTGCGCAACTGGTGCGAGGTGTCGCGAACGAAGCGCTTCTGGTGTTCCAGCAGGTGCGAGAGCCGTTGCATGTGCTGGTTGGTGGCGTCCAGCAGCGGCAGCAGTTCGCGCGGCGCGCCTTCGGTGGACAGCGGCGAGAGGTCGTTCTCGCTGCGCATGCCCAGCGCCTGGCTGAGCGCGCGCACCGGGCGCGTGGCGCGCTGCACCACGAAGACCACCACGAGCGCGATCACCACCACCAGCGCGGCCTGCCGCCACAGCGTGTCGAGCAGGATCTGCCGTGCCAGCGTCTCGCGCAGCTCCAGCGTTTCCGCCACCTGGATGGTGGCCATGCCTTGCTCGTACACACCGGACACCGGTTGCAGCAGCACCGCCATGCGCACCGGCACGCCACGGTACTCGTCGTCGTAGAAGTTGACCAGGGCGGCGTAGAGGTTCTTCTGCGGGATGTCGCGGCGCCAGTCGGGCATGTCGCGAAAGCCCGAGACCATCTCGCCCTTGAGGCCGCTCACGCGGTAGAAGATGCGGCTGCGGTTGTCGGCCTCGAAGGCCTCGAGCGCCGAGTAGAGCAGGGTGGATTCGACCCGCACCTCGTCGCCCGCGCCGGTCACCCGCAGCTGTTCGCCGAGCGACTTCGCGGTGGCCAGCAGGGTGCGGTCGTAGGCGGTGTCGGCGGCGTCGAGCGCCTGCCGATACAGCACGACGGTGTTGACGATCACGAACGCGAACACCGGCAGCAGGATGCCCATGAGCAGCGTGCGGCGCAGCGACACCGCTCGCGGGCGTGGGGTCTCGGCGGCGGGGTTCACGCCGTGGCCTTCAGCAGATAACCCAGGCCGCGCAACGTGACCAGTTGCGCGCCGGTGTGGGCGATCTTCTTGCGCAGGCGGTAGGCCACCACCTCGATGGCCTCTGGCTGCACCTGGCTCTCGCCCGGGAACACAAGCTCGAACAGCCGCTCCTTGGCGATGGCATGGCCCGGCTTGCCCAGCAGGGCCTGCAGCAGCGCCAGTTCGCGCGGGGCGAGCTCCATCGGGCGGCCATCGAAGTAGACCGCGCCGCTGTCCTTCTCCACGTGCATGCCGCACCACACCGGCCCACGCGCGGCCTGGTCGGCGTTGCCGGAGCGCCGCACCAGGGCCCGCACTCGGGCTTCGAGTTCGTCGAGGTCGAAGGGCTTGGGCATGTAGTCGTCGGCGCCCGTGTTCAGTCCGAGGATGCGGTCGCCCACCGTGCCGCGCGCGGTCAGCACGATCACCGGGGTGCTCAGGCCGGCGGCGCGCGCCTGGCTCAACACCTCCAGCCCGTCCACGCCGGGCAGGCTCAGGTCGAGCAGCACCGCATCGGGCAGGCTGGCCTGCCAGAGCGCCAGGGCACGGGCGCCGTCTTCGCAACCCAGCACCTGCATGCCACGCCGCTCGAAGCTGCGCCGCAAGGTGGTCTGCATCGTGGCGTTGTCTTCGATCAGGAGCAGCTTCATGGCCTCCGATTATGGGGGGGGGGTGGATCCCCGCCGGTCCGCGCCCGTGCCCGGCCTAGGGTTTGTCCCAATCGGTTGGACAGCGAACTGACAGCCGCCAAAACGAGCATGGCCTCTCCCATTCACTTCTGAAAGTCATCATGAAAAAACATGCCATCGCCTTGGCGGCACTGGGTCTGGTCAGCGGTTACGCGAGCGCGCAGTCGTCCGTGACGCTGTACGGTGTGGTGGACGTGGCGCTCGAACGCGTCAAGGGTGCCACCTCGGTCACGCGCGTGACCTCGGGGCAGCAGCAGGGCTCGCGCTGGGGCCTGCGCGGCACGGAGGACCTGGGCGGCGGGCTCAAGGCCACCTTCCTGCTGGAGTCCGGTTTCAATGCCGACGTGGGCACGCTCGGCCAGGGTGGCCGGCTGTTCGGGCGCCAGGGCTATGTGGGTCTGGGCGGCAACTGGGGCACGGTGCGCCTGGGCCGCCAGTACACGCCGATGGACGACATCGCCAGCATCATCGGCACCAAGGTCTACGACGTGGTGAGCGTGGTGCCCATCATCGGCAACGGGGACTACAACCGTGTGGACAACGCCATCACCTACGTGTCGCCCACCGTGGCCAGCACCGTGTTCCAGCTGCAGTACAGCCTGGGTGAGGAGCGCGCCAGCAACAACGCCAGCGCGGACTTCGGCAAGCAGGTCAGCGCGCACGCGCTCTATGCGCAGGGCCCCTGGACGCTGGGCCTGTCGCTGATGCAGGTGGCCGATGCCGACGGCGTGCTGGCCGGCAAGCAGGGCAAGGACGCGCTGCTGTTCGTGGGGGCGTACGACTTCGGCCCGGTCAAGCTCACCGGCTACTACGACGTGGAAGACAAGGCCGTGGAGAAGCTCAAGCTGTTCGGTCTGGCGGTGGCCTTCAAGTTCGGCGAGACCACGGTGTCGGTGGGTGCGGCGCAGGCCAAGAACGTCAACGGCTCGGCCGCCGCGGCCAGCGACGACGCGAAGATCTACACCCTGCAGGCCACCCACAACCTGTCCAAGCGCACGGCGCTCTATGGACACCTGACCGCCGTCTCCAACGACACGGCGGCGGCGCTCGGCTTCAACAGCCCGGTGGCCGGTTCGAGCTCCAACGGCATCCAGGTGGGCATTCGCCACCGCTTCTGAGCCCGCGCGGCGCCGGTCTGTCTCCTAGGGTTTCCCCCAATCAGAAGGACAGCGAACTGACAGCGTGCGGGCAGAAGATACGCACATCGGTTCAGCCATTCCCTAGGAGACAAGCCATGCGTCGCGACACCTTCCTCAAATCCCTTGCGGCCCTCGCTGCCGCCGGCGCGCTGCCCAACGCCGCGTGGGCCAGTGCCAACATCAAGATGATGATCCCCGCCAACCCCGGCGGTGGCTGGGACGGCACCGGCCGCGCGCTGGGCGACGCCATGCGCGATGCCGGCGTGGCCGCCTCGGTGACCTACGAGAACAAGGGCGGTGCGGCCGGCGCCATCGGCCTGGCCCAGTTCTACAACGCGAGCAAAGGCGACCCGAACGCGCTGATGGTCATGGGCGCCGTCATGCTCGGCGGCATCATCACCGGCAAGCCGCCGGTGTCCATCACGCAGCTCACGCCCATTGCGCGCCTGAGCACCGAGTACAACGTGTTCGTGCTGCCCTCCAACTCGCCCTACAAGAGCATGAAGGACGTGGTCGAGCAGCTCAAGAAGGACCCGGGCAGCATCAAGTGGGGCGGCGGTTCGCGCGGCGCCACCGAGCACATCGCCGCGGCGCAGATCGCGCAGCTGGTGGGCGTGCCCGCATCCAAGATCAACTACGTGCCGTTCCGGGGCGGTGGCGAGGCCACGGCCGCCATCCTGGGTGGCAACGTCACCGTGGGCGGCAGCGGTTACAGCGAGTTCCAGCAGTACATCGAGAGCGGCAAGATGCGCGCCATCGCCATCACCTCGGCCCAGCGCGTCAAGGGCATCGATGTGCCCACGCTGAAAGAGCAGGGCATCGATGTGGAGATCGGCAACTGGCGCGGCGTCTACGGCGCGGCCGGCATCACCCAGGCCCAGCGCGACGCGCTCACCGCCATGATCGTCAAGGCCACGCAGAGCAAGTCGTGGGCGGCCGCCATCGAAAAAAACAACTGGACGCCCGCGCTGCTGACCGGCAAGGCTTTCGACGAGTTCGTCGACAAGGACTTCTCCTCCCTGCGCGCGACCATGGTGCGTGCCGGCATGGTCTGAGCCTGCCTTCTCGGTGCGCTCCCGCCGGGAGCGCCATGCCCTCACCCTGGTGTGTTCGCGCACCAGGGTGATTCGTTTTGACAAGGACCCGTCATGAACCCCACTCCCCAGGCCGCCGCCGCGCCCGACCACCGCCCCGGCCAACTGGCCATGGGCATCGGCGCACTGATCGTGGCCGCCGTGCTTGCCTATGGCGCGGCAGCGATTCCTTCCGACGCGGGTTACGCCGGCGTTGGCCCCGACTTTCTGCCCTGGGTGGTGAGCGCGGCGCTCGCCATCTGCGGCGTGATGCTCATCTGGGAAGTGCGCACCGGCGGCTACCGGCACATGGAAGAGCCTTCGGGCGCGGCGCGCGGCGACTGGCGCGCGCTGGCCTGGGTCTCGGCCGGCGTGCTGCTCAACGCGGCACTCATCACCACCATCGGTTTCATCCTGAGCTGTGCGCTGTGCTTCGCGCTGGCGGTGCGCGGTCTGCGCGCCAGCGAGGGCAAGCCCATCGGCGACCTGCGCCAGACGGTGAAGGATGCGGTCACCGGCATCGTCATCGCGGCGCCCGTGTACTGGCTGTTCACCAAGCTGCTGGCCGTGAACCTGCCCGGCGTCACCGCCAGCGGCTGGATCTGAACCCGAAGGCGGAACCGACATGATGGACACCCTCAACCAACTGCTCGCGGGCTTCGCCACCGCTGGCACCCCCATCAACCTGCTGTGGGCCTTCGCGGGCTGTGCGCTGGGCACCGCCATCGGCGTGCTGCCCGGCCTGGGCCCGGCCGTGACGGTTGCCATGCTGCTGCCCATCACCGGCCAGGTCGAACCTACGGCCTCCATGATCTTCTTCGCCGGCATCTACTACGGCGCCATGTACGGAGGCTCCACCACCTCCATCCTGCTCAACACGCCGGGCGAGACGGGCACCATGGTCACCGCGCTCGAAGGCTTCAAGATGGCCAAGAGCGGGCGCGCAGGCGCGGCCCTGGCCACCGCCGCCATCGGCTCCTTCGTGGCCGGCACCATCGCCACCATCCTGGTGACGCTGTTCGCGCCCATGCTCGCCGAATTCGCCGTGAAGCTTGGCCCCCCCGAGTATTTCTGCCTGATGCTGCTGGCCTTCACGACCGTGAGCGCGGTGCTCGGCCAGAGCACCTTGCGCGGCCTCACCGCGCTGTTCTTCGGTCTGGCGCTGGGCCTCATCGGCATCGACCAGATCACCGCGCAGGTGCGCTACACCGGCGGCATCCTGGAGTTCATGGACGGCATCGAGGTGGTGCTGGTCGCCGTGGGCCTGTTCGCCGTGGCCGAGGCGCTCTACAACGCGCTCTACGAAGGCCGCAGCGAGGCCAGCATGAACAAGATGAACAAGGCCCACATGACGCGCAGCGAATGGCGCCGCTCCTGGCCCGCCTGGCTGCGCGGCACGGCCATCGGTTTCCCCTTCGGCACCATCCCCGCCGGCGGCACCGAAATCCCCACCTTCCTGAGCTACGCCACCGAGCGCAAACTGGCCGCGCCCGAGCACAAGGCCGACTTCGGCACCGTCGGCGCCATCGAGGGCGTGGCGGGTCCCGAGGCCGCGAACAACGCGGCCGTCACCGGCACGCTGGTGCCGCTGCTCACGCTGGGCATTCCGACCTCGGTGACCGCCGCCATCCTGCTGAGCGCGCTGCAGAACTACGGCATCAACGCCGGCCCGCAGCTGTTCCAGACCTCGTCCGCGCTCGTGTGGGCGCTGATCGCCTCGCTCTACATCGGCAACGTCATGCTGCTGGTGCTCAACCTGCCCATGGTGGGCCTGTGGGTCAAGCTGCTGAAGATTCCGCGCCCGCAGCTCTACGCCGGCATCCTGATCTTCGCCACCGTGGGCGTGTACGGCATGCGCCAGAGCGCGTTCGATCTTTTCCTCATGTATGGCCTGGGCCTGCTCGGTGTGGTGATGCGCCGCTACGACTTCCCCACCGCACCCGTGATCGTGGGCCTCATCCTCGGCCCGATGGCCGAAGCGCAGATGCGCAATGCCCTGTCCATCGGGGAAGGCAGCTTCATGGTCTTCCTGCAGCGCCCCATGTCGGCCACGCTGCTGGCCGTGGTGCTCGTGGTGCTGGTGTTGCCGCGCCTGTTGGCACGGCTCAAAGGGCCAGCGGGAAGCTAGCCTCGGTTCGAAACCGTCCCTCGGCTAGGGGGAATCCCTGGCCTGGAAGACCTGGGTTGTCCCCTGCATACAACGCGGCGGGCACCCAGCGTCCGGGCAAGCTCACCACGATTCCGGCCTGCGCAAGCGTCAAGTGCAGGTATTTGGAATGAAAAGACGGATAGCGGCAACGAAGCGCATCCCGCCCCTGAGGTCAAAGCCCTCCCGAATCGTCAAGCCTGTCAGCCTTGACAGGCGTTGGACGCCGCTTTTCCCCCAAGACAGCATGGCCGCCCATGAAAAGCGTGGAGCGGCGAGCCCGTCTTCGCCCATTGAGTCATGCCAACTTCGTGAGGTTCGGGATTCTGCAATGAACACTTCCAGATCTGTTGAACAGGCGCATCAAGAATTGAAGGCCGCCTGTCTCGCCTTCATTCGTGGGCGGCCGTGGGACTCGGTCACTTGCCATGCGGTCATCCTGAACAAGATGGCCCGAATCAGCATCTATCTGGTTCACGAGAACCAGATAGAAAGAAAAAGGCTCGCGGGGACTGGGGCTTTCACGGCACCCGAAGACGCCGTGCTGTTCCTGCGCGACGATCTTCTGAACACCACCGGGGAGCGCATGTGGGGCCTGACCTTCACGCTGTACCCCGATGGCAGGTTCAACATCGAGTTCGACTGCCACCAGCCCAAGGGCCACGAAGCCGCATCCACGGCAGGCGAAGCCTTGTCTGTCGCCGAGAGACTGCCTCAGGCCTGGGACAGGATGGCTGCGGCGCTGTCCGCTCACCAGTCCTTTGAAGACCAATGGCTCGTCACCGCCATGACCTGGCTGGAGCAGCAGACGACGAAGCACCGCCAGGCATGGGGTCTGGGCAGCGAAACCCAATGGCACCTCGACATGGACGAAGGCTGGTTGCGCTGGAGTTTCGCGGACGGCCGCGTGATGCAGGCCGCCGCGCAGGTGGTGGGGGTCTACAGCACGAAGGAGAGCCGCTTCACCTGGGGTTGGGAGCACCCTTCGGTGCCCGACGCCTTGCAACGGGCCGCACAACAGGTGCGCACCCTCGGCTTTGATCGGTGGGTCACGCGCGTCGTGGACTGCTCGCAGGATGAGGCCTGGCAATTCGCCGCCATGGCCGCGCAGCACGACGGGGCGGCCGGGGCCTACCGGGGCGACAACGATGGGACGTGGACGTACCTGAGTTTCGATGAACCCAGGGCCGTGAAGCTGTGATGCCTCAGGTGGCGTGACCTCAGGCGGTGCCCGTTTGCTCGGACGGGGACCAGTCGCCGCCGAAAAGCATCCTCTCCAGGCAGTGGCTGGCCTGCGGCACGTCATGGGTCTGGGCCAGCAAGAAGACGGCGTCTCGATCCGGCCGCGAAACACCGAGTTGCTCCAGCAGGCCGTCCAGCCATGCCGCGCCATCCTGCTGAATCCGTTCGATCAGGCAATGGATGGCGTAGCAGGGGTTTTCCGCCGCCATCTTCAGCTTGGCGGCCGTCCATCCCTCTGAGCGGGCAGAGCGGTTCAGGGTCTCGATGAACGCAGGGGAATGGAAGTCGACGCGCCAGGCCGTCTCTCGCCGATTCAGTTCGCGGGTCGAGAAAAACGATCGGATGCCTCGGTACACCCGGTAGCCGGCATAGGCCAGACCTGTGGCGATGGCGATGAACGCCAGCGGGGGAAAGAGGAATGCCAAGGCGCTGAAGAGGGTGGCAGCGATGCCAGTGATGGTTTCTATCCTTGCCTTGGTCCGCTTGTCTCGGGCTTGTTGCAGCGCCTCCTTTCGTTGGCTGCGAGCGTGTCGGATCACATGGGCTTGCAGCGATGCCGGGCTGGCGGCGGGTGAGCCGCTGTCGATCAAGCGCAGCGCGCGCTCGGCCTGCCCGACCAGCTTGTTTGACGAATGCCATTTGAAGATGCCTGCCAAGGCTTGAAATGCCGAGCCCACGATGCCCAAGATGCTGGCGGCCAACGAGAGCCATGCGCTGGCCTTGAAGGCCAGCTTCAGGACGGAAAACAGGCGCGATGTCCAGGACACGACGGTGTAGCGAACCACATCCACGATCTGCTCCGGCGCGTGCCGCATGGCCGACTCCAGCTTCACTTTGGATGCGCGCGCCTGCCAGGCCTTCTTGGCGGCGTCGCACAGCCGCCGCGCCAGAGAGGGAGGTGCCTCTGAATGCCTCCACCGGCGGTGGACCTCGTCCAGCGTCCGTTGGCCCTCTGCGAATGCAGCGTGGGTGGCCTGTCGGTGCGACAAAGCCTGGCAGGTGTTGGACAGGTTTTTGATCGCCGCGCCTGTTTCGATGGCGCCGCCCACACCCTGCAGGGCCTGGAAAGCGCCCAGCGCTTCCACGGGAAAGCCGTCCCCGATCGGCGCGCTGTTCTCATGCCCGGTTTTTTCCAAGGGCGCCTTGCTCAGCCCCGAGGCAAGGCCTTGCGGCGCGCGGGTGAGGTAGGCCATGCCGCACACGGCATCGAGTTGGGAATGCAGCCGTCGGGCGGTCACTGCCCCCTCCAGGTGCCCAGGGTCCGTGGAGGCCATTGGGGTGTCCCTGAACACCCACACGTCTGCGTGCACGTGGCTGTGGTGGCGTGGGCCGCCCGTTGGTTCATTCACGTCGCGATGGGGAGAGGGGGGGCTGGTCGGAAAACCAAGGACAGAGGAAAGAACCATGTGCGTCATCGCGGCGAATCGTAGTTTTTACTTATTACTGTTCAGTGACAGCGCGGGCGCGGAGAAGTGCAGGGTTACCATCGCGCCATGACCCGGGACAACCGCCTGCCGCGTGACGCGCAAAGCATCCTTGAACTCGCCGCGAGGTCGATGTTCGACCTGTTCGCCAACGCCAGCGAGGGCATGATGCTGGTGGACCGCGACGCGCGCGTGGTCTGGATCAACGACCAGTACCGCCGCTTCCTGCCCGCGCTGGGCTTCGAGCGCGAGGAAGACTTCGTCGGCCACCCGGTCTCGCGCGTGGTGCAGAACACGCAGATGCACCAGGTGCTGGCCACTGGCAAGC
Organism: Hydrogenophaga sp.; assembly: GCA_018993155.1. Taxonomy (GTDB): domain Bacteria; phylum Pseudomonadota; class Gammaproteobacteria; order Burkholderiales; family Burkholderiaceae_C; genus Hydrogenophaga. The sequence continues at coordinate 34,792 of JAGKSX010000017.1, forward strand.
CCATCCTCATCGACCTGCTGACCAACCGCGCCGGCACCTTCGTGGTGAGCCGCATCCCGCTGCGCGACGACGCGGGCGAGGTGATCGGGGTGCTGGGCATCGTGCTGTTCGATCACCCCGAGACCACGCTGCAACCCCTCATCAGCAAGTTCGCGCGGCTGGAGCAGGACCTCAGCGAAGCCCGGCGCGAACTCGCCAGCCAGCGCCGCAGCAAGTACACCTTCGCCAGCTTCGTGGGCAGCAGCGCCGCCGCGCTGGAGGTCAAACGCCAGGCCCGGCGCGCCGCGCAGTCGGCCAGCCCGGTGCTGCTGCTGGGCGAGACCGGCACCGGCAAGGAGTTGCTCGCGCACGCCATTCACGCGGCCTCGCCGCGCGCGGGCCGCTCGTTCGTGAGCGTGAACATGGCGGCCGTGCCCGACACGCTGCTCGAAGCAGAGTTTTTCGGCGTGGCCCCCGGGGCCTACACCGGCGCCGACAAGAAGGGGCGCGATGGCAAGTTCAAGCTGGCCGATGGCGGCACGCTGTTCCTGGACGAACTGGGCGACATGCCGATGTCGGTTCAGGTCAAGCTGCTGCGCGCCTTGCAGGAGGGCGAGATCGAACCGCTGGGTTCGAACAAGCTGGTGCGCTTCGACGTGCGTGTGGTCGCTGCCACCTCGCGCGACCTGCAGCAGATGGTGCGCGAAGGCGGCTTCCGCGAAGACCTCTACTACCGCCTCAACGTGTTGCCCATTCGCGTGCCACCGCTGCGCGAGCGGCAGGACGACATCGCGCTGCTGATCGAGGCCCTGTGCGAGGACATCGCCGCGCGCGGCGGCGGCGCGCAGCTGGAGCTGACCGCCGACGCCCAGGCCTTGCTGGCCGCGCAGCCCTGGCGCGGCAACATCCGCGAACTGCGCAACGTGCTGGAACAGCTTGCGCTGCGCAGCGACTCGCACCACATCGCCGCCGCGCAGGTGGGGGCGGTGCTGCAGGAAGCCGGTCTGCCCGCCCTGGCGCCGGCGGCCGCCTTGCCCAAGGCCGTGGTGCGTGCAAGGGAAGAGGGCGACGAACTGCGCCCGCTGCCCGAGCAGATCGCCGAGCTGGAGCAGCGCGCGATCGCGCAGGCCCTGGCCCGCACCGGTGGCAACCGCACCGCCGCCGCGAAGCTGCTCGGCATCTCGCGCGCCAGCCTGTACGACCGTTTGGCGGCCCTGGGTGACGCGTCTGAAATTCAGACGACTGTCTGAATTTCAGACAATTTCACGATCTGGAGCTGTCTGAAATCTGTACAATCGCCGAAGCTGTCTGAGCAAAATCCTTTGAAATCAAAGGCCTGTACCGCTGGCACGAAGTCTGCGATAAGGAAGGCACGGCGCACCGCGCTGTCACGATCCTTCCAACCAGGAGACAAGACATGACTCACACCACCCGCCGCCTGGCGGTCATCGCGCTCGCCTGCTCCGCGGCGCTCGGCACCTCGCTCGCATCGGCCCAGGCCAACAAGGGGGAGATCCGCATCGCCCACATCCACAGCAAGACCGGCCCGCTGGAGGCCTATGCCAAGCAGACCCAGGCCGGTCTGATGATGGGCCTGAGCTACGCCACCGGCGGCACCATGATGGTGGGGGGCAAGAAGATCGTCGTGATCGAGAAGGACGACCAGGGCAAGCCCGATGTGGGCAAGAGCCTGCTGGCCGCCGCCTACGCCGACGACAAGGTGGATCTGGCCATCGGCCCGACCGCTTCGCCCGTGGCCCTGGCCATGCTGCCCGTGGCCGAGGAGTACAAGAAGATCCTGCTGGTGGAGCCCGCCGTGGCCGACTCGATCACCGGCGACAAGTGGAACAAGTACATCTTCCGCACCGGCCGCAACAGCAGCCAGGACGCCGCCGCCAACGCCGTGGCGCTGGATCAGCCGGGCAACGTGATTGCCATGCTGGCCAACGACAACGCCTTTGGCCGCGACGGCGTGAAGGCCGCCAAGGACTTCACCAAGAAGGCCAAGATCGTTCACGAGGAATACCTGCCCGTGGGCACGACGGACTTCACCGCCGGCCTGCTGCGCATCGTCGACAAGCTCAAGGACCAGCCGGGCACCAAGTACATCTCGGTGGGCTGGTCGGGCGCGCCCACGCCCTTCGGCAAGATCGCCGAAATGGAGCTGGACAAGCGCTACGGCATCAAGCTCGCCACCGGCGGCAACATCCTGCCCGCGATGGTGGCCTACAAGCAGTTCCCCGGCATGGAGGGCGCGCTGTACTACTACTTCGGCATCCCCAAGAACCCGGTGAACGACGCCATGGTGGCCGAGCACTACAAGCAGTTCAAGACGCCGCCGGACTTCTTCACCGCCGGTGGCTTCTCGGCCGCGATGGCCGTGGTGACCGCGCTGAAGAAGACCAACGGCGACACCAAGACCGACACGCTCATCAAGACCATGGAAGGCATGAGCTTCGACACGCCCAAGGGCACGATGACCTTCCGCAAGGAAGACCACCAGGCCATGCAGAGCATGTACCACTTCAAGATCAAGGCCGACCCGGCGTTTGCCTGGGGTGTGCCCGAGCTGGTGCGCGAAATCAAACCTTCTGATCTCGACATTCCTATTCGGAACAAGAGGTAAGAACCCCCTGCGCCGCTGACGCGGCGGGGACAACACGTGCGGCCCGGCAAAGCCGGTTCCGCCGTGTTTCTGGAAGGTCGCCGCACCGGCGGCGACCGGTGTCCACGCTCTCCGGATCTCCCATGCTTGAAACCCAAGACCTCACGGTCCGCTTCGGCGGGCACGTGGCGGTGAATGCCGTCTCGTGCGCGTTCGCGCCCGGCACGCTCACCGCCATCGTCGGCCCCAACGGTGCGGGCAAGACGACCTACTTCAACCTCATCTCGGGCCAGATCAAGGCCAGCGCGGGCCGTGTGCGGCTCGGTGGCAAGGACATCTCGGCGCTGGGCGCGCCGGCGCGTGCGCAGGCCGGCCTGGGCCGGGCGTTCCAGCTGACCAACCTGTTCCCCAACCTCACGGTGCAGGAGAACGTGCGGCTGGCGGTGCAGGCGAGGGCGGGCGCGGGGCTGAACCTGTGGCGCATCTGGAGCGACCGGCGCGACCTGCTGCAGCGCGCCGACGAGGTGCTGGAAACCGTGGCGCTGGCCGACAAGCGCGACGCGCTTGCCTCCAGCCTGCCGCACGGCGACCAGCGCAAGCTGGAGGTCGGCATCCTCATGGCGCTGGAGCCGCAGGTTTTCATGTTCGATGAACCCACAGCCGGCATGAGTGTGGACGAGGTGCCCGTGATCCTGAACCTCATCCGCAAGCTCAAGGAAGACAAGCGCAAGACCATCCTGCTGGTCGAACACAAGATGGACGTGGTGCGTGAACTCTCGGACCGCATCATCGTGCTGCACAACGGAGAGCTCGTGGCCGATGGCGAACCCGCCACCGTGATCGCCTCGCCCGTGGTGCAGCAGGCCTACCTTGGCATCAACCCCGAAGAAGAGGTGAGCGCATGAGCCAGGACCTGTTGACGCTGAAAGGGGTTCACACCCACATCGGCGCGTACCACATCCTCCACGGCGTGGACCTCGCGGTGCCCGCCAACCAGCTCACCATGCTGCTGGGCCGCAACGGCGCGGGCAAGACCACCACGCTGCGCACCATCATGGGCCTGTGGCACGCCAGCCAGGGCACGGTGACGCTCGACGGCCAGGACATCACCCAACGCCCCACGCCCGACATCGCGCGCAGCGGCGTGGCCTACGTGCCCGAGAGCATGGGCATCTTCGCGGACCTCTCGGTGCGCGAGAACATGCTGCTGGCCGCGCGCGGCGCGCGCAGCCTGGACGACATCGACACCAACCGCCTCGAATGGATCTTCGGCCTGTTCCCGGCCATGAAGAAATTCTGGCTGCACCCGGCCGGCAAGCTGAGCGGTGGGCAGAAGCAGATGCTCGCCGTCTCGCGCGCCATCGTCGAGCCGCGCAAGCTGCTGCTGATCGACGAGCCCAGCAAGGGCCTGGCGCCCGCGATCATCCAGAACATGATCGCGGCCTTCCGCGAACTCAAGGCCGCCAAGACCACCATCCTGCTCGTCGAGCAGAACTTCAACTTCGCGCGCCAGCTCGGCGACACCGTGGCCGTGATGGACGACGGCCGCGTCGTGCACAGCGGCTCCATGGCCGAGCTCGCGGCCGACGAATCGCTGCAATCCAGGCTGCTGGGCCTGTCCCTCGGAGCACACCAATGAAACTCAACGCCGACTTCGACTGGAAGCCGCTGGCGCTCGTGCCCGCGCTCGCATTGCTCGCGCTGCCCGCCGTGGGCAGCCCGTCGACCTGGCTCACGCTCACCGTGGCCGGCCTGGCCATGGGCATGATCGTCTTCATCATCGCCTCGGGCCTCACGCTGGTCTTCGGCCTCATGGACGTGCTCAACTTCGGCCACGGCGTGTTCATCGCGCTTGGCGCCTTCGTGGCCACCACCGTGCTGGCCAGCATGGGCAGCTACACCACGGCCAACAGCCTCTGGCTCAACCTCGTGGCCTTGCTGCCCGCCATGCTGGTGGCCATGGCCGTGGCCGGCGCGCTGGGCTGGGTGTTCGAGCGGCTCATCATCCGCCCGGTGTATGGCATGCACCTCAAGCAGATCCTCATCACCATGGGCGGCATGATCATTGGCGAGGAGATGATCAAGGTCATCTGGGGCCCGGAGCAGATCGCGCTGCCGCTGCCCGAGAGCCTGCGCGGCTCCTTCATCTTCGGCGATGCCGCGGTGGAGAAGTACCGCCTGCTCGCCGTGCTGGTGGGCGCGGCCGTGTTCGCGGCGATGGTGTGGACGCTCAACCGCACTAAAGTCGGCCTGCTGGTGCGCGCCGGTGTGCAGGACCGCGAGATGGTCGAGTCCCTCGGCTACCGCATCCGGCAGCTCTTCATCGGCGTGTTCGTGGTGGGCAGTGCACTCGCCGGCCTGGGCGGCGTGATGTGGGGCCTGTACCAGCAGACCGTGCTGCCGCAGATGGGCGCGCAGGTCAACGTGCTGATCTTCATCGTCATCATCATCGGTGGCCTGGGCTCCACGCTGGGCGCGCTCATCGGCGCGCTGCTGGTGGGGCTGATGGCCAACTACACCGGCTTCCTGGCACCCAAGGTCGCGCTGTTCTCCAACATCGCGCTCATGGTCGCCATCCTGCTGTGGCGTCCGCAGGGCGTGTATCCCGTCACCAACCGTTGAGCAGGAGCTGAAGCATGTTGTCCCGTCTTCTGTCCAACGACCTGCCGCGCAGCCGCTGGCTGGTCGCCTTGCTGATCGTGCTCTTCCTGGGCCTGGCCTTCGCGCCCTTCCTGTTTCCGGGCGTGAAGGCGCTCAACGTGGCCGCCAAGGTGCTGATCTTCGTGGCGCTGGTGGCCAGCTTCGACCTGCTGCTGGGCTACACCGGCATCGTGAGCTTCGCGCACACCATGTTCTTCGGCATCGGTGCCTACGGCGTGGCCATCGCGCTCAACGCGGCGGAGTCACCGTCCTGGGGCGCCATTGCACTGGGTGTGCTCTGCGCGCTGCTGGTCTCGCTGGTGCTCTCGCTGCTCATCGGCCTGTTCTCGCTGCGGGTGCGCGCGATCTTCTTTGCCATGATCACGCTCGCGGTGGCCTCGGCCTTTCTCACGCTGGCCTCGCAGCTGTCGGATTTCACCGGTGGTGAAGACGGCCTGACCTTCCGCGTGCCCGAGCTGCTCTCGCCCGGCTTCACGCTGACCGAAGAGCCGCTGCAGACGCCGCTGGGCGAGGTGGACCTCAATGGCCGGCTGATCACCTATTACCTGATCTTCCTGGCCGTCACCGCGATCTTCCTCACCATCCTGCGCATCGTGAACTCGCCCTTCGGCCGCGTGCTGCAGGCCATCCGCGAGAACGATTTCCGCGCCGAGGCCCTGGGCTACCGCACCGTCGTCTACCGCACCTTGTCCAACGTGCTCTCCGCCTCCTTCGCCACGCTGGCGGGCTGCCTGCTCGCGCTCTGGCTGCGCTACAACGGGCCGGACACCTCGCTCTCGTTCGAGATCATGCTGGACATCCTGCTCATCGTCGTCATCGGCGGCATGGGCACGCTCTACGGCGCATTCATCGGCAGCGTGCTTTTCGTGGTGGCGCAAAGTTACCTGCAGGACCTGCTGCGCATGGCCGGCAGCGCCACCGAAGGCCTGCCGCTGTTGCCCGCGCTGCTCACGCCCGACCGCTGGCTGCTCTGGCTGGGCGTGCTCTTCGTCCTGTCGGTGTATTACTTCCCCACAGGCATCGTGGGCAAGCTGCGAGAGCGGGCTTCGCTCGCTCGCCTGAAAGGAGGCCGGCCATGAACACCGCCATCACCCTCGCGCCCACGGCCACCACCGTGACCCCACGCTCGCGCTACCTCACCTGCGCAGGCCGCGAAATCCACTTCATGGACTGGGAGCCCGAGACGCCCCATGGTCAGACGGTGATCGCCTGGCACGGCCTGGCCCGCACCGGGAGAGACATGGACCCGCTGGCCGCGCACCTCAGCGCGCAGGGCTGGCGCGTGATCTGCCCCGACACGATCGGGCGCGGCCTCTCGGAATGGAGCCCCGAGCCCGAAGCCGAGTACTGCCTGGATTTCTATTCGCGCATCGCCACCGCGTTGGTGGACCAGCTCGCCATCAAGCGCTTCCACTGGGTCGGCACCTCCATGGGCGGCGCCATCGGCATGGTGTGCGCTGCCGGCCCGCTGCACGGGCGCATCGAGCGGCTGGTGCTCAACGACATCGGCCCCAAGCTGGCCGATGCGGCGGTGCAGCGCATCCGCAGCTACGCGGGCAATCCGGCGGCGTTCCACACCATGAGCGAGCTGGAGCAGTACTTCCGCACCGTCTACAAGCCCTACGGCTACCTGAGCGACGCGCAGTGGCGCCTGCTCACCGAAAGCTCGGCGCGCCGACTGGCCAATGGCCGCGTGACGCCGCACTACGACCCGGCCATGGTGATGCAGTTCAGCCACCACCCCACGGACTACGACCTCTGGCCCACCTACGACCGCATCGACGTGCCCGTGCTCTGCCTGCGCGGCGCGGAGTCGGACCTGCTGCTGGCCGACACGGCCGAGGCCATGCGCGACCGCGGGCCGCGCGCGCTGGTGGTGACGATTGCCGGGTGCGGGCACGCGCCCGCGCTCAACGTGCCCGAGCAGTTCGAGCTGGTGCAGCGGTTTCTGGCGGGGCACTGAAGAGGAGGGCTCCCCGAGCTGCCGGGAGGCGTGGCCTTGAGCTTCATACCCGGGACGGCATGCCCAAGGTGCTTGAATAGGTCATTCGATTCCCTGGATGCACAGCGCAAAGGCATATTGAGAACATAGCCGTTTTGCAAGCTCGTATATCGAGCAAGGAAACCGTTTGATGTTGTCGTCCGTTCCTCGCGCGCCGCATAGTCCCGGCCGTGAAACGTTACCTGCAGCCCCCACCAGGGAGCTGCTGATTGAGCGCATGCAGAAGCGCTACAACGCCTTGAGCCGCTTCAAGCAGGACCTGCTTGCCGAAGACACCCCTATTCAGTGCATCAACCGCGCGATTGAGCTGATTCAAAGCGGATCGGCTGAATCCAAGTCGATCGCTCACGCGATGATGGGCCTCGGACCAGCGGATAAAAATCTGGCCAATGAGATCGCCAATTTGACGCTGGAGCAAAAGAACGTTTTCAAAGAAGTTCTTTCGACCATGCGCAGGGGATGGCAAACAGAGGATGCCCGAAAAACACTGATCAAACTGCAGGCGCTGTCTGAATGGATGACCTCGAGATTGAACGTTCTGACACCAAAGTCAAATGCTTCAACTGAGGCTTCCTCTGGTCATTGGCGTGGACTTGATGAGCAGCGCCGACCTTCGTTGCAGAAACGAATGCCGATCGTTGAGGCCTTGATGCCCAAGGTCGCGCATCGACAAGAAGCCGACAGTCTCTCGCGAGGAGGGGGCTTACCTTCCGTGAGCTTCATGGTGCAGACAGAGTCCGTCTTGGCGAGCGAAAAATGCAGGGAAAGCAGGCGCACATTGCTCAACGACCTTTGGCGCGAGACCGGTTGTGATCGGTGCGTCGTTAGCGAGAACAGCCGATTTCTGCTTCGAAAGATGCAGGAAGAGTTCCAGGAAGACGCCCGCATGGGTCGGGCCATTTCGGCTTCGACCTATGAGCAATATCCTTTGATGTTTGCCGTGTCTCATCTCTGCGAGGATGAGTTTGGCCCCCCCCCGCTGTCCGGGAAGTATGTCGACCAGGCGTGGCGGTACCTGAGCCAGGCGCCCTGCAGCACCGGCGAGGCGAGGCTGCTGGCGAGCGCACTCGCGAAGATGGCGCAGTTCGATCTGATGCATTGGTTTCTGGAGGTAGACGGCTATTCGCTCAAGGCGTTGACGCCGCTCCTGGCCCAGGGGTCGGCGTCGTGGCTGAGGGAGCTCACTGCCTCGTTCGTGGGTTTGAAGTCGACCGCGAAGACGAGGGCGTTGCAGACGGCAGTCACCGCGCTCGGATCGCCACGCGTTGCTGACATTGTCCGAAAGGGGCTGGGCGATCATTGGGTCGAACCCTCAATGCGATTCCCTCAGATGCGACCCAGGAACCACCTGGCGGAAAAGGTTGCGGGCATCGGCACAAGTATCGCAGTCGGACTTTTCAAGCTTTTGAAATAGCCGCGCTTGCAAAGGCCGTTATCTTGGTGATTGGGGCATCGCCCAGGAGGGAGTGACCCTCCGCTACCATGGACATCTTTCGGTCAACTGCAGGTATTGGCATTCCCATGAACGGTCCTGATCTCGAAAGCTATCCATGAGCGCGCTGCGCAAGGCGAAAGACCGCATCCAGCGCGCGGTGCTCGCCACGCCGGGCCTGCGGGTGTTGGTGATGGCGATCCGGAACTACATCCTGCACCAGAGCGCCAACCAGGCCGGAAGCCTTGCGTTTTCCTCGGTGCTGGCGATGTTCCCCTTGCTGATCCTGCTGTCCGCTTCGGCCGGTTACCTGGGAAAGCCAGGAGATGCGGCGGCGCTTGTCACGCGCGTTGTGAGCTACACGCCGCAGTTGGTGCGCGACGCGGTGCAGCCGGTCATCGAGCAGGTGCTGGCCCAGCGCAACCAGGCCTTGCTGGCCGTGGGCGTGCTGGTGACGCTGTGGACCGCCTCGTCGGGCATGCAGGCGATCCGTTCGGCGCTGAACCGCGCCTATGGCATCGAGCGCGGGTTGCCGTTCTGGAAAGCGCGCATCAAGGTCACGCTGTTCACGGTGGTGGTGGGCTCGGGCGTGCTGCTGGCTTTCAGTTCGGTGGTGGTGATGCCGTATGTGTGGCTGCTGCTGGCCGAGAACGTGGGCGTGGGACAGGAAACCCTGTGGGCGCGCAACAGCGTGCGCTATGGCTCGGCTTTCCTGGTGCTGTTGATGTTGTATGCCTTGATGTACGGCTGGTTGCCGGACATTCGCCAGCGGCTCTACACCGTGATCCCAGGTGCCGTGGTGGGCGCCGCCCTCTGGGTGGGGGCGGCCGCGAGCCTGTCCTACACCTTGCGCACCGCAGGCAAGCTGGCCTTGCTCTACGGCAGCTTCGCGGGCGTGGTGGCCACGCTGGTGTTTCTGTACATCAGCGCCATCACGCTGATCTTCGGTGCCGAGATCAACGGGGTGCTGCGGGGCTCGCAGGAGCCAGACGGCAAGACCTCACCGCCTTAGCGGATGCGCCGGCCCAACGGTGTGTAGCGCAGCAGCTTGCTCAAGCCATCGCGGCCGCTGGCGGCTCGGCCCACGAGGGCGGAGGCGGCCAGCATGCCTGCCGTGCGCACGACCACCGATGGGCTCTTGCGCGTGAGCGCCCATGCCGCAATGCCCGCGCCCAGCACCAGCCAGTGCTCGCCGGGAAAGCTGTCGCGGGCGTCGTCTTGCGCTTTGACTCGCTGGACGAGCGAGCCCTGGGTTCTTCTTCTGGTCGCCACGGTGCACCTCCTGCAGTGATCGAGGCTCCACCTTATCGCGCCAAGGCACGGGGCGATGTAGGACGACTTCGCGTCCTCATGGCCGCGCGCGCCGCTCCCGCCAGCGCTACTGCCGCAGGATCTTCTCCATCTTCCTGCCCTTGGCCAGCTCGTCGACCAGCTTGTCCAGGTAGCGGATGCGCTGCATCAGGGGGTCTTCCACCGCCTCGACGCGCACGCCACAGACGACGCCAGTGATCAGCGAGGTGTTCGGGTTCATCGCCGGGGCCTGGGCGAAGAAGGTTTCAAAGTCGTGCCCCTGCGCGATCTGCCGCTCCAGGCCCGCCTGGTCGTAGCCCGTCAGCCAGCGGATGACGTCGTCCACTTCTGCTTTCGTCCGGTGCTTGCGCTCCGCTTTCTGCACATACAGCGGATAGACCTTGGCAAACGCCGTCTTGAAGATGGGGTGGGCGGACATGGTCTTCCCTCGTGTGAACCAGGATCAGTCTTTCGCGCCCAGCGCCAGGGCCCGTTCGCGGCCGGCCTGCAGCTCCATCGGGTTGTCCGCTGTCTTGGTGGGCCAGCCTTGCAGGTGCCGTTCGGCCAGATCGGCCAGTGCGCGAATCCACTCAGGCGAGTCGTTCACACAGGGGATGTACTGGAACTGCTGGCCGCCCGCGTGCAGAAAGGCCTCGCGCGCTTCCATGTTGATTTCTTCCAGCGTCTCCAGGCAGTCGCTGGTGAAGCCGGGGCAGACCACGTCCACGTGCTTCAAACCCTTCTTCGCCATCGCCACCAGCGTGGGCTCGGTGTAGGGCTCCAGCCATTTGGCCTTGCCGAAGCGCGACTGGAAGGTGAGGGTGTAGCGCTCGGGTGCCAGGCCCAGTTGCTCGGCCAGCAGGCGCGCGGTCTTGCGGCACTCGCAGTGGTAGGGGTCACCCAGGTGCAGGGTGCGCTCGGGCACGCCGTGGAAGCTCATCACCAGGTGGTCGCCCTGGCCGTGCGCCGTCCAGTGCGCGCGGATGGTCCGGGCCAGCGCCTTGATGTAGCCGGGGTCATCGTGGTAGCGGTTGACGAAGCGCAGCTCGGGCAGGCTGCGCACGGGCTGGCTCCAGGCCGTCACCGCGTCGATCACGCTGGCGGTGGTGGTGCCGCTGTACTGCGGGTAGGCTGGCAGCACCAGCACCCGGGCCACGCCCTGGGCCTTGAGCTCGTCGAGCACGGACGCGATGGACGGGTTGCCGTAGCGCATGGCATAGCGCACCGTCACCTGGTGGCCGCGCTCACCCAGGTAGCCGCGCAGCAGCGTGGCCTGTCTCTCGGTCCACACCTTCAGCGGCGAGCCTTCGGGCAGCCAGACGCTGGCGTACTTGGCGGCGGACTTCTTCGGTCGCGTGCGCAAGATGATGCCGTGCAGGATGGGCCACCAGACCAGCCGGGGAATCTCCACCACGCGGGGGTCGCCCAGGAACTCGGCGAGGTAGCGGCGCAGGGCGGGGGCACTGGCTTCATCGGGCGTGCCGAGGTTGCAATAGACGATGGCCGTGCGCGCTGGCTGGCCATGGGGGATCGTCGGTTCGGGGCGGAAGGGCATGCGCTATTCTCCCGCAGACATGAATACCCCTCTCCCCACGGCGCTGGACGTCAGCCGCATCCGCGCCATCACCATCGATCTGGACGACACGCTGTGGCCGATCTGGCCCATCATCGAGCGCGCCGAGGCCGTGCTGGCGGCCTGGCTGCTGGAGCACGCGCCGGCCACCGCCGCGCAGTGGGGCGACCCCAAAGCCCTGCGCGCAGTGCGCAATGAAATGCACACCCTGCGGCCCGACCTGGCGCACGACATGAGCGCCCTGCGCCGCGAGGCGATTCGCCTGGTGCTGACGCGCGCGGGCGACGACCCGGCACTGGCCGAACCGGCCTTCGACATCTTTTTCGCCGAGCGCCAGCGCGTGGAGCTGTTCGAGGACGCCTTGCCGGCGCTGGAGTTTCTGGCGAAGCGCTACCCGGTGGTGGCCTTGTCCAACGGCAATGCGGATGTCCACAAGGTGGGCCTGGGGCAGCACTTCCACGCCGCCTTCAGCGCACGCGAGTTCGGCGTGGGCAAGCCCGATGCGCGCATTTTCCACGCAGCAGCCGTCAGCGCCGGCGTGGGCGCTGCCGAGGTGCTGCACATTGGCGATGACGCACACCTGGACGTGGTAGGCGCGCTGGGTGCGGGCATGCAGGTGGCCTGGCTCAACCGGGCTGGCCACGCCTGGAAACACGCGCCGCTGCAGCCCCACGTCACGGTGGCCGACCTGACGGCCCTGTGCCGCCAGCTGGCCTGAGCATGGGCCTCACGATCTACGGCATTCCCGCTTCCCGCGCTGTGCGCCCGCTCTGGGCCGCCACCGAACTGGGCCTGGATTTCAGGCACGTCGAGCTGGCCTACCAGGACCGCGGCACGCGCACGCCCGAGTTCCTCGCGATCAACCCCAATGGCCGCGTGCCGGCGGTGGTGGATGCCCGGCCTGAGGGCGATGTGGTGGTGTGGGAGAGCATGGCCTGCGCGCTGTACATCGCGCGGCACCACGGCCCGGCCGACGGTGCAAGCATCACGCCGGCCACGCCGCACGAAGACGCCGAAGCCCTGCGCTGGAGCTTCTGGGCCATGACCGAAACCGAGGCCGATGCCCTCACGGTGCTGATGCACCGGCTGGTGATGCCCACGGAGCGGCGCAAGCCCGAGCTGGCCGACGCGGCCGAGCGCCGCCTGGCGGTGCCGCTGCGCGTGATCGAGCGGCACCTGCAGGGCCAGAAAGAGGCGGGCCAGGCCCACCTCGCCGCCGCGCGTTTCACCGTGGCCGACCTGTGCGTGGCCAGCGTCTTGAACTGGGCGCGCCCGTCCAGGGTGCTGATGGACGCCCACCCGCTCACGCACGAATGGATCCGGTGCTGCATGGCGCGCCCGGCCTACCTCGCGGTGCGCGAGAACGGCTGAGCGCCGGGCTCAGAAGCCCCAGAGCAGCTGTTTGGCGATCCAGCCGCCCACGCCTTCTTCGCGTTCCACGCGCACCCAGTCGGCCCGCTTCTCGCGCGTGCGCAGCAACTCGCCGTACTCCGCTTTGCCCACGATGCGGTGCTGTGCGCCCGGGCCGCTGCGGATGTTGGCGACCTTCGCCTTCACGACGTGGTGCGGCGTGTTGCCGGTGAACGAGCGCGCGACCCAGCCCGTGTCGCCTTCGAAGTCGAGCACCTTGATCCAGCTGCCCTTGCGCTCGGTGATCTGCAGCGGGTAGCCCCGCTTGAGCTCCCACAGCACGGCGGCCTTGGTGCTCGGGCCTTCGCGCATGTTGAGCGTGCTGCCCTGCACGCTGACCATGCTTTGCGCCTGCGCCACGCTCGTGCTGAGCGCGAGCAGGCACAGGCCGGCGGCGGCGATGAGGTGTCGGGCGGGGAGGGGGGCGTTCATCCGCGAGGTCTCCTTCGGGTCGGGGTTGAAAAAAATGTCACACGGTGTGAACCCCGTGCGCCCCAGAGGTTCCGCAGAGGGGTCGATCAGTGGGCTTCGGTGGCGAGCCGGGCCGCCGCGAGGCCGCTGCGCACCGCGCCTTCGAGGGTGGCGGGGTAGGGCCCGTCCACGTAGTCGCCTGCGGCCCAGAGCCCGGGGGCGATGGCCTGCATCGGCCGCACCAGGCCGGGCGTGCAGGCAAAGGTGGCGCGCTTTTCCACCACGGTCTGCACGGCCTGCAGCGCGGGCAGGCCCAGCTGTCGCCGGCCTTGTTCGAGCACCTGGGTCTGCAGGTCGTCGCGGTCCTCGCCGCTGGTGCTCACCACGAAGGCCAACAGGCCTTGCGCGGCCGGGTCCGCAGGGCTGAGCTGGCCCCGGTCGAACACGAACTGCGCGGGGGCGGTCTGGGCGTCGGGCTCGGCGCGCAGGGCCAGCATGGGCGAGGCCAGGCGCGCGCCGGGTGCCCAGGCATACACGGTCGTGATGGCCGTGAAGGGCAACGCGCGGGCCGAGCGGGCCCAGGCCTTGAGGATGGGCTCGGTGCCTTCGTCGCAGGCGTCGGCGGCCTGACGGATGGCTTTTTCGGCGGGGCTCGCGGCGGTGGCCCAGATCACGCGGTCAAAGGCCTCTTCGCCACCTTCATGGCCGAGCATCCATTGCGCCGCCAGCGGGCGCAGGGTGCTCACGCGGGTGCCGATGCGCATCTGGGTCGAGCCGCCATGGCGCAGCAGCCACTCGGCCGCCGCATCGGGGAACAGGCGCGAGAGATCGGTGCGCGGCAGCAGCAGGCTGGACGCGCTGAAGCCCGCGAAGCCCTTGCCGAACAGGGCGTCGCGCAGCACGCGCAGGAACACCGCCGCGCTCGCGTCCACCGTGGGCGTGTTCAGCGCGGACACGCACAGGGGCTCGATGAGTTCCTGCACCACGCGCGCGGGCAGGCGGGCGCACAGCTCGGCCACGGTGAGCATCGGGTCGCACTCGAAGCCCTGGCGCTGCCAGCGCAGCGAAGCGGTGACGAGCGAGAGCCGTTCGCGCCAGCGCCAGCTGCGCGTGGTGGCGATGGCCGCGAGCGCGTCCAGCGGCGCGGGCCAGTGCGCAGCCCAGGCGGGTGTCTGCAGGCCCGAGCCGTCGGTGTGCGGCAGGGCGAGGCGCAGGGCCAGCAGCGCCTGGGAGAGGTCCAGCCCCACGCGCTGCATCAGCGCCAGCGTGTCGCCGTAGGCGCCGATGAGGATGTGTTGTCCGTTGTCGATCGTGAGAGGTGTGCCGTCGGGCAACTGCGCGGGCAGGGCGCGCGCGCGGCCCCCCAGCGTGCGGGCCGATTCGAACACCGTCACATCGACGCCGCGCGAAGCGGCTTCCACCGCGGCGGCCATGCCGGCCCAGCCGGCACCGACGACGGCGAGCTTCATAGGACGCGAAGCAGGCCGCCGCGCCGGGCCGCCCCAAGCAAGGCCAGCCCCCTGGGGGGGCAGCGACCCGCGCAGCGGTGGAGCGTGGGGGTCATAGCCTGCCCAGGGCCTGGACTTTCCAGGCCAGCCAGAACTTGCGCAAAGGCGTCAGGCTCACGCGCTGGGTCAGCACCAGCAGCGGGTCGGCCGCGATTTCCCTGAGCAGGGTGCGGTAGATGCTGGCCATCATCAGGCCAGGTTTCTGGGCACGGCGGTCGGCCGCGGGCAAGAGGGCCAGGGCATCGTCGTAGGTCTGCAGGGCGCGCGTGCACTGGAACTGCATCAGCGCGTGGAAGCGGCGCTGGAAGTCGGCCACATCGGTGCCAGGCGCGGCGCCGCGCTGCAGCAGCTCATGGGCCCGCACGTTGAAGCTCTGCAGCTCGTTCACGGGCAGGTAGATGCGCCCGCGCGTGGCGTCCTCGCCCACGTCGCGGATGATGTTGGTGAGCTGGAAGGCCAGGCCCAGGCGGTGGGCGTATTCGGTGGTGGCGATCTGCGTCTGGCCGAAGATGCGCGCCGCCACCTCCCCCACCACGCCGGCCACCAGGTGGCAGTAGCGCTGCAGGTTGGCGAAGTCGAGGTAGCGGTTCTGCTCCAGGTCCATCTGGCAACCGTCGATCACGGCCAGCAGGTGGCGGATCTCGATCTCGTAGGTCTTGGCCAGCGGCATCAGCGCCTGCATCACCGGGTGGCTGGGCTCGCCGGCATAGGCCTGCGCCACCTCGCGGCGCCACCAGGCCAGCTTGGTCTGGGCCACGGCGGGGTCGCTGACCTCGTCCACCACGTCGTCCACCTCGCGGCAGAAAGCGTAGAAGGCGGTGATGGCCGCGCGGCGCTCGGCCGGCAGGAACAGGAAGGCGTAGTAGAAGCTGCTGCCCGAGGCAGCGGCTTTTTGCTGGACGTAGTCTTGAGGGCTCATGCGTGGTGCGATCCGGGGCCCAAGTGTACGCACCCGGGCCCACCGCCTGCGGGTAGGATGGGCCAGCGATCCAGCGCGTCCCCACGAGGTGCCCCATGAACGATTCGAACCGTCGCGTCTTTCTGTTGCGAGCGGCCGCCACAAGCGCGGCCGGCTGGGCCGCCTCGGCGCCGGCCCAGCCGGCCCTGGTGGGCGACAAGGACCCCACCGCCCTGGCCCTGGGCTACACGCCCGACACCCAGAAGGTGGACCCGCGCAAGTTCCCCAGGCACACCCCGGCGCAGACCTGCCGCAACTGCCAGCTCTACACCGGCAAGCCCGGTGACGCGGTGGGGGGCTGCACCCTCTTCACCGGCAAGATGGTGGTGGCCAACGGCTGGTGCAGCGCCCACGTGCCCAAGGGCTGACGCGGGCGCCGCCCGGGCTCACTTGCGGGCCTTGGCCACTTCCTCTGCCACCAGTGCGAGGAGCTGCTCGCGCCCGAAGCTGGGCAGAGCCCGGCCATTGACGAAGAAGGTGGGCGTCTTGGTCACTTCCAGCGCGGTGAGGTCTTCGATGTCCTGCCGCAGCGCGGCCGCGAGTTCGGGCCGCTGGGCGTCCTCGATGGCCTGGTTGATGTCCAGCCCGGCCTGTTCGGCGGCCTGGAAGGCCACGCGCAAGTTGGGCTGGGCATGGTCGGCCCACTGCGGTTGCGCGGCCAGCACGGCGTCGAGCACGGGCGCGTACTTGTTCTGCCGCTTGGCCGCTTCCAGCAGCAGGACGATCTGGTCCGAGCCCTGGTGGAAGGGCGCGTAGCGGATCACCACGCGCACCTCATTGGGGTACTGCGCCAGCAGGCCCTTGACCACGGGGTGGAAGGCACGGCAGGTCTCGCAGGCCGGGTCGAAGAACTCGACGATGGTCACCGGCGCGCCCTGCGGGCCGAACACCGGCGAATGCATGCGCACGAGGCGCGCCTGTTGCTGGGTGACCTTGTCCATCTGCGAGTTCTGCACACGCTGCTGGTACAGGTAGGCGCCCAGGCCGAACGCAGTGAGCACGACGGCGACGAGCGCGATCACGGTGATTTTCTTGGAGATCATCGGGAGGTCTTTCGAAGGAACAGGGTGAGCAGAAGGCCGATGGCTGCGAAGGCGGCCAGGGAGAGCCAGGGAATCTGGATGCCGTTGAGGATTTCGAGCCGCTGGTCCGCGCACGAGACACCGGCACTGCACGGCAGCCAGGCCTTGGGAATGAGGCCGGCCACCAGCAGCGTGTGGTAACCCGCCATGGCGGTGCCGCCCAGCGCGAGCGGCAGCGCGTAGACCGCGCCACGCCGGTCTTCGCTGAAGCAGGCCATGCCCAGGATGAGCGCGAGGGGGAACATGAAGATGCGCTGGTACCAGCAGAGCTGGCAGGGCACCATCAACATGACCTCGCCGATGAACAGCGCGCCGGCCGTCGCGGCGAGCGCCACCAGCCAGGCCAGGAGCAGAAGCGTCCAGGGATTCTTCATGGGCGGGCGTCCGGTGTGGCGACGGGCGCGGCAGGCCGCCGCAGCGAGAGCAGGGCCCAGGCGATGACGGCGGTCACGACGAACACGTCGGCCAGGTTGAAGGCTGGCCAATGCAGGCCGCGCCAATGGAAGTCCAGGAAGTCCACCACCGCGCCGGTCTGCACGCGGTCGATGAGGTTGCCCGCGCCACCGGCCACGATCACCGCGCCGAGCCAGCGCTCCATCGGCTCGACGTGGCGCGTCATGCTCACGAAGCTGATGGCCACCACCACGATCAGGCCGACGGCGATGAGGAACGGGCGCTGCCAGCCGTCGGCATCGGCCAGCAGCGAAAACGCCGCGCCGGTGTTGAGCACATGGACCAGGTTCAGCCAGGGGGTAAGTTCAATGCCCGTGCCCAGCGGGATCGTGGCGGCGAAGTGGGCCTTGGTGGCCTGGTCCGCGCCCACCAGCGCGACGACGAGAACCAGCCAGGCCCAACGGGGGGATCGGCGGAGCCAATGGAGTGACATGGGTTGCACCTCTTCGAAGAGAGCAGGAATGAGAGAAGAGCACGCGACCCGGAAGGCCGCTCGCCGCTGCGTGAGGAGGGGAGGCGCGGGCGCGGCGCCGCGAACGGCGCTGCCAAAGGCGGATGAGGCCGCTGCCCGGGGGTCAGCCCCGGGCGCTCCACTGAGGCCGGTCGGGCAGGTCGGCCGGCCTCGACGCCGGCACCACGGTGGCCCCCGTCAGTGGGAAGGCCGGTGCGCTCGCGAAGGGGCGGCGCGGTTCTTGGAACAAGGCCAGGGGGCAGCCGTTGTGGCAGGTGCCGCAATCGGCGTGGTGCGCCGTGCTGGTATCCAGCCCCGGCGTATTGGTGGCGCAATGGGAATGGGGGCAGTGCACCACCACCTGAGGCTCGCGTTCATGCGGGGCGGGTGTACCGCCCATCGCAGCCCAGGAGAACTGCAACGGCAAGAGCACCCACAGGAAGACGGCGAGCCACGAACGCATCAGGGGATTGTAGGAGTGGCCTGGGCGATGGCCTCGGCGATGTCCGCGCGCACGGCCATGGGCTGGAAGGCGCTGACCTGCGACCGCCCCGGGTTGCCGATCGGCAGGCGCCCTGTGAGGTGGCCCAGGGGCACGAGCAGCAGCCGCAGTACCTGCCCGGCCCCCTCGCGCGCGTCCCGGGTGCGCCAGGCCTGGCCGAGCATCAGCCAATGGGTCTCCAGGTGGGGCCGGAAACGGGTCTGGCCGACCACATGGGCCGCCTCCAGCAGCCGCCAGCGCTCGCGGGTCGCGGTGGCGGGCAGTGCATCGAAGCGCGACAGCAGGCGGGCATAGATCACCGGGTCGAAGCCCGGCACGGCGGCGGGCTCAGTGCGCATGGTCGTGGTGTCCGTGGGCTTCGCTTTCACCGGCGAGCTCGCCGCGCGCCTGGCGCAGCACCTGCCAGCCGCCGTGCAGGGCCAGCGCGGCCATCAGGCTGGCCACCATCAGATCGGGCCAAGCGCTGCCGGTGCCGAACACGCCGAGCGCGGCCAGCATCACGGCCACGTTGCCGATGGCATCGTTGCGCGAGCACAGCCACACGCTGCGCATGTTGGCGTCGCCCTCGCGGAAGGCGTAGAGCATCCAGGCCACGGCCACGTTGGACACCAGCGCGAGCACCCCGATCACGCCCATGGTGGTGGCATCGGGCACCTGGCCGTTCCAGGCCGCCCATGCCGCGCTGCCCAGGATGTACAGGCCAAAGCCCATCATGCTCACCGCCTTGAGCACGGCCGCGCGGGCCCGCCAGGCCAGTGCCGAGGCGAGCACCGCGAGCGAGACGGCGTAGTTCAGCGCGTCACCCGCGAAGTCGATCGCGTCGGCCAGCAAAGCGAGCGAGCCGGCGCGCCAGCCGGCGACGATCTCGACCAGGAACATCGCCGCGTTGACCAGCAGGGCGATCCAGAGAATGCGGCGGTAGCGACCGAGGTCGGCGACCTCGGTGGGCTTGGGGGTGTCGTGGGAATGGCAATGGGCTGACATGGTTTTTCCTTTCGATGCCTGTATTGAAAACCCTAAAGCGGCTACAGTGTCAACAAGGAGAAACATCATGCAGATCAAGGAGCTGGCCCGGGCCACCGGCGTGGACGTGGAAACCATCCGCTTCTACGAGAAGGAAGGTCTGCTGCCCGAGCCCGCGCGGCTGGACAATGGCTACCGCAACTATGACCAGCCGCATCTGGAGCGGCTGGCGTTCATCCGCCATTGCCGCGCGCTGGACATGCCGCTGGCCGACGTGAAACGCCTGCTCGGCTTCGTGGACGACCCCGAGGGCCATAGCCTCAATGTGGACCAATTGGTGGACGAACAGCTCGGCCGCGTGCGCGCCCGTCTCAAGAGCATGCGGGCGCTGGAGAAACAATTGCTGCAACTTCGTTCGCGCTGCGACGGCGAGCACGAGGGCGGGGCGCCTTGCGGCATCCTGACCGAACTGGTCTCGGCCGCGCACGGGGAGGCCTGCGCCTGCCATCCCGACCATTGACGCCCTTTTTTTCCGGTTCCCCCATGGACGCCCTGCGTATCACCTTCCTCTTTGCCGTCACTGCGCTCGCCGAGATCGTGGGTTGCTACCTCACCTGGCTCGTGTTCAAACAGGGAAAGGTCGCCTGGCTGCTGCTGCCGGCGGCTCTCGCGCTGGGGCTGTTCGCCTGGCTGCTCACCTTGCATCCCGCCGCCGCCGGCCGCATTTACGCGGCCTATGGCGGCATGTACATCGCCGTCGCCCTGGTCTGGCTGCGGCTGGTGGACGGCATCCCGCTCACCCGCTGGGACGTCGCGGGAGCGGTAATTGCCCTGACCGGGATGGCGGTGATCGCACTGCAGCCTCAGGGCGCCTGATCCCTCCCGTTCTCCTACGGCGAAAAGGGCACGTCGTCTGACACGGTGTTCGTGCGATCCCCGGCCTAATTTGGGCTCGGCTCACCCCCGGGTGGGCCCGCGTATCGAACGACCTGTTGAAAGGGAACTGCCATGACCACCAATCCGTCTCCGCTGCC
This sequence comes from Hydrogenophaga sp., assembly GCA_018993155.1. Classification (GTDB taxonomy): domain Bacteria; phylum Pseudomonadota; class Gammaproteobacteria; order Burkholderiales; family Burkholderiaceae_C; genus Hydrogenophaga. The sequence goes on from JAGKSX010000017.1 coordinate 55,106, forward strand.
CAGCAACCACTTGCTGGCCATGCTGTCGAGCGCCGAATGGGAGCTGCTGGAGCCCGACCTCGAATGGGAAGAGCTGCGGGCCGGCGCCTTGCTGCACCAGGCCGGCGCCGAAGTGCGGCACGTGTACTTTCCCGTCAGCGCCACCGTGTCGCTGGTGTCCTCGCTGGAGGACGGCGCATCGTCCGAAGTGGCGGTGGTCGGCAACGAGGGCATGGTGGGTGTGTGCGCCTTCATGGGAGACACCAGCGCCCTGTGCGACGCCGTGGTGCAACGCCCCGGCCACGCAGGCCGCATGGGTGTGCAGGCGCTGCTGTACCACACGCGCCGCTCGCCCGAACTGCTGCAGCACCTGCTGGCCTACACCCAGGCGCTGTTCACGCACATGGCGCAGTCGTCGGCCTGCAACCGTCACCACGCACTCGACCAGCAACTCTGCCGCTGGCTGCTCCAGCACCTGGACCGGCAGGACAACAGCGACATGCAGGCCACGCATGAGCGCATCGCCAGCCTGCTGGGTGTGCGGCGCGAAGGCGTCACCAGCGGCGCGCTGAAGCTTCAGAAAGCCGGGCTGATCGAATACCACCGGGGTCATATCTCCATCCTGGACCGTGACGGACTCGAAGCGCGCAGTTGCGAGTGCTACGGCGTGGTGCGGCGCGCGTACGACAAGCTCTCCTGCGGCCACGGCACACCTTCGCTTCCCACGCGGATCGTCAAACGGACCCTGCAGAGCGCGTGAGCCGCGCCTCTTGCGGGGACGGCGCGGACGCCGTGGTCAAGCCGAACACTTCGCTCAGGCTCTTGTGCTCGGGCAACACGTACACCACGGCCGACATCGTGGAGAACACCGGCTTCAGCTGCGCTTCGTAGAACGCGGCCGGCACATTGATGCAGCCATAGGAAATCCGGTTGTCGTCGATGGTCGCTGACGCGAGCCGCTCGGCGCGCCGCTCCTTGGGCTGCAGCGTAGGCCGCACGCGGTGCATCGACACGGCGGCGTCGTAGTCCACCCACACCACGTCTTCGCCCGTGAGGTTGTGGCCCAGATGCCCGACAAAGCGGCCGGCTGGTGTCGTGCGCTCATGCGGTTTCACTTGTTCCACCGGCCTGCTGCCGATGCCTGGCACGGTGTCGTCGCCAGGCGCAAATCCGAGCAGCACCGGGGTGCTGTCTCGCAGGCTCGCGTTGGCATTGAACACATGGAGCCGGGCGGCTGGCTTGTCCACCAGCACGAAAGGCATGCCTGCATTGTCGCCCGTGTGGGCGATCCACCGCACCAGTTCGAGAGCGTTGGCGGTGGCCTCGACGCCGCCGAAGTTCGGCTCCGGCGCTGACTGGGATGCAAGAGGTACTGCGATGGCGGCACCAGCCTGTGGGCCGTCGGGGCCCTGCACCAGCCTGGCCGGCGGCATGAGCAAGGTGAGCACCGCCGCGCCGATCAGCGCACCGTTGCGGATGTCCTGCGCGAGGGAAGAGGGGATGCGCATGACGGTCGTGTTCTGTGGAGTTGGGCGGCACCCGGAGCCTCACCGGGCTCATGGGGGCCTGCTTCATCAAGGGTCAGTTGCGATCGGCCTGGGCGTCCGTGGTCATCGGCACGGTGCTGCGTTGCGTCGTGTCCTGGCTGGGCGTGGCAGGCATCGTGGTCGACGGTGCGGGCGCCGTGGGCGTGGCGGGTTGTGCCTGGGTGGTCGAGTCCTGCGTCATGGGCGCTGGCGTGCTCGGGGTGGTGGTCTGCGCGTACACGAGGCCAGCACCAACGACGGTCAGCGCGGCCACGGTGGTGGTGAGGAGTTTGGAAGTCTTCATGATGGGGTCCTTTGAAAGCTGCACAGGGCAGGGGGGTGACAACAGCCGGAAAAAGCGGCTGAGTCCAGACTAAGCCTCGCGTGAGCGAAGTTCTGTACGTCAACGCACAGACCCCCGGGCGCATGCCCGCGATGCTGAAGACTCCCTATCGAGGAGCACGCCATGGCACAAACCGCACACATCGTTGGCAAGGTCGAGTACCGCGAAGGCGATGGCCCCAACATCGTCATTCGCCCCGGTCCCGTGAAGGTGGAAACGGGTTTGAACGACGCCACTCTCAGCTGGGTGGACGAGGAAGTGCGCGGCTCGGCGGCCATGCCCCTGGCCGACTTCAAGCGCTACGTGACGGAGGGCAAGATCAAGCTCGCCGCATGATGAAAAACGCCGCTTGCACCGGGCTGTGATACCCGATGTAAGCGGCGTAAATCTTGTGCTTCAGGCTGCCTGCGGCTGCAGAAACACCCGGGCCTTCTTCGGCGAGACCACCAGCGTGTCGCCTTCCTGGAAGCCCAGTTCGCGGAAACGCTCCGACGACATGCGCGCCTCGATCAGCGGGTCGTACCCACCCGGGGCCTGCGCATCCACTGGCAGCAGTTCGAGCCGAGCGATCGGGCCCACCACCACCGCACGCTCCAGCTTGGCCACGATACCAGGCAGGCCGGCCGCGTAGCGCTGTACGTCCAGGTCGTGCGGGCGCACATAGGCAAAGGCCTTGGCGTCCTGGGCACTGGCGTGTTCGGGCGAATCAATGGACACGCCTTGCAGGTGCAACTGGCCTTCGTTGGCGCGGCCATGGAACAGGTTCACATCGCCCAGGAAGCCGTACACGAACGGGCTCGCCGGGTGCTCCCACACTTCCTGCGGTGCGCCGATCTGCTCCACCTGGCCCTGGTTCATGAGCACCACGCGGTCGGCCACTTCCAGGGCTTCTTCCTGGTCGTGGGTGACGAACACGCTGGTCACGTGCAGTTCGTCGTGCAGGCGGCGCAGCCAGCGGCGCAGTTCCTTGCGCACTTTGGCATCGAGCGCGCCGAAAGGCTCGTCGAGCAGCAGCACCTTGGGCTCCACCGCAAGCGCTCGCGCCAGGGCGATGCGCTGGCGCTGGCCGCCCGAGAGTTGCGAAGGGTAGCGGTCCGCCAGCCAATCCAGCTGCACCAGCTTGAGCAGATCGAGCACCTTGGTCTTGATCTGCGCGTCGCTCGGGCGCTGGCCGCGCGGCTTCACGCGCAGGCCGAAGGCCACATTCTCGAACACCGTCATGTGGCGGAACAGCGCGTAGTGCTGGAACACGAAGCCCACGTTGCGCTCGCGCACGTGCACGTCGGTGGTGTCCTCGCCGCTGAACAGGATGTTGCCCGTGTCCGGCGTCTCCAGCCCCGCGATGATGCGCAGCAGCGTGGTCTTGCCGCAGCCCGAGGGGCCGAGCAGGGCCAGCAGTTCGCCCGAGTGGATGTCCAGGTTGACGTTCTTCAGCGCCTGGAAGGTGCCGAAGTTCTTGTTGATGTCGCGGATCTCGATGCTCATGGTGTCTGTCCCAGCAGGGTTGGGTGGGCGGGCGTGGGCCGTTCGGGAGGCAGCTCGGCCAGCGCCTTCAATTCGCGCTCCATCTGCCATTCGGCGACCGACTTGATCACCAGCGTGACCAGGGCCAGCAGGGCCAGCAGCGACGCCACGGCGAAGGCGGCGACGGACTGGTACTCGTTGTAGAGAATCTCCACGTGCAGCGGCATGGTGTTGGTCTGGCCCCGGATGTGGCCCGACACCACCGACACCGCGCCGAACTCGCCCATGGCGCGCGCGTTGCAGAGAATCACGCCGTAGATCAGGCCCCACTTGATGTTGGGCAAGGTCACGTGCCAGAAGGTCTGCCAACCCGAGGCCCCAAGCACGATCGCGGCCTGCTCCTCGTCATTGCCCTGCGCCTGCATCAGCGGAATGAGTTCGCGCGCGATGAAGGGGAAGGTGACAAAGATCGTGGCCAGGATGATGCCGGGCACGGCGAACACGATCTTGATGTCGTGCTCGGCCAGCCACGGGCCCATCCAGCCCTGCGCGCCGAACACCAGCACGTAGATCAGGCCCGCCACCACCGGCGACACCGAGAACGGCAGGTCGATCAGCGTCGTGAGGAAGGACTTGCCCCGGAACTCGTACTTCGCCACGGCCCAGGCCGCCGCCACGCCGAACACCAGGTTCAGCGGCACGGCGATCGCGGCCGTGAGCAGCGTGAGGCGGATGGCCGACCACGCGTCCGGGTCCTTCAGCGCTTCCCAATAGGCCTCGAAGCCCTTGCGCAGTGCCTCGGTGAACACCGCGGCCAGCGGCAACACCAGGAACAACGCCATGAAAAGCAGCGCGATGCCGATCAGCGTGCGGCGCACCCAGGCCGCTTCCGTCGTGCCCTTGCGCGCGGTGCGCGGAGAGGTGGCGGTGCTCATTGCAGGTTCCCCCCGGAGCGCTTGCGTTGCCAGGTCTGCAGGCCGTTGATCAGCAACAGCAGCACGAACGAGAACAGCAGCATCACCAGCGCCACGGCGGTGGCTCCTGCGTAGTCGTACTGTTCGAGCTTGCTGATGATGATCAGTGGCGTGATCTCCGACACCATGGGCATGTTGCCCGCGATGAAGATCACCGAACCGTACTCACCCACCGCGCGGGCGAACGCCATCGCGAAACCGGTGAGCAGGGCGGGCGCGATGCTCGGGAAGATCACGCGGCTGAAGGTCTGCCAGCGCGTGGCGCCCAGGCAGGTGGCGGCCTCTTCGAGTTCCTTTTCGGAGTCTTCGAGCACCGGTTGCACCGTGCGCACCACGAAAGGCAGGCCGATGAAGATCAGCGCGATCACCACACCATTCGGGTTGAAGGCCAGTTGGAGGCCCAGCGGCTCCGTGTACTGGCCGATCCAGCCGTTGCCCGCCAGGATCGCGGTGAGCGAGATGCCCGCCACGGCGGTGGGCAGCGCAAACGGCAAGTCCACCAAGGCGTCCACGATCTTCTTGCCGGGGAAGCTGTAGCGCACCAGCACCCAGGCTACCAGCAGCCCGAACACGGCATTCACCGTGGCGGCGATCAGTGAAGCGCCGAAGGTCAGCTTGTACGACGCCAGCACGCGAGGTGCGGTAACGGCTTCCCAGAACTGCGGCCAGGTCAGCGAAAACGTCTTGACGAAAAGGGCCGACAACGGGATCAGCACGATCAGGCTCAGGTAGGAAACCGTGAAACCCAGCGTGATGTTGAAGCCCGGCAGCACGCGGCGGCGCGTGCGGCGGCGGTTTTCAGTTGGAGCGGCTGCGGTTGGCAGCGTGGCGGTGGTCATGTCGTGGGTCCAGGGTGCCCTGGCGCGTGAATGGGCTTGATCAAGAGGTGCAGAGGAACCGGCTCTGCCGGGCCTCAGGCACCGCCCCCCTTGAGGGGGGACGCGCGAAGCGCGGCAGGGGGGCCTCTTTACCTCACCGTGTACAGCTTGTCGAACTGCCCACCGTCGTTGAAGTGCACCTTCTGAGCTTCAGCCAGCGAACCGAAATAGTCGCTCACGTTGAACAGCTTGATGGGCTTGAACGCCGAGGCGTACTTCTTCAGCACGGCTTCGTTGCGCGGGCGGATGTTGTGCTTGGCCGCGATCTCCTGCCCTTCCGGGCTGTAGAGGAAATCGAGGTAGGCCTTGGCCTCGGCGGCCGTGCCCTTCTTGTTCACCGTGCGCTCGACGATCGCCACCGGGTTCTCCGCCACGATGGACGCGCTCGGGTGGATCGCATCGACCTTGCCGGCGCCGAACTCGGCGTTCACCGACACCACCTCGGACTCGAAGGTGACCAGCACATCACCAATATTGCGTTGCAGGAACACGCCCGTGGCGTCACGGCCACCGCGCGCCAGCACCGGCACGTTCTTGTAAAGCTTGCCCACGAACTCGGCGGCATCGGCATCGCTGCCGCCCTTGCTGCGCACGTAGCCCCAGGCGGCCAGGTAAGCCAGGCGGCCATTGCCACCGGTCTTGGGGTTGACCACCACCACCTGCACGCCAGGCTTGATCAGGTCATCCCAGTCCTTGATGCCTTTGGGATTGCCATTGCGCACCAGGAACAGCATGGTCGAAGTCGTGGGGGCGGCACCGTTCGGAAATTTCTGACGCCAGTCCTTGGCGACGACACCCTTCTCTGCCAGAAAGTCCACGTCCGTCGTCGTGTTGAAGGTCACCACATCCGCTTCCAGGCCATCGGCCACGGCACGCGCCTGGGCGCTCGAGCCGGCGTGCGACTGGTCCACCTTGATGTCCTTGCCGGTCGACTTCTTGTAGCTCGCGGCGAACGCCACGTTGATGTCCTTGTAGAACTCACGGGCCACGTCGTAAGAGACGTTCAGCAGCGTGGTCTGTGCGCCCGCCAGGGCGGAGGTGGACAGGGCGACGGCGGCAAGCGCCGCGCGCAAGGTGTTTTTCATGGCAAAGCTCCGAGCAAGAAACAGGATGTGTCAGATTCTGGGCGCCCACCCTGAGAATCCAAACGACTTTGTTCTTGTTTCTTTATTCCAGATGGGAATAAAGGTGGCTCGGACCTTTCTTGGGTTCAGACGCCCGTGCGGGCTCGCAACAGCCGGTCCGTGTCGGTGAACAGCTGGCGCAGCTTGAGCAGCCAGTCTCCATCGGGTGGCCATTGCCCCGTCTCCACAATCAGGGCGTACTTCGCCCGCAATTCATCGTGAAACGCCCTGGCACCCAGATGCCCGGCCAGGCCCATCAAAGCATGCATCAGCGTCTTCGCCCGCCCTATGTCGTTGGCGGCGACATAGCCGGCCAACTGGCCAAACTTGGTGCGCATGTCCTCCAGCGCATGGGCGAGATCCGCCTTGATCAGGCCCAACCGGCGCAAGCTGTCCAGCCTGGCGACATCGATAAGCGCGTGCGTCGACGCCGACGCCGATGCCTGCGGGGTCGCCAAGGCATCCACCCTCACATCCTTGATGGCAATGCCCAGTTGCCGGCTCAGCGACTCAAGGAGTTTTGTCGCCTGCACCGGCTTGATGAGAAAGTCGTTGATGCCCGCCGCACGTGCAGCCGACATCATGGCCCCATCGGAGCGGGCGCTCAGCGCGATCACGGGCGTGGCGCCCCGAGGGCGGGGGCGTGCGCGCAGGGTTCGCGCGAGCTCGATCCCGCTCAGGTCGGGCAGCACCGAGGGCAGGCTGCCGGACCACAGCGTCTGCCAGTGGCCCGGGCCGGAGTTGCGCCAGCCCGGAATGATGATGACGGTGGGTGAGGATGACATGCGGCGGACCTTCCTTAGCGGTTGGGCTGCGGGGTGAGGCGCAGGTACGGACGCACGGCCTTGAAACCTTTGGGGAAGCGCTGCGCGATCTCGGCCGGGTCTTGCAGGCTGGGCACGATCACCACGTCGTCGCCGTCTTTCCAGTTGGCGGGCGTGGCCACCTTGTGGCTGTCGGTGAGTTGCAGCGAGTCAATCACGCGCAGGATCTCGTCGAAGTTGCGCCCCGTGCTGGCGGGGTAGGTCAGCGTGGTGCGGATCACTTTCTTGGGGTCGATGATGAACACGCTGCGCACGGTGGCGGTGGCCGATGCGTTGGGGTGGATCATGTCGTAGAGCGTGGCGACTTTCTTGTCCGCATCGGCGAGGATGGGGAAGTTCACCGTGGTGTTCTGGGTCTCGTTGATGTCGAGCACCCATTTGCCGTGCGAGTCCAGTGGGTCCACGCTGACGGCGATGGGTTTGACGTTGCGTTGGGCGAATTCGCCGGAGAGCGCGGCCGTCTTGCCCAGTTCGGTGGTGCACACGGGCGTGAAGTCGGCCGGGTGCGAGAAGAGCACGACCCAGCTGTCGCCCGCCCAGTCGTGGAAGTGGATGGGGCCGGCGGTGGAGTCTTGCGTGAAGTCGGGAGCGGTGTCGCCGAGTCGGAGGGTGGTGTTGCTCATGAGAGGGCTCCTGGTTGTTCAAATGCAAAACAGCATTCTGTTGATGCCATCCAAATAACCAAACGACTATGAAGTAGTTTGTTTATCGCGTGGGGGCATATGGATGCGCATAGTCGCTGAGCGCATGAGCTAAGTCCGAATGCGTCGTTGTGTGGGTGGGGGCGCGCGCGGACACTGGCCCGCATGGCTGCTGTTGCGACGTTTGATGCCGACGGTCTCTGGTTGTCCACTTCGGTGTGCGAAGGCGCCGCCTGCCCGGCCGCCGCGTCGGTGGGCGTGCGCTGGGGGCGCTGGGTGGATGGGCCCGAGCCGGGTGATGCGGTGGTGGACCACGCGAAAGCGCTGGTTGAGTTGCGGCGGCAACTTGGCGCGCACGTGTCCGAGCGCGTGCGTTTCAGCCACCCGGGTTACGACGGCGCGCACCCGCGCCCTCAGGAACTCACCAGCGAAGACGCCGTGGCCTGCGTCTTCCTGAAGGGCACGGCGCTGCTGAGCGTGCGCACCTCGGCCGGCTTCACCGGTGTGTTGTGCGAGGCCGGGGACTGGGTGTGGCTGCCGGCGGGTGTGCCCCATGTGTTCGACGCGGGCGAGTCGCCCGACGTGCTCTTCCTGCGGCTGAGCGCGGGCCCGCGCGGCTGGTTTCCGCTGCACACGGGCCGCTCCCTGCCACCGGGCCTGCCGCCGATGGAGGCCTTCGTCGAGCACCTGCTGCACGAGCTGGGCGAGGACATCGAAGGCAGCGAGGCATGAGCCGGCGCCAACTGCGGCTGGGCGCGTTCATGCGCCCCGTCAGCATTCATACCGGTGCCTGGCGCTACCCCGGCGCCTGGGCCGACGCGAACTTCAACTTCGAGCGGCTGAAGTACCTTATCAAGCGCCTGGAGGCCGCGCGCTTCGACGCCTTCTTCATGGCCGATCACCTGGCCGTGCTGAACATGCCGATCGAGGCCCTGCAGCGCAGCCACACGGTGACCTCGTTCGAGCCCTTCACGCTGCTCTCGGCCCTGGCGCAGCACACGCGCCACATCGGGCTGGTGGCCACGGCGTCCACCACGTTCGAGGAACCGTTTCACATTGCGCGCCGCTTCGCGTCGCTGGATCACCTGAGCCACGGCCGCGCGGGCTGGAACATCGTGACCACCAGCAACCCGGACGCGGCGCGCAACTTCGGTCTTGAAGATCACATGGAGCACGACCAGCGCTATGTGCGCGCCCGCGAGTTCCACGACGTGGTCACCGGTCTGTGGGACAGCTGGGCCGACGACGCGTTCGTCCGCGATGCGCAGAGTGGTCGTTTCTTCGACCCCGAGCGCCTGCACGTGCTCAACCACAAGGGGCCGCATTTCTCGGTGCGCGGCCCGCTGCACATCGCGCGGCCGGTGCAGGGCTGGCCGGTGATCGTGCAGGCCGGCGCCTCCGAAGCCGGGCGCCAGCTCGCGGCCGAAACGGCCGAGGTGGTGTTCTCCGCCCCGGGCACGCTGGACAACGCGCGGCGCTTCTATGCGGACTTGAAAGGCCGCATGGAAAAGATCGGCCGCGACCGCGACCACCTCAAGGTGCTGCCCGGCGCCTTCGTGGTGGTGGCCGATTCCGTGGCCGAGGCGAAAGCGATCCGCGCGCGGCTCGACGGCCTGGTGCACACCGACAGCGCGATCGCCTCGTTGTCCATCGCGCTTGGGCACGATGTCTCGGGTTTCGATCTGGACGCACCGCTGCCCGAGGTGCCGCCCACCAACGCGAGCCAGAGCACGCGCGAGCGCACCATCGAGCTGGCCCGGCGCGAGAACCTCACGGTGCGCCAGCTGGCCCAGCGGCTGGGCGGCTACGCCGGCCTGGCCTTCGTGGGCACGGCGCAGACCATTGCCGACGAGATGCAGGAATGGCTGGACACCGAGGGCAGCGACGGTTTCAACGTGATGTTCCCCTGGCTGCCCGGCGGGCTGGACGCCTTCGTGGACCACGTGGTGCCCGAGCTGCAGCGGCGCGGCCTGCTGCGCCGCGAGTACGAAGGCAGCACCCTGCGCGATAACCTGGGCCTGCCCCGGCCCGACAACCGCTTCTTCCCATCGCCGCCGAACGCATAAGCAATCGCGAAAACCTTCTTTGTGCACCAAGGGGCCGGTCTCTCATGATGGCCGGTTTAACCCAAAAAGCCGAGGATTGTTCGTGAGCGTTGACCGCACCTATTTCGAGGATGGAAGAATCGAGCTGACCCACTACGGGGCAGCGGCCTGGAAGATCCCCGACGGCAAACACACCGTCTTGCTGGCCCCGTACTTCACCCGCCTGCGCTACAGCGGCAACCGCTTCGGCATGCTGCCCGCGAACGCCGCGCCGGGCGATGAGCGCCCTGCCTACAGCTTCGACGAGATCGTGCCCAGCGACACCGAGACCATCGACCGGCACATCCAGGAGGCCACGCACATCCTGCTGTCGCATGCGCACTTCAACCACTGCATGGACATGCCGCACATCGCGAAGAAGACCGGCGCGCACGTGGTCGGCTCCTACAGCGCCACCAACATCGGCCGCGCCTACGGCGTGGCCGAATCGCAGCTGGTGCCGGTGCGCGGCGGCGAGGACTACGACTTCGGCGAGCTCTCGATCCGCGTGATCCCCAGCCTGCATTCGGCGCTGTGCGACAAGTGCTATTTCGACGCCGGCATCGTGCCCGAAGGTTTGCAAGGGCCTTTGCCCCTGAAGGCGTTTTCCGAAGGCGGCACCTTTGGCTACCTGGTGCGCTTCCAGCACCACGAGATCCTGATGTTCGGCTCCATGAACTACATCGAGCGCGAGGTGCAGGGCCTCACGCCGTCCATCGTGCTCGTGCCATCGGCCCGGCCGCGCCTGCAGATCTTCCGCTACACCGAGCGCCTGCTGCGCGCCACCGGCCTGCCCAAGGTGGTGGTGGCCACGCACTGGGACGTGCAGACCTTCCCCTACGGCGCGGACCAGGGCAGCGCGCTGGCGCACGCCGAGATCTTCCAGGAGGAGGTGCGCCGGGTGGCACCTGCGGCGGTGCAGGTGCTGCCCCGGCATTTCGAGACCTTCTCGGTGCTGCCGGACGGTCAGGCGCTCCAGCGTTGAAGATCAGTCGCTGAGGCGCACGTTCTTCCAGAGCTGCACTTCCTGCACCACGACGGCCTGTGCCTCGTCGGCGGTGCCGGGCAGGGCGTCCAGGCCCAGGTCCACCAGCTTCTTCTGGATCTCGGCCGAGGCCAGGGCCTGCTGCAGCGCGGCGTTGAGCTTGTTCACCCCCGGGGTCGGCGTGGCCGCCGGCACGACCACGGCGTACCAGGGCAGCACGCGGAAGCCCGCCACGCCGGCCTCTTCCAAGGTGGGAAGGTTCTCCCAGCCGCGCAGGCGCCTGGTGCCGGTGGTGGCCAGCGGCACCAGGGCGCCGGTGTCCACGTGCTGGCGCGCGATCAATGGGCTCACGAACGCAACCGGCACCCGGCCCGCGAGCAAGTCGGGAATGAACTCGCCCGTGCCCTTGTAGGGCACGTGCACCATGTCGATGTTCGCGGTGTTCTTGAGCAGTTCGCCGGCCAGGTAAGGCGAGGTGCCCTTGCCACCCGAGGGGAAGGACAGCTTGCCCGGGTTCGCCCTGGCGTGGGCCACGAGCTGCGCGATGGTCTTGATGTTCAGCGACGGGTGGGCCACGGCCACCACTGGGCCCTGCGCCACCATGCCGACGGCGCGGAAGTCGCCGATCTTGTAAGGCGCGTTGTCGAAGATCACGGTGTTGATCGACAGCGCGGAGCCAGGCAGGGCGATGGTGTAGCCGTCGGCCGCAGCGCGGGCGGTGTGGCCGGTGCCGATGTTGCCGGCGGCGCCCGGCTTGTTCTCGATCACCACGGGCACCGCGAGCGCCTTGGCCAGTTCCGGCCCGAGGGCGCGGGCAATCGTGTCGTTCGGTCCGCCGGGCGGGTAGGGCACCACCAGGGTGATGGGTTTGGTGGGGTAGGCCGGCGTCTGGGCCAGGGCGGGAGCCACCGCGGCGACCAGGGAAACCAGCGAGAGGGCGGTGACTTGGAGCACCTTCGAGTTCATGCAGACATCCTTGGGTTGAAAGGCCGTCGAATGACGGCTAACCCGGCAGCGTAGGCAGGCGCCCGCATCCGCGCCAATGCGCTTTTCGCAGATCGATACTCGGTCTTCGCCAGGGGCATGGCTTGCTGCGCACAATGGAGGCCGATCACACCCATGGAGAGCACACGCGATGACGTGGTCCGCCCGCACCTACTCGGCCTTTGAACAAGAGCGCACGCGCCCGGTGCGCGACCTGGTGGCCGCCTTGCCGGCGCACGACGTGCAGGTCGCGATCGACCTGGGCTGCGGCCCGGGCAACTCCACCGAGGTGCTGGCCGACCGCTTTGCGCAGGCCCGGGTGACGGGCCTGGACAGCTCCGACGACATGCTGGCCGCCGCGCGCGAGCGCCTGCCCGGCACGCGCTTCGAGCTTGGCGACATCGCGGCCTGGGACCCGGTCGAGTCCTTCGATGTGATTCTGGCCAATGCCTCGCTGCAATGGCTGCCCGACCACGCCACGCTGTACCCGCGCCTGATGAGCCGGCTCGCTCCCGGTGGCAGCCTGGCCGTGCAGACGCCCGACAACCTCGAAGAGCCGGCGCACCGCCTCGCGCGCGAGGTCGCGGCGGAAGGCCCGTGGGCGAGCAAGATCGGCAGCGTGCAGCACCCCGCGCGGCACGACGCCGCGTTCTATTACCAGTTGCTCAAGCCGCGCTGCGCGGCGGTCGATGTCTGGCGCACCACCTATTTCCACCCGCTCTCGGGAGGCCCCGAGGCGGTGGTGGAGTGGTTCAAGGGCTCGGCCCTGCGGCCCTACCTGGCGCCGCTGGACGACGGCGAGAAAGCGGCGTTCCTGGTCCGCTACCTCGCCGCCATCACCCAGGCCTACCCCGCGCTGGCCGATGGCACGGTGTTGCTGCCATTCCCCCGGCTGTTCATCGTGGCCAGCCGCTGAGGCTTCGGGCTACCGTCGCCGACCCGAGCTGAGCCGCCGCACCACCGCGATGAAGCGGTCCACTTCCTCGCAGGTGTTGTAGAACGCCAGCGAGGGCCGCACCGTGGCCTCCACACCGAAGCGCCGCAGGATCGGTTGCGCGCAGTGGTGGCCCGAACGCACCGCGATGCCTTCCTCGTTCAGCGCCTGGCCCACTTCCTCGGTGGTGTAACCCTGCAGCACGAAGGACAGCACGCTGGCCTTCTCCTGCGCGGTGCCGATCAGGCGCACGCCGGGAATGGGTTGCAGGTGGTGCGTGGCGTAGGCCAGCAGGTCGTGCTCGTAGCGCGCGATGTTCTCCAGCCCGATGCGCTGCACGTAGTCGATCGCCGCGCCCAGGCCCACCGCGTCGGCGATGTTGCCGGTGCCGGCCTCGAACTTGTTGGGCGGCGGCTGGAACACGGTGCGCTCGAAGGTCACGTCCGCGATCATGTTGCCGCCCCCCTGCCAGGGGGGCATGTCGTCCAGCAGTTCGCGCTTGCCGTAGACCACCCCGATGCCGGTCGGGCCAAACACCTTGTGGCCGGAGAACACGAAGAAGTCGGCGTCGATCGCCTGCACGTTCACGCGCAGATGGCTCACCGATTGCGCACCGTCCACCAGCGCCTTGGCGCCCGCGCGGTGCGCCAGCGCCACGATCTCCTGCACCGGCACCACCGTGCCGAGCGCGTTGGAGACCTGCGTGACGGCCACCAGCTTCGTGCGGCTGTTGAGCAGCTTCTGGTATTCGTCCAGCCGCACCTGGCCGCTGTCGTCCACCGGGATCACGCGGATCACCGCCCCCTTTTCGGCCGCGAGCTGCTGCCAGGGCACGATGTTGGCGTGGTGCTCCAGGTGCGAGACGATGATCTCGTCGCCCGCACCCACGTGCTTCGCGCCCCAGGTCTTGGCCACCAGGTTGATGGCCTCGGTGGCGCCGCGCACGAAGATGATTTCCTCCACCGACGATGCACCCAGGAAGGCGCGCACCTTCTCGCGCGCGCTTTCGTAGGCGTCGGTCGCGCGGGCCGCCAGCGCATGCGCCGCGCGGTGGATGTTGGAGTTCTCGTGCTCGTAGAAGTAGGACACGCGGTCGATCACCGACTGCGGCTTCTGCGTGGTCGCGGCGTTGTCGAACCACACCAGCTGCCGGCCGTTCACGCGCTCCTGCAGGATGGGGAAGTCGCGCCGCACCGCGTTCACGTCGAACGGCGGGTGGCGCGCCGCATCGGCTTGCGGTGCCTGGGTGGCAAAGCCTTGCGGCGTGTGCAACCCTTGCGTGAAGTAGAACGCCCCCGCTCTGTCCGTCGGGGTGCTCGGTGCCGCGCTGTGGCGCGGTGGCGTGGCCAGCAGCTCGCGCAGGTCTTCCGCGCCCGGCAGGCCGAAGGACTGCGCCGTGACGCGGTCCGAGGGCGGCACGCCCAGGGCCTGCGTGCCCACGCGGCCGTCGAGTGCGGGCGGCACGATCGCGGCGTGGTCGGGCAGGCCGTTGGGCGCGGTCGAGTGCGGCACCAGCGAAGGGGTGGACGCCCCCAGCGAGAGCACGCTCTGCGGTGAGGTGGGCGCCAGGTTCGCGCCGGGCGCCAGCGTGCCCGGCAGCTGCGGGCCCTGGCCCAGCGGCCCGAGCGAGCTGCCACCGGGCAACACGTTCACCGGCGCCGGCACGCCACCGAGCGGGGTGGCCGGCAGCGAGGGCGGCGAGCCGGGCAGGGCGGCGAAGAACGCGCCCGCGAGCTGGTTCAGCGCTGCCAGGTCGGGCAGGCCAGCCGGCGGCCGCTCACTTGTAGGTGTCTGGATAGTCATGGAACTTGCCCACTTCAACGTCTTCCAGCACCGCCAGCGCGTCCTCTGTCTGCACCGCGAGCGAGCAGTACAGCGAGATCAGGTACGAGGCGATGGCGCTGCGGTTGATGCCCATGAAGCGCACCGACAGCCCCGGGCTCTGTTCGCCGGCGAGGCCCGGCTGGTACAGGCCCACCACGCCCTGGCGCTTGTCGCCCACGCGCAGCAGCAGGATCTTGGTCTTGCCATCGGCCACCGGCACCTTGTCGCTCGGAATCAGCGGGATGCCGCGCCAGGTGAGGAACTGCGAGCCGAACAGGCTCACGGTGGGCGGCGGCACGCCCCGGCGCGTGCATTCGCGGCCGAAGGCGGCGATCGCCAGCGGGTGCGTGAGGAAGAAGGCCGGCTCCTTCCACACCTTGGTGAGCAGCTCGTCCAGGTCGTCCGGCGTGGGCGCGCCGGTGAGCGGGTACACGATCTGGTCCGGGTGCACGCTGGCCAGCAGACCGTAGTCGGCGTTGTTGATCAGCTCGCTTTCCTGCTTTTCCTTGATGGTTTCGATGGTCAGGCGCAGCTGTTCCTTGATCTGGTCGTGCGGGCTGCTGTAGAGGTCGGACACGCGGGTGTGCACGTCCAGCACGGTGGAGACCGCGTTCAGGAAGTACTCTCGCGGCTGGTCTTCGTAGTCCACGTAGGTCGAGGGCAGCTCGCTCTCGTCGCGCTTGGCGCACAGCACCTCCACATCCTGCGGGTTCTTCACCTTGTTGAGGCGGTAGATGCCGGCCTCCACCGGCTGCCATTGCAGCAGGTGCGTGAGCCAGCGCGGGCTGATGGTCGACAGCACGGGGGCTGTCTTGGTGGCATTGGCCAGTTGGCGCGCGGCGTTGTCGCTCAGCGCCAGTTGCGAGGGGGTGGGGTCAGACATGAAGGCTCCGTGGCTCGGTGGTTGAAAAAAGGCAAAAGAAGACCCCACGCGTGCGGCCGAAGCGACGCGGCGAAGGGGAGGGCGGGGAAAGCTCGGTGGCGGTCGATCAGGGGCTGGCGGTGACCTCCCGCGATCGTGCCTGGCTCAGGTTGGCGCCGGCGGCCACGTCGTGCGTGATCCACAGGTTGCCGCCGATGGTGGCGCCGCGGCCGATGGTCACGCGCCCGAGCACGGTGGCGCCGGCGTAGATCACCACGTCGTCCTCCACCACGGGGTGGCGCGCCAGGCCCTTGCTCAGGTGCCCGTTCTCATCGGTGGGGAACCGCTTGGCGCCCAGCGTGACCGCCTGGTACACGCGCACGCGCTGGCCGATGACGGCGGTCTCACCGATCACGACGCCAGTGCCGTGGTCGATGAAAAAGCCCGCGCCGATGGACGCGCCGGGGTGGATGTCGATGCCGGTCGCGCCGTGCGCGAGTTCGGCCACGATGCGCGCGAGCAGCGGCACACCCAGCTGGTAGAAGCGGTGCGCCACGCGGTGGTGGATCATGGCCTGGATGCCGGGGTAACACAGCAGCACCTCGTCCACACTGCGCGCGGCCGGGTCGCCCTCGTAGGCCGCCACCACGTCGCTGTCGAGCAGCCCGCGCAGCCGGGGCAGCGAGTGCGCGAAGTCGCGCACCAGTTCGCGCGCCTGCTGTTCGGTGGCCGCTTCGTCGGCGCCGCCCGCGTGGCGGTGCTGGTAGCGCAGCTCCAGCCGCACCTGGCCCAGCAGCGCATGCAGCGTGGCATCCAGCGTGTGGCCGATGTAGAAGTCCTCGCTCTCCTGGCGCAGGTCGGGCGGGCCCAGTCGCATCGGGAAAAGCGCGCCGCGCAGCCCGTCGAGGATGGCGCCGAGCGCGTCGCGCGAAGGCAGCTCGCGCCCGCCCGGTTCGCGCGAGCGCTTCTGCGCGGTGCGCCAGCGCTGGCGCACGTCGGCGAGGTCGCGCACGACCTGCTGCAGGTCGAACAGGTGCGCGTCGGCCATCAGTCCTGCACCCATGGCAATCCGTGGAAGCGCCAGCCGTCCTGCCCGCCGCGGTGTTGCTGCGCGTCGATCTCGCCCTCGAAACCTTCGA
Source organism: Hydrogenophaga sp. (assembly GCA_018993155.1). Classification (GTDB taxonomy): domain Bacteria; phylum Pseudomonadota; class Gammaproteobacteria; order Burkholderiales; family Burkholderiaceae_C; genus Hydrogenophaga. The sequence goes on from JAGKSX010000017.1 coordinate 71,671, forward strand.
GCACGTTGAACACCTGCGTGAAGCCGGCCTTGGTGGCGGCCTCGGCCGCCAGCGCCGAGCGCTTGCCGCTGCGGCACAGCAGCAGCACGCGCGCTTCCTTGCCCACCTTGGCTTCGAGCTCGCGCACGAAGCGCGGGTTGCGCGTGAGGCTGGTGCCCGTGGCCCAGGGCACGTGCAGGCTGTCGGGCACATGGCCCACGAACTTGCGCTCTTCCGCGCTGCGCACGTCCACCAGCCGGGCTTCGCCGGCCGAGACCAGCGACCAGGCGAGTTCGGGCGGGATGCCACCCGCGTAGGGCAGGCCCCGGGCCTGGGCGTCGCGCCCGATGGCGTCCAGGGCGTCGAGCAGCGTGGGGGATTCGATGGCAACCGTCATGTTGGAGACCCTTGGTGTGAAGTTGGAATGCACTCTAAAAGCGCCGCTTCAACACACAAACCATTGTTTTTTTGTTTCTTAATTGCCCAAACATCTGAGCCAGGGTCACGCTCCAAAAAAAACCGGCCGATGCAATCCTCCCCCCAGGAGACAACCAGGGTTCTCTGCATCCCCGCATCGGCCGGACCAGTCGTTTCCAACACCGGTGCATGAATGCTAGGCCGCATGCTGCGTTGCCGCAACGAATCAGAACGGCTATGGATATGCGGTTTGTTTCCTTCCTCGGGGGCGCTCGCGCGCCTAGATTGGCGGGCTCGATCCACTGGGAGCACACCCGCATGAGCAAACGACAGCTGCGCCTCGGCGCCTTCATCATGGCCACCGGCCACCACGTCGCCGCCTGGCGCCACCCGGGCTCGCAGATCGACTCGGGCACCAACATCGACCACTACATCGAGGTCGCGCAGACCGCCGAGCGCGGCCTGTTCGACCAGGTCTTCGTGGCCGACAGCCCGGGCATCTGGGGCACGGGCGACGACGAGTCCTTCAGCCGCCAGGGCCGCATCTCGCACTTCGAACCGGTCACGCTGTGGGCCGCGCTCTCGGCGGTGACGAAACACATCGGCTTCGTCGCCACCGCGTCCACCACCTACGAAGACCCCTACCTGCTCGCGCGCAAGTTCGCCTCGCTGGACCACATCAGCAAGGGCCGCGCGGCCTGGAACGTGGTGACCACCAGCAACGACAGCGTGCACGGCAACTTCGGCCTGGACGCGCACCCCTCGCCCGGCGAGCGCTACGCCAAGGCCACCGAGTTCGTGGACGTGGTCAAGGGCCTGTGGGACAGCTTCGAGGACGACGCCTTCGTGCGCGACCGCGAGTCCGGCGTGTACTTCGACCCGGCCAAGCTGCACGAGCTCAACCACATCGGCAAGCACCTCAAGGTCAAGGGGCCGCTCAACCTGGAGCGCTCGCCGCAGGGCCACCCGGTGATCGTGCAGGCCGGTTCGTCCGAAGACGGCAAGGAACTCGCCGCCGCCACCGCCGAGGCCATCTTCACCGCCTGGACCAGCCTGGCCGAAGCCCAGGCCTTCTACCAGGACGTGAAGGGCCGCATGGCCAAGTACGGGCGCCGGCCCGAGCAGCTGCTGGTGCTGCCCGGCATCTCGCCCGTGATCGGCCGCACCGAGGCCGAGGCGCAGGCCAAGTGGGCCGAGCTGCAGGCGCTGATCCACCCCTCGGTGGGCCTCTCCACCCTGGTGCCGTTCTGGCCCGGCGAAGACCTGCGCCGCTGGAACCTGGACGCGCCGCCGCCGCACTACCCCGAGCCGCCCAAGGGCATCAACAGCCGCGCGCACGTGGTGATCGAACTCGCGCGCCGCGAGCGCTTCACCGTGCGCCAGCTCTACGAGTACCTGGCCGGCGCGCGCGGGCACTGGGTGGTGATCGGCACGCCCGAGACCATCGCCGACCGCATGCAGGAATGGTTCGAGAACGGCGCGGCCGACGGCTTCAATGTCATGCCGCCGGTGCTGCCGGCTTCGCTCAACGAGTTCGTGGACCTGGTGGTGCCCGAACTGCAGCGGCGCGGGCTGTTTCGCACCGCCTACGAAGGCCGCACGCTGCGCGAGAACCTGGGCCTGGAGCGGCCCATCAGCCGCCACGCGGGGGCGGCGCGGCTCGTGGCCTGATTCACAGGGCCTGCAGAAACGCCTGCAGCGCGGCGATGTCCGCCGCGCTCAGCGGCAGCGCCTGCAGGTGGGGCGAGACCCGCTGCGCGCAGGCGTACAGCGGGTCGTTGGCCACGCCCACGCGGCCGTTGCGCGGGTCACCGCCGCCGCGCGCGTACAGGTTCAACACCCCCGCCAGCGAATCGAACAGGCCGTGGTGCATGTAGGGCGCGGTGCGCGCCACCCCGCGCAGGCTCGCGGTGCGAAAACGTCCCACGTCCTCGCACCGCCGCGTCACCCCGAAACGGCCCAGGTCCTGCGAAGGCTCGCCGAAGAAGGCGATGCCCAGGTTGTGGAAGCGCCCGTCGCTCAGCGTGGGGCCGAAGTGGCAGTTGGCGCAGCGTGCGCTCGTGCGGAACAGGTGCAGGCCCTGGAGTTCCAGATCGGTCAGCGCGCGGTGCTCGCCCTGCGCGAAGCGGTCGAAGCGGCTGCGGGTGTGCAGCGTGTGCTGGAAGGCCGCGAGCGCTTCGCCGATCCGGGCGGGTGACATCCCCATGCGCCGGCCGACCGCGCCCAGCGACGGGTTGGCCATCTCGCGCGGGTCGGTCAGGGGGCGCAACGACTGTTCGGCGAGCGAGCGGGCCGCGCCGTCCCAGGCCCAGTGCGCCCGCGTGGCCACGTCCTGCAGTCCCGGCGGATTGCGCCGGCCCGGCGCGCCCCTCACACCGGAGGCCGTGGGCGCGCGCACGGTCCAGCCCTGGTCGGGCCGGTGGCAGCTGGCGCAGGCCACGCGGCCGTTGGCGGAGAGGCGCGCGTCGAAAAAAAGTCGCCGGCCGAGCTGAACGAGCGGCGCAGGTGGCGCGGGTGGTGGTGCGAGCGCCCCCAGCTCCACGAAGGCCACGCCGTTGTCGATCCAGGGGGCGGGCCATTGGCTGGCCGGCTTCTCGTAGAGTGCGCGCAGTCGCTCGCCCGCGACTGCCGGGCCGCTCAGGCCCAGCGCGAGCGCCAGCGCCACGAAGAACCGGGTCAATGGCAGTCCGGTCCGGTCTGGTCGAAGTAGACCTCGAAGGCCACGTTGGCCGCCCACTTCTGGCGCCGCTGCGCCCAGGCCGCCGTGGAGCCGATCTCATGCACGGCCGCGCGGATGGGCGCGGCCAGGTCGTTCCGGCCTTCGGCCAGCCAGGCTTGCAGCGCGCTGTCGCGCGTGGCGGGCAGGGTGGCGGAGAACTTGCGCCATTCCTTCTGCGCCAGCAGCGGCTCCAGCTGAGAGCCGTCGAGGATGGCCGCCGCGCACTCGCCGGTGCGCACCTGCACCAGGGCCTGGGCCGGCGCCTCGAACACTTTGAGCCGGCCCTGGACGCGCTCGGCCTGGGCCTGGGCGCGCGGATTGTCGGCCGTCACGCACACCACGCGCCCGGCCAGGTCTTTCCAGGCGCGCACATCGGTGTCCGCCCGCATCGAAACGCTCAGGCCCGACTGGTAGCCCGTGGCCAGCACGCGCAGGCCGTCTTCCCGGGGGCGGGCCTCGTCGGCGCGCGTCAGCACCAGATCCACATCGCCCTGGCGCAAGGCCTGCGCCTGCGCATCGGGCGGCAGCGGCACGATGAGCGCGTCCACGCCCAGGTGCCGCGCCAGTTCCCGCGCATACACCGCCTCGAAGCCGGCGTTGGTGTAGTCGCGCTCGCCGGTGCTCACGGGCAAGGTGGCGGGCGCCACACCGATGCGCAGCTGTTTCACCGGCAGGGGTGCGGAAGACGCGGCGCGCGACTCGATCGCCATGAACACGGCTGCGCACAGCGCCGCGAGGCCCAGCGCGGTGAGCCAGGCCAGGCGGCGCAGCGGGCGTTGGTGGGAAGCGTCGATGGAGCTCATGGGAGAGGGATTCTGGGCGCGCCATCGCCTTCGTGTGGCTCGAAATGCGCATAAGCATCTGCGCCATTTGCGGCCGCATATCGGTGTCCGTTTTCCTTCGTTGGCCAGTGCGCGCCGCGCCCCAAGAATCGGCGCGTCATTCACACCACCTGACAGACGAACCCTTGGAGAACCTCATGACCGTCGTGACGAAACACAGAAGCCCCCGCAACCGCCTGCGCGCCCTGAGCAGCGCCGCCGCCCTGGCCCTGGGCCTGATCGGCCAGGCCGGCACCGCCGCCGCCGAGGTGCTGCCGGCGATCAACCTGCAGCTCACACCGTGGACCGTGATCGCCCGCGAGAAGGGCATCTTCAAGGAAGAGTTCAGCAAGGTCGGCACCAAGGAGGTCAACCTCATCGCCTCCGGCGGTGCGGAACTGGTGGGCGCCGAAACCGGCGCCCTCAGCAAAGGCGCGATCTCGATCGCGCAGCGCATGATCTACCCGGCCACGGTGCACCGCGCCAACGGCCTGGACGGCGTCATCATCTGGGCCTCCGAGACCTCCAACCGCTACCGCGCGCCGGTGCTCGCTGCCGTGTCGAACAAGTCGGTGAACACCCTGGCCGATCTGGACGGCAAGAAGTTCGGCAGCAGCCGCATCAGCTGCTACTGGTCTGCCCCCACCGAGGCCTTGAACTCGGTGGGCCTGCCGCTGGACACGCGCCAGACCAAGGGCCGCGTGCGCTACGAATCGATCGACAACCCCACCGTGGCGATCTCGGCGGTGATCTCCGGCGCCCTCGATGCCACCACCACCCACCTGGCCGCGGGCAACGCCACCGGCGCCTGGCTCTCGGGCAAGCTCAAGGTGATCGGCCATGTGCCGGACGATGGCGTGTACGTGAACCACGCCGGCCGCGTCACGTACTTCGCCAAGCGCGAGTTCGTCAACAAGTACCCCGAAGCGGTGCAAGCCTTCCTCGCCTCTCGCGAACGCGCCATGGCCTGGACGCTGGACAACGTGGATGAGGCCGCCAAGATCGTCTCGCGCGAAACCCGCGTGCCGGTTGAAGTGGCCAAGTTCCAGATCACCCACCTGGGCCAATGGGAGTTCATGGCCGGCGAGCCCAACGCGCAGCGCGCGCGCAACTCCATCAAGACCTTCATCGACTGGTACGTGAAGCAGGGCGACGACATCCTGAGCGAACGCCGGCTGACCGACGCGCAGGTCGATGCCTTCGTGGACGGCCGCTTCTTCGCGGGCGGCTCGCACTCCATCTACCGCTGAGCGCACCATGAACACGCTGACGCAAAACCTTCCCTCCACGGCGCCAGCGTCGGAAGCTTCGTCCTTCGGGACGAAGCTCCAGCAATGGCTGGTGCCCAGCCGCGCGATCGGCTTCCTGCTGCCCGCCGGCGTGCTGCTGCTGTGGCAGACCGCCGCCAGCCTGGAATGGATCGACCCGGTCTTCCTGCCCGCCCCCATCAAGGTGGTGGAGGCCTTCTTCAAGATGCTGACGGAGCAGCGGCTGTTGTGGGACTTCGCCGTGAGCCTGTCCCTGGTCGCGCAGGGCTTCCTGTACGGCGCCTTCGCCGCGCTGGTGCTGGGCGTCGGCGCGGGCCTCTCGAAGCGCTTCGAGCAGTTCCTCTCGCCCACCTTCGACACCATCCGCCACATCCCGGGCATTGCCTGGTTTCCGCTGATCGTGCTGTGGCTGGGCCTGGGCGCGCCGGCCAAGATCCTGGTGATCGCCAAGACGGTGTTCTTCCCCGTCTTCCTCAACACGCTGCAGGGCATCCGCAGCGTGGACAAGAGCTACATCGAGCTGGCCGAGGTGATGACGCTCACGCGCTGGCAACTGGTGCGCAAGGTCATCCTGCCCGCCGCCACGCCGACCATCATGGTTTCGCTGCGCTACGCGGCCGGCCTGGCCTGGGCGCTGGTGGTGGTGGCCGAAGGCCTGAGCGGCCTCGAAGGCCTGGGCTTCCTGATCTTCCGCGCGCAGGGCCTGCTGCTCACCGACCAGCTGCTGGTCTGCATGGTCATCATCGGCCTGGTGGGTTTCGGCATCGACCGCACCATGTATTTGCTGCAGCGCCGCGTGCTGCGCTGGAAACAAGGCTTCGAAGGCTGACCCACCCCCGCGCCACGCCTTCGGCGTGTCACCCCCTCAAGGGGGCACCGCCAGTGGCCGGGCAAAGCCCGTTCCACGGCGGTAGCTAGGTCAGGCACTTCGCTTCGACAACTTTTTAGGATTTTCCATGGCAGAACCCGGTCGCCTTGAAGTCAAGGCCGTTTCCAAAAGCTACTCCGTGCCAGGCCGCCCGCGCCTGGATGCGCTGGTCAATGCCAGCTTCAACGTCGAGCCCGGCGCCTTCGTGACGCTGGTCGGCCCCAGCGGCTGCGGCAAGTCCACGCTGCTGCGGCTCATCCTTGGCCTGGACAAGGACTACGAGGGCGACATCCTGCTGCACGGCGAGCGCATCGCCGGCACCAGCCTCTCGCGCGGCATCGTGTTCCAGGACCACCGCCTGCTGCCCTGGATGACGCTGGAGCAGAACATCGGCCTGGCGCTGACCAACGCCACGCTCCCGCCCGAGCAGCAGCGCCTGACCATCCAGTCGCACATCGAGCTGGTGGGGCTCAAGGGCTTCGAGAAGGCCTACCCGCACGAGCTCTCGGGCGGCATGGCGCAGCGCGGCGCGATCGCGCGCGGCCTGGTCGGTCAGCCCGAGATCCTGCTGCTCGACGAACCCCTGGGCGCGCTGGACGCGCTCACCCGCGTGCGCCTGCAGGAAGAGCTTCTGCGCATCTGGCGCGCCGAGGGCGTGACCATGATCCTGGTCACGCACGATGTGGACGAGGCCATCTTCCTGAGCGACACCGTGATCGTGATGAACGCCAACCCGGGCCGCATCGTCAGGCAGGTGAAGGTGGACCTGCCGCCGGGCCCACGCGACCGCGTGAGCCCGGCGTTCGCCGCGCTCAAGCGCGAGATCCTGGTGGCCATGGGCGAGGCGGCACCGCAACTGGCGGAGGCCTGAGTGAGGCGCCGGTTCGCCGCCGTCGTGGCGGCCATGCCCCTGGCCCTGGGCGCGGCGGGGGCCCCGCCGTCGTCTGACCTGCCCGATCTCTCCGCCGTGCGCGCCCTGGTGTACGCCGGCGACTACACGAAGGCGGTGCAGCGGCTCACGGCGCTGAGCGAGACCGTGCAGCACGCCGAGGTCTACAACCTGCTCGGCTACAGCCTGCGTCAGCTCAAGCGCTACGCCGAGGCCGGGCATTGGTACCGCGAGGCCCTGCTGTACGACCCGGAGCACCGGCCCGCGCTGGAGTACCAGGGCGAGCTGTTCCTGGCGCTGGGCGACGTGGCCGGCGCGCGCAAGAACCTGCGTTACCTGGAGCTGCTCTGCACCGCCAAGCCCTGCGCGGAATACGAGCTGCTGAAGAAGGCGCTCGACAAGGCGGGGCGCTGAAGCGCCTCGTACACGTCCGGCAGCATGCGGTGGATCTGCGCCGCGATGAACATCGCCCCGCCCGGGTCGCCGAAGGTGCCCAGCGTGGGCGGGCCGATCAGGCGGATGCGCGACAGCGCCTGGCCTTCGCTGTCGATCACGCGGCAGTTCGCATCCACCGCATAGCCGATGCCGCAGGCATCCGGGCGCAGCGTGCCGTGCGACACCAGGGCCTGCAGCAAGGGGTTGCCGGCGGTGCGCGCGGCGGCGTCCAGCCCGGTGCAGTTCACCACCACGTCGAAGGTCTCGGTGCGTGGCGTGCCACCGCCCGAAGGCTGCAGCACGGCGTCGATGCGGTGCGTGCCTGCCTGCGCCGCCAGGGAGCGCAGCCGCGCCGCCACATGCACCACCCGGCCGGCGGCCAGGGCCTCGCGGTTGATCGCCGCCGTCTGCGGTGGCGAGCGGAAGCGGTGCACGTCGTACCAGGGGCGCACGCTGCGCAGGAAGCGGCGCTGCTGCGCCGGCGGCAGGGTGGGCCAGAGTTGCCACACGGCGTCGCGCAACTCGTCGAAGGGCACATTCCAGCTCTCGCCGCGCGCCACGGTCTCGCGGATGCGCGCACGCAAGGTCTTGATCCAGGTGCGCAGTTCGGGCTTCACCTCGGTGAGGAAAGCGGGCGCGGGGCCGAGCAGCCGGTCCAGGTTCTGGCGGCCCACCGGGTGGGCCACCACGCCGCTGGCCAGCGGCTGCGGGCGAGGGTGCAGGCCCCGGCGCGAGACCACCGTGACGCCACCCGCGTGGCCTTGCCGCTGCAGCGTGGAGACCACGTCCAGCGAGGTCAGGCCGCTGCCTATGACGAGCACGCGCGCCTCGCGCGGAATGCCCAGCAGCCGCGCCGTCACCAGCGGGTTCTCGATCACGCCCGGGTGTCGGGCCAGCGCCGGGTCCAGCGGGGCCTGCAGGCGCGGCTCGGCGTTGCCGGTGGCCAGCACCAGCAGGTCGGCCGCCAGCGTCTGGCCGTGTTCGGTGACCGTGGTGACCTCGCCGTCGGCCTCCCAGGCGTGCACCGCGCGGTCCTGCAGCGTGCGGATGGTCGAGCCCGTGGCCGCCCAGCTCGCGTGGCTGCGCACCATGGCTTCGAGGTAGGCACCGAGCACCGCGCGGCGCACGAAGGCCGTGCCATTGGCCTGCACGGCCTGCGGGTCGGCCTCGAACACGCCGTGCGCTTCGCACCAGCGCGTGAAATGTTCGCCGTCGACGGGATCGACCGCATGCACCCAGGTCGGGCCGTTGAGGCGGTGGTCGGGGTCGTGCGTGGCGTAGGCCAGGCCGGGGCCGACGCGGTCGCGCGATTCGATCAGCGTGATGGCCAGCGGCACCGGGCTGTGGCGCACCAGCTGCACGGCCGCGCTCACGCCGGAGAAGCCACCGCCGACGATGGTGACGCGGCGCGGCGCGCTCATCGCGCCACGCCCCAGCGTCGGATGGTGAGTTTTTCGACCGTCTGGAACACCACGCTCTCCACCAGCAGGCCGATGAGGATCACCGTGACCAGCCCGGCGAACACCTTGTCGGTGTAGAGCTCGTTGCGGTTCTGGAAGATGTACCAGCCCAATCCTCCCTTGCCGGAGGAAGCGCCGAACACCAGCTCGGCGGCGATCAGCGTGCGCCAGGCAAAGGCCCAGCCGATCTTCAGGCCCGAGAGGATGGCTGGCAGGGCCGAGGGCACCAGGATCAGCAGCACGTAGCGCACGCCGCGCAGGCCGTAGTTGCGCCCGGCCATGCGCAGGGTGTCGGGCACGGCCTGGAAGCCCGCGAAGGTGGCCAGGGCCAGCGGCCACAGCACGGAGTGCACCAGCACGAAGACCAGGCTGCCGTTGCCCAGACCGAACCACAGCAGCGCCAGCGGCAGCAGTGCGATCGCCGGCAGCGGGTTGAACATGGACGTGAGCGTGGCCAGCAGGTCGCGCCCGATCTGGGTGGACACGGCCAGTGTGGTGAGCACGAAGGCCGCCACGATGCCCAGCAGGTAGCCCTGCAGCAGCACGGCGAGTGACGCGCGGGCGCGCAGCAGCAGCTCGCCGCCCGCGATGCCGTCGACGAAGGCATGCGCGGTCTGCCCGAAGGTGGGCAGCAGCAGGTCGTTGTCCTGCCAGCGCGCGAGCACTTCCCACAGCAACGCCAGCGCGAGCAGGATCAGGGTCTTTCGCACCCAGGCCTGTTGCCACACGCGGCGCTGCCAGGGCAGGGGGCGCTCGGCCGGGGTGTCGCCCAGCGCGGGCAGCGGGTATTCGGCCTCGGGCCGGATCGGGGGCAGGGCGTCGGCCAGGCTCATAGGTGGGGGGTCTCGGGCCCGAACAGCAGGCCGTGGATGCGTTGGGCGGCGGCCTGGAAGGCGGTGCCGCCGCTGCTGCCCAGGCCGAATTCGTGCGCCTGGATCTCGGCGCGCAGGCGGCCCGGGTGCGGCGAGAGCACGCCGATGCGGCTGCCGACCACCAGCGCTTCTTCGATGGAGTGCGTGACGAACAGCAGCGTGAAGCGCACCGTCTCCCACAGGGCGAGCAATTCTTCCTGCATGCGCCGGCGCGTGAGGGCGTCCAGCGAGGCGAAGGGCTCGTCCATCAGCAGCACGCGCGGCTGCATGGCCAGGGCGCGCGCGATCGCCACGCGCTGCTTCATGCCACCCGAGAGCTGGTGCGGGTAGGCGTTGGCGAAACCGGCCAGGCCCACCTGTTCGAGCACCGCGTGCGCGCGCTCCAGCGCCTCGGCGCGGGCCAGGCGCCCGGTGGCGCGCAGCGGGAACATCACATTGCCCAGCACCGTCTTCCAGGGCGGCAACTGGTCGAATTCCTGGAACACCACGATGCGGTCCGGCCCCGGGTCCGTGATGGCCTGGCCGTCGAGCCGGATCTGGCCCTCGCGCGGTGCGATGAAACCGGCCGCCGCCTTCAGCAGCGTGCTCTTGCCGCAGCCCGAAGGCCCCAGCAGCACATAGCGCTCGGCCTCGAACACCGACAGGCTCACGCGGTGCGTGGCGCGCACCACCTGCCGGTCGGTGGCGTACTCCAGCGAAACACTGTCGAAGTCCAGCAGCGGCCGGGGCAGGGCGGCCGTGGGCAGCTTCTCGGGGCCGAACACGGCGCCGCCTTCCTGCTCGCGCGTGGCGCGCAGCAGGTCCTGCATCGGCGTGCCGATGGCGTGGCGCTGCAGGACGTGGGCCGCGTTCATGTCAGTTCGCCGCCGCACTGTGCGGATCGTCGAAGAAGTAGTCCTTCGCCGAGGCGGGCTTGTTCTTGATCGCGCCGATGCCGTGCATGAAGGTCGCGAGCTTGAAGGTGTTCTGCGGCGCGAGCTTGAACTGCACTTCGGGGTTCCTGATGATGGAAAGCAGCAACTGGCGGTCGATCGCGCCCTGGCCGGTGCGCAGGTAGATGTCGGCCGCACCCTCAGGGTTGGCGGTGATGTACTGCGCGGCTTCCTGCAGCGCGGCGGTGAAGGCGCGGTAGGTCTTGGGATTGTCGTTGCGGAATTTTTCGGTGGCGTACAGCACCGTGGCCGAGGAGGGGCCGCCGAGCACGTCGTAGCTGTTGAGCACGATGCGCGCGTTCGGGTTGCCCACCAGCGCCTGGTTCTGGAACGGCGGGTTGCCGAAGTGCGCCGTGATCTCGGTGCCGCCCTTGATGATGGCGGCCGTCGCGTCCGGGTGGGGCACGGCCACCTGCAGCTTGTCGAGCTTGTTGTACTGGTCGTTGCCCCAGCGCTGGGCCGAGGCCAGCTGCAGCACGCGCGACTGCACCGACACGCCCACGGCGGGCAGGGCGATGCGGTCCTTGTCGCTGAAGTCGGCAATCGTCTTCACGGCCGGGTTGTTGCTCACCAGGTAGTACGGGAAGTTGCCCAGCGAGGCCACGCCGCGCACGTTCTGCTTGTCCTTGGTGCGGTCCCAGATGGTCAGCAGCGGGCCCACGCCCGCGCCGGCGATGTCGATCTGGCCCGAGAGCAGCGCGTCGTTCACCGCGCTGCCGCCCGAGAGGCGCACGAACTCCACCTTCACGTCCAGGCCGGCGGCCTTGCCGTGTTTCTCGATCAGCTTCTGGTCTTCCGCCACGTTGAGCAGCAGGTAGACCACGCCGAACTGCTGGGCGATGCGGATCTGGCCTTCGGCGTGGGCGGCCAGCGGCGCGGCCAGCAGGGCCGAGGCCGAGAGCAGGGAGGCCAGCAGGCCTTGAACGAAAGGGCGTTTTTTCATGGTGTTCGCGTTGAGAAAGGAGGCATGGAATGGAGGGGGAGTTCGTCCAGAAATGCCGCGGAACTGGCTTTGCCAGGCCGCAGGCATTGCCCCCTGGAGGGGGACGCGCGAAGCGCGGCAGGGGTGTTCATTTCTAGAACGGCACGTGGCCTTCGATCGTGGTGCGGAACAGGCGGCGGCGCTGATCGGGCGGACAACCCGCGGCCAGGTGCAGCACCGAGCGGTTGTCCCAGAACACCATGTCGCCTGGCAGCCAGCGGTGGCGGTAGATGTAGCGTTCCTGCGTGCTGTGGGCGTACAGGGCCTGCAGCAGCGCCTCGCTGTCGCCGTCGGGCAGGCCGACCACGCGGGTGGTGAAGTGTTCGCTGACGAACAGCGCCTGGCGGCCGGTTTCCGGGTGCGTGCGCACGATCGGGTGGCTCACGGTGGGCACGGCGGCGATCTGCTCGGGCGAGAGGTTGGGCCGCCAGGGGCTGCGGCGCTGCAGCTCGGCGTACACCTTGAGGTAGCTGTGCTCGGCGCGCTCGCCCTGCACCGCGCTGCGCAGCCGCTCGGGCAGTTCGTCCCAGGCCAGGTGCTGGTTGGCGAACAGCGTGTCACCGCCCTCGGCGGGCAGTTCCTGCGCGTGCAGGAAGGAGCCCAGGCTGGGCCGCTCCTTGTACGACAGGTCCGAGTGCCAGAACACCCCCGCATCGCCCAGGCCGATGGGTTTGCCGTTCTCCACGATGTTGCTGACGATCAGCACCTCGGGCTGTTCCGGGTGGGCGAACTGGTGCAGCACATGGCGCTGCAGCGGGCCCCAGCGCGCGCTGAAGGCGACCTGTTGCGCGGGGGTGATGCGCTGGTCGCGGAACACCAGCACGTGGTGCCTGAGGTGCGCGCGGTGCAGGCGGGCGAAGTCGTCGTCGGACAGGGGCTCGGCGAGGTCCAGGCCCAGCACCTCGGCGCCGAGCGCGTCGCTCAGCGGTTGGATGTGAAAGTCCTGCCGCACGGGGGGAAGCTCTACAAGAATCATGGTCCGCCCATGCTAGGCAGCCCGTCGCGCGCAGGGAACGATCCTTATCGAGCAGCGATATGCGGAAAACGGATATCGGCGCACGGTGGAGGAAAAAACCGTCGCCGCCCGGTGAATCTGACAGACGTTTTTACCGATTCCGGGTGGGCGTGGGTCCCATGTCCAGCAGCTGCGCCTCCATGCAGGCGAAGCGCGCCTGTGCCTCCCGCACCAGCCAGCCGCCGGTGAAGAGGGAGAACGCGGGCAGCACCAGTTGCCGTTCCGTCAGGGCGAAGGCGGGGAAGCGGCCCCGGAAGCCGGGCACGTTCACCACCGGGTGCACGTGGCCGCAGACCGTGAAGTGGGCGCCGGTGTCACGGCCTTCGCCCGGTGCGTGCGCGAAGCGCAACGGGCCGTCGTCCAGCGGTTCGCGGCCGTGCGGGATGCCCAGCCCCGCGCGCGCCGCCGCCCGGTCGTGGTTGCCTTCGACGAGCCGCATGTCCAGCCCGGCGTGGCGAGCGCGGAAGCGGGCCCATTCCTCGCGCCAGCGCGTGTCCACGCGCGGGCCATGCAGCAGGTCGCCCAGCACCCAGAGCGAGGCCGCGCCGCTGCGTTCGATGAGCGCCGTCAGTCGCTCCAGGTCGTGGCGCGTGCCGCCGGTGGGCAGGGCGATGCCGGCGGCGCGGAACGCGTCGTCCTTGCCCAGGTGCACGTCGGCCACCAGCAGGCGCCGCCGCGCCGGCCAGTACAGCGCGCGGTCGGCGAACAGGCGAACGGGCTCGCCGGCCAGCACCAGGTCGATGGTTTCAGCCATGGCGCGCCTGCAGTTGCTCGGCCGCGCGCCGCACCCGGGCCGACCAGTCTTCCGTGCTCAGCTCGCCGCGCACCGTCTCCGCCCACAGCGGAAACGACAGCGGGGTCAGCGTGCGGGGCTGGCGCAGGTCGATCGTGCGCGCCGCGCAGCGCGTGAACGCGGCCGTGAGGGCCTGCACGTCCATCTGCGCCTCGAACACTTCGCGCACGGCCTGGGCCAGCAGCAGGTGATCCGGGTCGTGGCGCCGCAGAACGTCGAACAGCAGGCCGCTGGAGGCCTGCAGTTGCCGCGCGCTGCGCTGTGCGCCGCCGGGCAGCGAGGGCATGAGCATGCCGGCCACGCGGGCGATCTCGCGGAACTGGCGGCGCGCCATCTCGGTGAGATTCAGGCCTTCGTGCAGGTCGTCGAGCAGATTCGCCGGCGCGAGCAGCCGGGCCAGGAGGTCCGCGTCCACCGGCGCGGGCTGCGAGGCATTCAGCACGAAGCCGTAGTCGTTCACCGCGTACAGGAACGTGTTGGGCGCCAGGCGCCCCCAGCGCAGGGCGAACAGCGCGGCCATGCCTTCGTGCACCGTGCGGCCCGCAAAAGGGTAGACGAACAGCGACGCGCGACCCCGCGTGCGCACCGTCTCCACCAGCAGGGTCTGCGGCGTGGGCAGGGCCGAGACGCGCGCCTGCAGGTCCAGCAAGGGGGCCAGGGCGCGCAGTTCCGGGCTGTCGCGCGGGCCGTCGAGTACCGCCTCCATGGCCGCGCCCAGTTCGGTGGACAGCGGCATGCGCCCACCCTGCCAGCGCGGCACGGCGGCGCTCAGGCCCTTGGCCATGCGCACGTAGGCCGTCATCTGGTCCACCGCCACCAGCTCCAGCGTGCGGCCGGCGAACTGGAAACGGTCGCGCGGGCGCAGCCGGGCGATGAAGCTTTCCTCCACCGAACCCAGCGAAGCGCCGCGCAGAAACCGCACCGCCACCGCGCCGTCGGCGGTGATGGTGCCGATGGACAGCCGGTGGCGCAGCGCCACGCGCCGGTCCGTCACGCGGTAGACGCCGTCGTCGCCGCGCACCGCGCGGTGGAAATCAGGGTAGTTCTCCAGAGCCTGGCCGCCGCGTTCGATGAAGCGCAGCACGCCCGCCCATTGCGTGTCGCTCAAGGCGGCGAAGGCGTGTGTGCCGCGCACCTCGGCGAGCAGCGCGTCCGGCTCGAAGCCGCCGCCCAGCGCCAGCGTCACGCAGTGCTGCGACAGCACGTCCAGCGACAGGCGGGGCGGGCGCCGGGCCTCGATCTCGCCGGCCGCGATGGCCTTGCGCGCGGCGGCGAACTCGGCCAGTTCCAGCGCGTGCGTGGGCACGCCGTGGACCACGCCGGCCTCGCCGGGCCGGTGGTTGGCGCGGCCGGCGCGCTGCAGCAGGCGCGCCAGGCCCTTGGGGCTGCCCACCTGCATCACCCGTTCCACGGCGGGAAAGTCCACGCCCAGGTCCAGGCTGGAGGTGGCCACCACGCAGCGCACGCTGCCGTCGCGCAAGCCCTGCTCGGCGGCCAGGCGCAGTGCCGTGTCCAGCGAGCCGTGGTGCAGGGCCAGGGTGCCTGGCGCTTCCAGCCAGATCGACGACAGCGCGCGGTGCCACAGCTCGGCCTGCGCGCGCGTGTTGGTGAACAGGATGGCGCTGCGCGCGCCGGCAATCAGCTGCATCACCCGCTCCAGCTGCGACAGGCCCAGGTGGCCGGCCCAGGCGAAGCGCTCGCCGTGCTCGGGCAGCAGCGTCTGGAGCACCAGGCCCCGGCGCCGCGCGCCGCGCACCACCGGCGCGCCGGGCCGGTGCGGCAGCAGCACGTCGCGCGCTTCGTCCAGGTTGCCCAGCGTGGCCGAGAGGCCCCAGGTCACGGCCGTGGGCGCCAGCGCCCGGATGCGCGCCAGCGTGAGTTGCAGCAGCACGCCGCGCTTGTTGCCCAGCAGCTCGTGCCACTCGTCCACGATCACGCCACGCAGCCCCGTGAGCAGGGCCGCCGTCTCGGGATAGGACAGCATCAGGGCCAGCGACTCGGGCGTGATCACCAGCACCTCGGCCAGGCCCTGGCGGGCCAGGCGCCGATCGCGCGAGCTGGCGTCGCCCGTGCGCTTGGCCACCGTCCAGGGCAGGCCCAGGGCTTCCAGCGGCGCGCTCAGGGCCTGGGTGGTGTCGGTGGCGAGGGCGCGCAGCGGTGTCACCCAGAGCAGGCGCAGGCGCGGGGTGTGCGGCGCAGGAACCGCCTCGCGCAGGCCGTCGAGCAAGGCGCCGCCCAGCGCCGCCAGGGTCTTGCCGCTGCCGGTGGGGGTGACGAGCAGGCCCGACTCCCCGCGCTGCCAATGGCGCCACACCTGCCGCTGGAACGGGGCCGGGGACCAACCCTGGGCAGCGAACCACGCGAGCAGCGCTGCGCCGGCCGCGCGGGTGCGGACAACCGGTGGGCGTGGGCTCAGGGTCACCCGGTCGTCAGGGCATCAAACGGCATCGCCACCCCTGTCCGCGCCGCGCGGTTCGTCCACCGGGCGGTACGGCACCTCGGCCGGCGCGTGGTCTTCCTCGGGTGTTTCGGCGTCGCGGTAGGCGCCCCGCTGGTTCTGTTCCAGGTGGGGGTCGTCGCTGCTGCCCAGCGGCGCGTGGTCGCGGCCCCGGCCAAAGTCGCCCTGGGGCTGGCGCGAGGAGGCCCGCACGGCGACGGGGCGCTTGCTGTCTTCAGGTCGGGTCATGTCTGTCCTTTCTGTTCGTGCGCGGAGCCCGGGCAAGGCGCGTACCCGGGCTTTGCCTTCAAGCGGGCACGATCGCCTCGTGCAACTGCACCGCGTGCCCTGTCGCCTGATGGAAGACCGCTTCCAGCGACGCGGCGAACTCGGTGTCGTCCACGATCAGTTCGGTCCCTTCACCCACCTTTGCGCCCGGCACGTCGACCGCCAGGCTCGACCAGCTGCCATCCACGACGGCGTGGCAGGGGAAGGGGCAGCTGTCGTCCGCGCGGTACACGCGCGCCCCGACGCTCAGAAGGTCGGCGCAGCGTGCCTGCCACCGCCAGCCCAGCGCATGCCGGTGCACCACCACGGTCACCCCCACGCCGCTGGCGCCTGCCGCGAGCAGGGCCTTCATCAGGCGGCGCGAGGGCGCGCGCTCGACCATGCTCACGACCACCTGGGCGCGTGCCCGCTCGATCTGTTCGACCAGGGATTGACCTTCCTGCATCGGCGTGCCGCCCACAGCGGGTGGCACCGCCAGCCCCATGTGCGCCCGCCCGACCGCGATCAAGGGAGGAAAGTAGTTCGCCTGCGGCAGGCGCGTGGCGGCGCTGGACGCATGCCAGCTTTCCAGAAAGAGGCGCTGAAAGCGCTGCACCACGGGCCCTCGCACCCGCACATGGGGGCCGAAGCTGCAGAGGTCCGGCGAGCGGATGCCCGGCCCGCACCAGGCCACCTCGCCATCCACCACCGCCAGTTGCCGGTGCGTGGCGCGCAGGCGGCGGTCCAGCCAACCGCGCCAGCCGCGCCGGGGGTGGTCCTCGTTCAGGGTGATGCCCGCCTCGCACAGGCGAGAGAGCGCGTCGGTCGATCGCGCCATGTCCAGCGTGCGCGCGATGACCTGCACGCGCACGCCCTTGCGGCATTGTTCGGCCAGGCAGCCGATGATGTCGTCGCCGAGCCCCGGCGCCTGCAGCAACGCCGCATCCAGATTGATGTGGTTCACCGCGCGCGTCAGGGTGCCCAGCAAGGCCGCCCGGACTTCCTCGGTGTGGTCGAAAAGATCGGCCTGGTTGCCGCCCAGCAGGCGCTCGCCGGGCTCTTCGTCCGCGTCGGCGGCCACGGTGGCTGTGTCGGGGCCGAAAGGGGTGAATGCAGGCTGTTTCATGCGCTGCGCGGGCAAGAACGGTGCCCGCTCGCAGCGCCCGGCCCGCCGGCCGGCGTGAAAGAAGCTGGCGCCCTCGGCTCCTGTCACGGCGTGTTCCCCGCGTGGCTGGCCTCCAGCAGCGCGCTGAGCTGCGCCAGTTCCGCCGGCTTGATGAGGTGGTGGTCGAAGCCGGTGGCCATGATGCGATCGCGGTCGGTGGCCTGTCCCCATCCGGTGAGCGCGACCAGCACCGTGTCCGCCAGCGCGCTGTCCGCGCGCACCAGCGCGGCGAGTTCGTAGCCGTCCCGCACGGGCATGCCGATGTCGACGAAGGCGATCGTCGGCACACACGCCTTCATCGCGGCGAGCGCCTCGTCCACGCCATAGGCCACGGCCGAGCTGGCGCCCATCAGCCCGAGCAGTTCGGCCAGCGAGTCCGCCGCGTCGCGGTTGTCGTCCACCACCAGCGCGCGGTGGCCCAGGCCGGCCTGCCCGTAGGCCGCCAGTGTGGGTGTCTCCACCTCCGCCGCTTCTTCGGACACCAGCGCAAGCTCCACCGTGATCGTGGTTCCCTGGTTGATGCCTGCGCTGCTGGCCGTCACCCTGCCACCATGCAGCTCGACCAGACTGCGCACCAGCGTCAGACCGATGCCCAGGCCGCCCTGCGCCGCGCTGGAGGTGTCGCTGACCTGCACGAACATGTCGAACACCGAGCCGAGCATGGCCTGTGGAATGCCCACGCCCGAGTCGCTGACCTGCACGCTCGCGGTGTGCCCATCGGAGCGCAAGGCCACCTCGATGCGCCCCTTCGGCGGGGTGAATTTCGCGGCGTTGTTGAGCAGGTTGGCAAACACCTGGGTCAGCCGAACCGCGTCACCGTTGACGGTGCAGGGCAGCGCCGGCAGGTCCAGCACCAGCTCGTGGCGGCCCGTCGCGAGCAGCGGCTTGCTGAGTTCGGCGGCGTCGCGCACCACGCGGTCCAGCGCCACCGGCGCCAGGCGCAGCTCGATCTTGCCCCGCGTGATGCGCGAGACCTCCATCAGGTCGTCGATGAGGCGCACCATGTGCGTGACCTGCCGGTCCATCATGGCGTAGAGGCGCTGGGCCGTGGCTTCGTCGGGCTGCTTCTCCGCGAGGATGTTCAGGGACGTGCGCAGCGGCGCCAGGGGGTTGCGCAGCTCGTGCGCGAGCGTGGCGAGGAATTCGGTCTTGCGTTGATCGGCCTCGCGCAGGCCCTCCAGCGTGGCCCTGAGCTGGTACTGGCGGCGGCGCGCCGCCAGCGCTGTGCGCACCGTGCTCACCAGCGACGAGACGCGCATGGGCCGCTCCAGCACGGTGAGGTTGGCCAGCTGTTCCAGTGCATCGGTGATGGCGATCGACTCCACACCCGACCGCGCCACCACGATCACCGGCACGTCGGACCACGCGGGTTGCGCCCGCAGCGCCAGCATGACGCGCCCGAATCCCTGATCGGCCAGGATCTCCTCGGCGATCAGCACGGCCGCCGCGCCCACCGCCATCTCCCTGGCCAGCTCGGCGGCGTCCGCGCAGGACTCGGCCTCGATGCCCACGCGCGCCAGCACCCGGGTCACCATCGCGCCGTCCTTGGCCGTGACCATCCGCAGCAGCACGCGCAGTTCGGGGGAGCGTGCCTTCACCTGGCTCATGCGGCGGGCTGGTCTGGGTCTTCGACGGGCACCGGCACGCCGGTGAGAATGCCGCGGAACTCGCGCAGCGGCGGGCCCACGGAAAGCCCGTCGGCCGTGATCTGGAAACGGCGGATGCTGCGTTCGTGCGCGCCCCCTCGCTTCTTCACCACCGAGATCGCCTGCCGCACCTCGCCTTCGGTCTCGTAGTAGCGCAGCAACACCACCGAGTCGGCCAGGTAGCTCGCGTCCACCGGCGACTGCATCTGCGCGCCGATCAGCCCGGTCTGCGCGCCGATGAGCAGGGTGGCCACGCCCGACTGGCCGAGGAAGGTCAGCAGCTCGTGCAGCTGCACGATGAGGAAGCGCTCGTCCGGCATGGCATTCAGGTAGCCGTTGAGGCTGTCGATCACCACCACCTTGGCGTGGTGTTCCGTGACCGCCTGCCGGATCTCGTGCACGAACTCGCCCGGCGAGAGTTCGGCGGGATCGATCTGCCGCAGCCGGATGCGACCCGAGGCGATGTGCTTCGAGACCGGCATGCCCAGGCCGTCGGCGCGCATGCGCAGGGTGGCGATGCTCTCGTCGAAGATGAACAGGGCCGCGCATTCGCCGCGCTCGGCGGCCGCCACCGCGAACTGCATGGCCACGCTGGACTTGCCCGTGCCTGGCGCGCCCACCAGCAGCGTGCTGGTGCCGCGCTCGGCACCCCCACCGAGCAGGGCGTCCAGCGCCTCCAGGCCGCTGGGCAGCTGGGACTGGTCGGCCTCCTCCACGTGTTCGGCGGCCACCAGCCGGGGAAACACCACCAGGCCGCCGCGCACGATCTTGTAGTCGTGGTACCCGCCCCGGAACGACTGGCCCCGGTACTTGAGCACGGAGAGCCGGCGCCGGGCGCCGCCGTAGTCCGGGTTGATCTGTTCCAGGCGCAACACCGCGTGAGAAATGCTCTGCACCTGAAGGTCGTGTTCCACGGCGGTCATGTCGTCGAGCAGCATCACGGTGCAGTTGCGCCCCGCGAAGAACTGCTTGAGCGCCAGGATCTGGCGGCGGTAGCGCAGCGAATTGCCGGCCAGCAGCCGCAGCTCCGACAGCGAGTCGAACACCACCCGCGAGGGATTGATGCGTTCCACCTCCTTCAGGATGCGGATGGTCGTCTCGCCCAGCTCCACCTCGGAGGGATGGAACACCGTGTACTGCTCTTCGGGCGACAGCGAGTCCTGCGAGGGCAGCATCTCGCGGACCTCCATCCCCTTCAGATCCCAGCCGTGGGACTGCGCCACACCCTGAAGCTCATCAGAGGTCTCCGACAGCGTCACGTACAGCACCGCTTCACCCAGGCGCACACCCTCCATGAGGAATTGCATCGCGATGGTGGTCTTGCCCGATCCGGGCGTGCCCTCCACCAGATACAGGCGGCCGGGCGTCAATCCCCCACCGAGCACGTCTTCCAGACCGGGCACGCCGGTGCGCAGCAAAGAAGCGGGGGTCTTGTCGGAGGGCGGTGCAGAAGGGTTCATGGCGGGCCGCAGGAAGAGAGGAGAGGAGGGTCGACCCATCTTCCCACAGGCACAGCGATGCACCAACCCGACGGGGGCCACGAATCACAGCCGGTTACAACTGCGTTCACGCTGCCCGGGCCTCCGGCGAGGCCACGCCCCCGTGGCTTTCTGCTATCTATTCCATCGCTTCGACGATGCGGATATCCCGTTCCGCGCCGTTGCCCAGGGCCTTCAGCGCCCGCTGGTACTCGGGGCTGTCGTGCGCCCCGGTGGCTTGTGCCACGCTGTCGAATTCGATCAGCACCGCGCGCTGATGAACCGCGGCCTCGTACACCTGCGCCGGCATGCCGCGCGCCAGGAAACGCCCGCCTGCCGCCTGGATGGCGGGGCCGGCCAGCTTGGCGTATTCCGCCAGGGCGTCGGGGTTGCTGATGGAGCGGTAGGTGGCTATCCAATAAGCCTTCGGCATGGTGGTCATTCCTTGTGGGTGGAGAGGGCGCTGCAGCAGGACGCTGGCAAGGTGCGCAGCCAGTTGCAACTTCAACACCATAGCAAAAAATGACGTCTGCCTTCACGCTCCGGACTTTCTGGGCCCTGAATCTGTGGGGTGGCTGCGTCTTCGCTTTCAACGAGGCCCCGCCCCTCGGCCAGAGCGTGGGTGGCAAGGTGGCGACCCTTTCAACCCCGGTCCACTACAACCGGAGCGGGCCCTCCGCCGGCACGTCGCAGCAGATGTTCAAGAACGTGGCGGCGGCGGCCAGCTGCGTGCGCCGCTTCAACCCCTGACGCCGAGGGCCCGGGCCACCAGGCCGGCCATCGCCTGGGCCTCGTCGCGCGGGTCGGCGCGCAGGGCGCTCACGGTGCCCAGCCGGTCCGGCAGGTCTTCGTCCTGGCTGGCCTTGAGCTTGCCTTCGAGCCGCCCGATCGGAATCTCCACCCCCACGATGGCGCGCAGCATGCGGTCGATGTAGTCGGCCGGTGCGTCGCCCACGCGCCATGGGGCAGGGCGGCCGGCCTCGTGCGTGGCCGTGAGCCGGTTCAGCACGTCCAGCAGCCAGTCCCGGTCGTCCACCGCGCGCGCGATGCCGTGCGCGTGCGCCACCGTGTAGTTCCAGGTCGGCACCACCTTGCCGTGGTCCGCCTTGCCGGGGTACCAGCCAGGGGAGATGTAGGCCTGCGGCCCCTGGAACATCACCACCGACGGCGCGGCCGTGTTCAGCTGGCGCCAGATCGGGTTGGCCCGCGAGACATGGCCCACCAGCGTGCCGAATTCGCCCCGGTTCCAGTCCAGCAGAAAGGGCACATGGTTCGCCACCAGGCCGCCCTCGGTCTGGCACACCCAGGCGCCCAGCGGGTGCGCTTCCATCAGGCCGAAGATCGCCTCGCGGTCGTCGAGGGCGTGGTGCTTTGAAACGTACATGGTCTCTCCTCAGGCGCTGGTGAATGCATGGCGCACCAGCAGCGCCGCGAGCACCCCCATGGTGATGCCGATCAGCCCGTCCAGCACCTGCCACGCGCGGGGCCGCGCGAACCAGGGCGCCAGCCAGCGCGCGCCAAAGCCCAGCAGCCCGAACCAGCACAGGCTGGCCGTGCTCGCCCCAGCCACGAACCAGCCGCGCAGTGCGGCCGGTTGCTGGGCGCCGATGCTGCCCACCAGCAACACCGTGTCAAGGTACACATGGGGGTTGAGCAGCGTGAACGCTGCCGCCTGTGCCACGGCCGCGCCCCGGCTCAGGCCCTCGCCGCCATCGGCGGCATTCAACTGCTGCGGCTGGCGCGCGCGCTGCAAGGCGCGCCAGCCGTACAGCGCGAGAAAGGCCGCGCCCGCCAGCGCCAGCGCCCGCGCCAGGCCGGGGCTGTCGCGCAGCGCCTGCGCCATGCCCAGCACGCCGGCCGTGATCAGCACCGCGTCTGCCACGGCGCAGAAGAGCACCACGCTGCCCACGTGCTCGCGGCGCAGGCCCTGGCGAAGCACGAACGCGTTCTGCGCGCCGATCGCCACGATCAGGCCCAGGCTGAGCACCAGGCCTTGAATGAATGTTGTCGTCATGCCGCGAGATTGCCAGCGCATGGTGGTGAAGGCAAACTGTCTTTCCTGAATCCGATGAAGAAAAACTGAATCCATGCTCGACTACGCCTCCCTGTCCGCTCTGGCCGCCGTGGTGCGCGAAGGCAGCTTCGAGCGCGCCGCGCGCGCGCTCCACGTGACGCCCTCGGCCGTCTCGCAACGCATCCGGCTGCTGGAAGAGCGCGTCGGCTGCGCGCTGGTGGTGCGTGGCCAGCCCTGCGAAGCCACCGACACCGGTCGGCGCCTGTGCCAGCACGTGGACCGCGTGAGCCTGCTGGAGCTGGAGCTGCAAGGCTCGCTGCCCGCGCTCGCGCCCGACGGCCTCGCGCGCGTGGCGTTGCCCGTGGCGGCCAACGCCGACAGCCTGGCCACCTGGTTCGCTCCCGCCGTGGCCGCGTTCGCGGCAGAGGCGCCGGTGCTGATGCAGGTGGCCGTGGACGACGAAGACCACACGGCCGACTGGTTGCGCAGCGGCGCGGTGCTCGCGGCCGTGACGGCCACGGCCCGGCCCGCCGTCGGCTGCAACAGCCGCCCCCTGGGCACCATGCGCTACCTCGCCACCGCCAGCCCCGCGTTCGTGAAGCGCCACTTTCCCGACGGCATCGGCGCGGGCAGCCTCGCAAAGGCGCCCAGCCTTGTCTTCAACCACAAGGACGAGCTGCAGGCGCGCTGGGCCCGGCGCCTGTGCCACCGCCACGTGGAGCTGCCCCGGCACACCCTGCCGTCGCCGCATGCCTTCGTCACGGCGGCGCTGGGGAGCATGGGCTGGGGCCTGCAGCCCGAGGTGATGGTGCGCGCCCACCTGAAGTCGGGCGCCTTGGTGGAGCTGGTGCCTCACACCCCGCTGGATGTGCCCTTGCACTGGCAACAGGCGCGCGCGGCCTCCACCCTTCTGGACGAACTCACGCGGCAGGTGTCGCGCGCCGCGGCGGCGGCCTTGCGGCCGTCCTGAGCCCCTGGCGAACTCAGAACCGCAGCCACCCGCGCCGCGCGAGCTGGTGCAGTGCCAGCCCCACGGCCAGGCCGATGGCCACGTTCCACAGGCACAGGCC
Source organism: Hydrogenophaga sp. (assembly GCA_018993155.1). Lineage (GTDB taxonomy): Bacteria > Pseudomonadota > Gammaproteobacteria > Burkholderiales > Burkholderiaceae_C > Hydrogenophaga. Next base: position 95,198 of record JAGKSX010000017.1, read on the forward strand.
GGCCGTGGCCAGCACCACCAGGCGGTCGCTTCTGGCCGCACCCAGCGCGCCCGCGCCCAGCGCCAGTTGCGCGCCGGTGAAGAACAGAATGACGCCCAGCACCGCCGGCGGAAAGAGCTGGAACAGCACATGCACCGAGTCGCTGAGGAACAGCGCCAGCGCCAGCAGCACGGCGCCCAGAATGACCACCGCCCCGCCAGTGCGCGCGCCAAAGGCCACGTGGCCCGCCATGCCCCCCGCGCCGTGGCACATGGGCACGCCACCCACGGCCGAGCTGAACAGGTTCATGAGGCCGGTCGACACCGCCACCTTCTTCTCCGTCACCGGCGCGTGAGGGAACAGGCGGTTGTTCTCCTCCTTGATCGCGATCACCGCATTGCCCAGCGTCAGCGGGATCTGCGGCAAGGCGAGAAACACGACGCCGATGAACAGGTCGTTCCACGACAGCGAGCCCAGGGCGAAGGTGGGCGTGGTCAGCTGCACGTTCGCATTCGCGAGCGCAGAGCCCAGGGCCGGGTTCTGGTACAGGCCCACCGCCGCGCCCAGGGCCAGCAGCACGAACATGGCGGGAATGGCACGGGGGCACATCAGCGCCCGCGTGACGGCGCCCGCCACGGCGGCCAGCACCCAGGCCGTCTGCATCATGCGCACGCCTTCGAGCATGAAGCCCAGGCCCAGCCCGAGCACGATGCCGGCCACCACGGTGGGCGGCACCAGGCGCGCGAGAGTGCGCGCCGCGCCCGTGAGCCCGAGCACGAGCCACACCGCGCCCGTCACCAGCGCCGCCGCCACCACGGTGCCGGGTGTGATCACCGCCGTCTGCGCCGCCTGCGCCACCGCCACCGCGCCAATGGCCTTCATGGGCTGCACCGGGAACGGTGTGCGGTAGTACAGACCGCAGACCAGCATGGCCACGCCGAACGCGAACAGCACGCCCGTCGGGTCCATCTTCAACACGCCGATGTAGGCCGCCAGAAACGGTATGAGCGTGCCCAGGTCGCCGAACGCGCCGGCCCACTCCATGCGATCGAAACGGTTGGCCGGTCGTGCCAGCGGCGCGGTGGTGTTGGTGGAAGGTTCGGAGCGCATCAGGGGTGCCAGTTTGACACCACCGGCGGCGTGTTCGCCGAGCGGCTGCCCGCGAGCGCATACGACAGTTCGTTGGCCGCGCGGATCACGTGCTTGGCGTATTTCTCCAGCCTGGGCTTCGTGAGCCGCGAGCCCGGCCCCGAGATGCACATGGAACCCAGCAACCGCCAGTTCAGCCCGAACACCGGCGCCGACACGCTCGACACCTCGGGCTCGCGCTCGCCCTGCGAGAGGTGGTAGCCGCGCTTGCGGATCTCTTCGTAGGGCTCGCCACGCTGCCCGCTGAACGCCAGGATCACGCGGCCCGGCGACCCCTTGTCCAGCGGCAGGCGCTCGCCGATGCGCACGTGGTGGCGCACCGCCTGCGCGCCTTCCACCCGGGCGATGCAGGCGCGGATGTTGCCCTCGCGCACGTAGAAGGTCGCGCTCTCGCCGGTGAGCTGCACGAGCTCGCGCAACACCGGCTCCACCGCGAAGTTCACGTCGAAGCCGCGCTGGTAGCGCGCGCCCAGCCAACCCGTGGCCGGCCCCAGCCGCCACTGGCCGTCCTCGGCCTGCACCATGTAGCTGGAGAGCGCGAGCGTGCGCGCCAGTCGCAGCGCCGTGGTCTTGTGCATGCCCGCGCGCCGGCTCATTTCCGCGAGCGACAGCGTGGCCTCGCCAGCCTGGAAAGTTTCCATCAGCGAGAGTGCCCGCGTCACCGCGTTGACACCCCCGGCAGCGGGTTCATCATCGTCTTTGGGAGGATTGCGCACCATGCACCTCGTTTCGTTCAGTGAAACGACATTGTACTGAGCGCAACTCCTCAATACAGTCCGGTCCCACGGCCAGCGTGGTTGGCTGAACACAACTGGAGACAAGCACCGTGATCATTTCCCGTCGCATCCTCGCCGGCCTCGCGCTGGCATCCGTATTCGTCACCACCGCCCATGCCCAGGCCTGGCCCAACAAGCCGGTGCGCCTGGTCGTGCCCTTTCCCGCGGGCGGCGGCACCGACCTGATCGGCCGCGAGGTCACGCAGAAGATCAGCGAGACCACCAAGTGGTCCTTCATCATCGACAACAAGCCCGGCTCGGGCGGCAACATCGGCATCGACAACGTGGCCAAGTCGCCCGCCGACGGCTACAGCCTGGTGCTCGGCCAGACCAGCAACCTCGCCATCAACCTCAGCCTGTACAGCAAGCTGCCCTACGACCCGGTCAAGGACCTCACGCCCATCTCCATGGTGGCCAGCGCGCCGCTGGCGCTCGTGGTCTCGGCGACCTCGCCCTACAAGACGTTCGCCGACCTCGTCGCCGCGGCCAAGGCCAAACCCGGCGCGCTGAACTTCGCCACCTCGGGCAACGGCACCGTGGCCCATCTGGCCATGGAGATGTTCCAGAAGGAAGCCGGCGTGAAGCTCATGCACGTGCCCTACAAAGGCGCGGCCCAGGGCATCAACGACGTGATCAGCGAGCGGGTGGAGGTCTATGTGTCGTCCATCCCCACGCTCATCGGCCACATCAAGAACGGCAAGATGCGCGCCCTGGCCGTGACCTCGCTCAAGCGCGTGGACGACCTGCCGCAGACGCCCACCATTGCCGAGTCCGGCTACAAGGGTTTCGAGGCCGTCACCTGGTTCGGCATCCTCGGCCCGGCCAACCTGCCCAAGGACATCACGGCCCGCCTCAACACCGAGATCAACAAGGCCCTGCAACTGCCCGCTCTGCAGAAACAGCTGAGCGACCAGGGCGCCGACGTGGCCGGCAGCACCCCTGAGGCCTTCGCCAAGCTCATCGGCGACGACATCGTGCGCTGGGGCAAGGTCGTCAAGGACTCCGGCGCCAAGCTCGACTGATTCATTTCCTTCAGGACCCCCACCGTGACCACCACTCCCGACATCCTGCGCGACTTCGAGCGCGTTCCCCCGCACGTCGTGCAACAGGCCGGTGCCTACCAGGCGGCCATCCTGGCCGACGTGGCCGGCCGGCGCGGCGCGCTGCACGGCCGCATCACCGCCCTTCGCCCCAGCATGAAAGTGGTGGGCACCGCCTTCACCGTGGAAGTGCGCCCCGGCGACAACCTCATGATCCACGCCGCCATGTCGCTCGCCCAACCCGGCGACGTGCTGGTGGTGGACGGCAAAGGCGACCAGACCGCCGCCCTCATGGGCACCATCATGATGACGGCTTGCCAGAAGCTCGGCATTGCCGGCGTGGTGATCGACGGCGCCGTGCGCGACTCGCTCGAGATCGAAGAGATGGGCTTCCCCGTGTTCAGCGTGGGCACCAACCCCAACGGCCCCACCAAGCTCGTGCCCGGCCGCATCGGCCACCCCATTTCCATCGGCGGTGTCACCCTGCACCCTGGCGACCTCGTGCTCGGCGATGCCGACGGCGTGGTGATCGTCGAGCGCGAGAAGATCGAAGCCCTGCTGCCGCTGGCCGAGAAAAAGGTGAAAGACGAAGCCGCGCGCATCGCCGCCATCCAGCAGGGCGACACGGCCGCCAAATGGCTCGACGCCGCGCTGCGCTCGGCCGGCGTGCTCAAGGAAGGGGAACGGCTGTGAGCCAGAAACCCGCGCTTCTCGTCACCGCCGCCGACCTGGCGCCGCAAGCGCTCGCGCTGCTCACCGACTTCGACATCGTCTACGCCGGCAAGACGCCCAGTGAACAGGACATCGTCGATCTCTGCCGGCAGCACGACCCCGTCGCCATCATCGTGCGCTACGGCAAGGTGGGCGCCGACGCGATTCATGCCGCGCCCTCGCTGCGCGTGATCTCCAAACACGGCAGCGGCACCGACACGATCGACAAGGTGGCCGCGAAAGCGCGCCAGGTCGAAGTGCGGGCGGCCGTGGGCGCCAACGCGGCGGCCGTGGCCGAGCAAGCCATGGCCCTGCTGCTGGCCTGCGCCAAGTCGGTGCCGGCCCTGAATGCCCGCATGCACTCGGGCCACTGGGACAAGGCCACGCACAAGAGCGTGGAGCTGGCCGGCCGCACCATCGGCCTCATCGGTCTGGGCGCCATCGGCCAGCGCTTCGCGCGCATGGCCAAGGCGCTGGACATGCGGGTGATCGGCTTCGACCCCTACGCGAGCCAGGTGCCGGCCGACATCGAGGTGGTGGACCTCGACACGCTCTGGCGCGAGTCCGACGCCATCTCGCTGCACTGCCCGCTGACCGACGACAACCGGGGCCTGCTCAACCGCGAGACCCTGGCGCGCTGCAAGCCCGGCGTGCTCATCGTCAACACCGCGCGCGGCGGCCTGGTGGACGAAGCCGCTCTGCTGGACGCCGTGCGCGCCGGCCATGTGGCCTCGGCCGGGCTGGACAGCTTCGCCATGGAACCCATGGTGGCCGAGCACCCGTTCCGCGACGAAGACCGCATCATCCTCAGCCCGCACATCGGCGGCGTGACGGCGGACGCCTACGTCAAGATGGGCGTGGCCGCCAGCGAGAACGTGCTGGCGGTGCTGGGTCGGGAGCGGTGCCCGGCCTGAACTCTCCCGTGTTTCGGCCCACTCTGAACAGCCCGGTGGGATCGTCTGTGTCGCAGGCGATCTCACCGGGTTTTTTCAACCATGGCACGCCGAATGATTTCTTCTCCCATTGCTTCCATCACCACCCCGTACACCGAACATCTTGAACAGCGGATCCATGCGCTGACCGACGATCAGGCGCGCGCGATCGGCGCCTGCAGGAGCCTGCAGGAATTCCTGCCCAGGGCCGTCGAGTTTCTCCGCCGTGAACTGACCGAGCGCAACGCGACCCAGATCGCGCGCTATCTGATGGGAAGCGGTGCATTGCCGGAAGGCCTCGATGCGCCCGACTGGCCGATCAGCGAAAGCGTCACAGAGCATCTCCATCACTTGCTGAAGACGCAGCGCTTTGGCTGCTTCGGCGTTCGGGAGGTCGCACAGAAGACCTTCGAGAAGCTGGAGCGCCTGGACCAATGGGTCCGCGAGCTCACGCGAACGGTTCGGCAATGGTTTCCTTATCAAGAGTATGTGGCGCTGGAAGACGCGGCCTCACGCTGCACATTGATGGGGCGATCCGCGCAGGCTCGCGACGTGCATGAGTTCTTCTGGATCGTCTACAGCCGGTCGTCCCATCGCGATGCCCGTGCGCTCGCTCAACGATGGGAAGCGTTCTGCGGAAGGGGACTCGATTCCTTCATGGGATGGATCGTGCCGCTGTGGCGCGACGGACTGGCCGGCCGTGAGCACCTCTGCCTGATGCAGATTCTGGATGCGATGCTGGAGGATGCCGCCTTTCGACACGTGTGCTTCGACCTCGCCGGTCAGGGCGCCGGCGAGAGTTCAAACGGTGCTCGCTTCGGCCTGCTCACGATGCAGATGGCCCTTCTGGACCGTCAGGCGAGAAACGGCGAACTCACCGGGCGCGAAATCTACCAGCTCTGCAGCGCCGAGTTCTGGCTGAACGAACTGGCCGTCATCGTGCGCAGCGTGGCGGACGCATGGTTCCTCGAAGAATGGAAAGGGGACGAGCAAGGCATCGTGTTGAACCTGCAATGCCAGCTGCACGACGAACTGCAGTTTCCCGGGGTGCCCATCGAGCCGTGCATGTTGTCGCAGTCCGACATGGGCAAGGAGGCATTGAGGGTGGTGCGCGAACGGGTTCGGGACGTTGCTCGCACCGGCGCAGAACGTTTTCAACAGATGCTCGCGCAACCGCCGCGGTGGCGCCCACTGATCGAGCGACAGCACAGCGGGCAGTTTCAGCGCCTGGATGAGGAGTACGCGGAGCTGGTGGACGAGCACTATGGGCAGGCGAAGGCCTCCTCACTCCGTGAAGGTGTCTTGCAGGAGCAATGCAGGAAACTCTCGACGATCCGTGACAAGGCCCGCGCCGACCTGCTGAGCGACCTGATGGAAGTGACCATCAGGCAGTGTCAGAACCACTGATGTCGCGAGCGACGGCAAGGGCGGTCCGCGCGCTGCTCAGGCCGGCATGAACAGCGCCACCGCGCCGGCCGTGGCCCCGGCGATGGAGCCGAGTGTGAACAGCAACCCGGCGTCACGGGCGTTGTCGGCTTTGCGTTCCTTCCATGCCAGCCACAGCAGCAAAGCGGCAAAGGCGCCAATGGTCAAGGCGTAGTCGTACGAAGTCATGAGAGGGGTCCGATGAGGGCAACAGGGACGGGCCCGCGCAGCGGCGCGCCAAGGCGCCGCAGCAGCGGGGTCGTCAGGGAAGGTGGGGGTGGCGCACCGCGTGCGCCTGGCGTCACGCCAGGGCGGGCGGGGCGCGGGCCTGGTAGCCGTGGGGCGCGCGCTCTGGCAGCCTCGGACCGGGGCGCTCAGGGGCCTCGGCCCCAGGGGTGTCGAGCGAGGTGAACGTGACGCCCGCAACCGGCAGCACGCCCAGGGCTTCCTTGGCCCCCATCTTCTTGGCGACCGGGCGCAAGGCCACCATCGCCGAACGGCCTGACGCCGTCATGACCGCCTGGCGCAACGGCGTGGCGCCGTCCTGGGCGCAGGGGTGAGGCGCGTGCCCGCTCAGGCGCGCCGCCGGGTTCCCCAGGGACACCCCCAGAAGAACCAGCAAAGACAGCAACGCGGCGGTGAACGCTCGGCTCATCAACATGGCCGTTGGATTGTAGGTGGCGCTGTCCGGGCGTGAACTCACAAGGCCTTGGGCGCACTGTCGAAAGGCCCGTTCGGTCGCCCGCTGGACGACATGACGGAGCCCTTCTGCAAGCTTTCTTGAGGAACCCCAACAATGAATTCGATCCATCCGGACAAGGTAGACCACGGGAACATGGACCGGCCGGGCGAAGACCGCCCGCACAACGCACTGGTTCAGGCTGCGGCCGACGGCGATCTTCAAACCCTGCAACGCCTGCGGCGTGAACACCCGGACCTCGATCTGAACGTCGCCGACGACCAAGGCCGGACGGCCCTCGCGGCCGCCGTCGACCATGGCCGCCTGAGCATGGTGGAGCAACTCGTGCAGTCGGGTGCCCGCATCGACGTGCTGGTCGGGGGACTGAGTGCCATACATCGGGCCGCCGTCAGCGGCCATCTGGCCATGGTGCAGACGCTGCTGGCCTTGGGTGCCGACGTCAACCAGCGGAGCGAAAGCGGTGAAACGCCACTGATGCGGGCCATCGAGGCCGGCAACTTCGACGTTGCCAGCTTCCTTCTGCAGCAGCCAGGCATTCAGGTCAATGCCACCAGCCATGTGGGCGAGACGGCCTTGCTGAAGGCGGTGCGTGCGGGGAATCGGAGTCTCGTCAGGGATCTGGTGAACGCGGGCGCGCCGGCCGATGCGCGCGAAGGCCACGAAGAAAGCGCCTTCGTTTGCGCGCTCCGCCTGAAAGACAAAGCCATGATGAAAGTGCTGCTGGAGCTCGGTGCCGACATCAATCAGCCGGTTTCACCCTACAGCGGCAACACCGCTCTGATGGAGGCCGTGGTCGATGGGCACCTGAACAAGGCGCGTTGGTTGCTCGCGCAAGGCGCTGATCTGCGGCGGGAGAACCCCGGGGGGTGGACCGCTCTTCGCCTTGCCGCGATCGACGCGAAGGGGGAAAAGATGTTGCGGCTCTTTCTGGAGCACGGCGTGGACCATGAAGACACGGCGCGCGCGCTGGATCACGCCATCCAACGCAGGTCCCCTCAGGTTTCCGTGCTGTTGGAGCACATCGATTTTCGCGGCGTGTCGGAAGACCTCCAGATGCAGGTCTTGACGTCTGTCGTGCGGCAGCGCAACAGCGAAACCTATGAATTGCTGCTGCGGCGCGGTGCCGACCCCAGGGTGTTCCTGAACCGCGTGGACGCGCTGGTCCCACCGCTCGACAAGGCGGATGCCCTTTGCCTGGACACCTTGCGCATGGCGGCATGGTGTGGGGATGTCGAGATGCTCCAGGCGCTTTCCCGTCAGGGCTTCGACCTGCTGACTCCTCTGAACGAACTCGGTGAAAACGCGCTGCACGGTGCCGTGGACAGAGGGCATCTGGGCATGGTGGACTTTCTGCTCGGTGGCGATCGCGCGGCGGAGTGGGTGAACGCACAGAACCACCTGGGGTTCGGGCCCTTGCATTTCGTCAACCGGGGCCGGCTGGACATGGCCGGTCTTCTGCTGCGGCATGGCGCCAACGTCAATCAGGGCGGTGTGACCAAACTGACCCCCCTGATATGGGCCGTGTCGCGCGAGGACGAGCCGATGGCAGGGCTTTTGCTGGACCATGGCGCCCTGTGTACACCCGATGCGGTGCATCTTCGCAACCCGCTTCATTGGGCTGTGGTCGAGGGGGGCTCCCTGGATCTGGTGACGAGACTGCGTGGCAAGGTGGACATCAACGCCAGGGATGGGGCCCAACGCACGCCATTGATGCTTGCCGTGGAGGAGAGTCGGCTGGACCTGGTGCGCTATCTGTTGGACGAGGGTGCCGAGATCAACCTTCGGGACCATCTGGGCAACACCGCGCTCCATCTGGCGGGGGGCTTTGAGCAAAAAGGCATCGCACAGCTGTTGAAGGCCCGTGGGGCCGATGAAACCCTGCGGAACAACGCCGGGGTGGCCGCCGAGCGGGCGGGAGGGCGCACGGCCGTGGGTTCGCCCCAGCCAGAACAGCTGCTGAGCCGTGCGCGGCAGCGAGACCCCTCCGAAGCCGATCTGGTTCAGGTGATGCGCCGGCAGGGCGACGGTGTGCCGGAGGTCGGCCCGGATGTCGTGGGCGTGGACTGGCGCCACGAAGACCTGTGCGAGCTGCCACCCGGATTGCACGAACGCGGTCTTCGTGAAGACGACTGGCTCAACATCACGGACGGCACCGGCATCACCGAGCAATACAGGGTGGTGCGGCGCGACGAAGACGGGGAGCGTGTGCCGCAGCAGCGCGCTGACCCGTCCTCGCCGAGCCTCCTGCTGCGGCGCCAGGGTTGAAGTTCAGCCTTGAAGGGATCTCCTGTCGGGCTGACGCATCAGCGATGCGGCTTCTTGTGCTTGTCCGCCAGGGCCTGCAGGGCCAGCAGCGTGTCGAACAGCGCAATGAGACGCTCGTTCGCCTCGTCGTTGAGCGCCTTTCTGCGCTGCTCGTCCGCCGCCAGAGCGACGTGGTGGTCGTAATGCCTCTCCAGCGTGACGCCCACTCGGAGGAGGCGATCGAAGGCTTGGCGGGTGAGGGCGGAGACTTCGTCCGCGAAGGGGGTGGGGCGCAGGCGAGCGAGCGCGTTGCGCAGGGAGAGAGGAACGTTGATGGCCATGTTGGGGCCTCCCGGGGATGCGGTTTGCAACAACCGCCGCCCCTCTTGTGGAGGGGCGGCGGCCCGAACGGGTGGTCTTACCGTGAAGCTCCCTGCGGGAACCGGCTAGCCCGAAGGCTCCCGCCCGGGCCGCCAAAAAAGGGGGGCACAAGCGAAAAGCCGCAGACTCTGCGGTTGCGTAGATCCTGCGGCTTTTACCGCAGAGAGCTTCGAGCGGGCGACCAAACCCGATCACGCCTTTTTTTGACGTGACGGGCGGAGTATAGCCAGGGGGGCGGCCCAGGTGGCCGTCCGCGTGCGGGCGGCTGCGGCAGGCAGGCAGGCGTTTCTGATGCTCAATGCACCGGCTGCCCAAGCCGCTTGCTGGCCTTCGAAATCGCGTAGTTCACCAGGCAGTACAGCGCCGCGACCACGAGGTAAACGGGCACCAGCGAGTGGTAGTTGGCGATGAGCACCTTGGCGTTCTGCATCAGTTCACCATAGGTGACGACGTAGCCGAAGGTGGTGTCCTTGACCACGATGACCAGTTGCGCCACCAGGGCCGGGACGATGTAGCGAAGGGCCTGGGGAAAGACGACGGAGAAAAAGACCTGGGCTTCGGTCAGCCCCAGGCTTCGCGCGGCATCGGTCTGGCCGCGCGGCACGGCGAGCACGCCCGCGCGGTACACCTCGGCCACCACGGCAGCGGTGCTCAGGCCGACGGGCAGGGTCAGCATCCAGTAGGTGCTCAGCTTGATCCCGGCCGATGGGAGCACCAGGAAACACACGTAGATGAGCAGCAGCGTCGGCGTGCCACGCAGGAACTCGATGGCCGCGATGCTCGGCCAGCGCACGAGCCGCGTCCGCGCCAGGCGCCCCAGCAACAGCAGCAGCCCGAGGGCCAGCGCGATGGCGGCGGCCATGGCCGCCGAGGCCATGGTGCCGAGCAGGCCTTTGGCCAGGAAGGCCCAGGTCGTCGGCCAGGCGAAGAAGTTCCAGAACCGGGCGTCAAGCTGCCCGGCCGTGTGAAACCGGAACACGATGCCTGCGGCCAGCAGGAGCAGCACGGCTGCGGCGATCGCACTGACCACCCGTGTGACGGTCTGGGTCTGCGGGCTTGGCGAACCAAACAGAATCTCTTCCAGAGAGCGGCTCATCGCAGGATCCGCACCTTCTTTTCCAGGGCGGCACCCGCCCAGGCGATGAGCAGGCCCGTCGCCACGTACATCGCGGCGGCCACGGCGAACGCGGCCATGCCGGCGGCGGCGTCGTTGGCGAGCTTGGAGACGAGCGTGGTGAGTTCGCGGCCCGGAAACGGCACCTGCGATGCCAGCGAGGTCGACAGCATCAGCGCAATGAGCAGCGAGGTCATGGGCTGCACCACCGCACGCAGCGCCTGGGGCAACACCACGTCGGTGACGATGCGCATGGGCCGCATGCCCAGGCTGAGTGCGGCTTCGGCCTGGCCGCCCGGCACGGTGTTGATGCCCGTGCGCAGGTAGTCCGCCGTGAACGCGGAGCAGACCAGCGTCAAGGTCAGGACCACGGCGGGCTCATAGTCGATCAGGACGTTGAGATCGGGCAGCGCGAACACGATGAAGATCAGCAGCGCCACGCTGGGGATGTTGCGGAAGATCTCGACGTAGACGGTCAGGACGAAGCGCAGCGGCGGCAGCGGCAGGAGCCGCAGCACCGTCACCGCCATGCCCAGCAGGAAGCCGGGCACGAACGACATCAGCGTGAGTTTCCAGGTCAGCAAAAGGGCCTGCCCGAAGGCAGGCCCATGGTCGGCCAGGAGCCGGGCAATCTCGCCCATTGTTCAGGGGATGGCGGGCGGTGTGGGAACGGCGGTGCTGCCGGTGCGCTGTCCGATGGAGATGGTCCAAAGCTTGGCCCAGGTGCCGTCAGCCTGCACCTTCTTCAGGAAGGCGTTGACGAAGGCCACGCCGTCCGAGCTTTTGGGCAGGCCGATGCCGTAGGGGTCTTGCGCGCCAAAGGGCGCGCCCGCCAGCTTCGCGTCGCCGGTGCCGAGGCTCAGGGCGTTGAGCAGCAGCGTGTGGTCGGTCACGTAGGCCTCCACGCGGCCCTGGCGCAGGGAGTCGAGGGCTTCCTGGTGGGTCTGGAACTCCTGCACCACCGCCTTGGGCGCGTGCTGCGCCAGGATCGCGGGCCCGGTGGAGCCTGCCTGCGTGGCGACCTTCTTGCCGGCCAGGTCGTTGTGCGACTGGATGGTGTTGTTGTTCGCCTTGACCAGCACCCCGGCCTGCGAGGTGTAGTAGGGGCCCGCGAACGAGATCTTCTCGGCGCGGGCGGGGGTGATGGAGTAGGTGGCGAGCACCAGGTCCACCTGGTTGTTGATGAGCACCTGCTCGCGCGTGGACGAGGTCACCTGCGTGAACTGGTATTTGGCCCCATCGCCCAGGATGTAGCGGGTGAGCAGCTGGGCCAGGCCGGCGTCGAAGCCGCGCATCTTGCCGTCCTTCTCGTTGAGCAGCGAGAAAAGGTTCGAGGTCTGCGTGCCGCCCAGGCGCAGCGTGCCGGCCTGCTTGATCTTGCTGGCCCAGGTGCTGGCTGCGATGGTCTCGGCGCTGGCGACGGGGCCCTGCGCCACCAGCGCGTCGAACGCGGCGGCGTTGATGGGCGTGCCCTGTGCGAACAGCGACCCGCCGGTGACGATCGACAGTGCCACCACGGTGGATTTCAGAAGGGATTTGATCGGCATGCGGTCCTCTTGGGTGGTGTGTTACGGCGATCAATATATAGCAGTTGGGGAAGCCCCTTCACAGGGTCACGATCTCGTCGTTCAAGGCCTCTTCCACGATCTGCCGTGTGAGGCTGGGCGCGAAGTTCTCGATGAAGCTGTAGGCGTAGCCGCGCAGCCAGGTGCCGCGCCGCACGGCGAGGCGGGGCACGTTGATCTCGAACAGGGGGCGCGCGGCCAGCGCGGGCAGGGGGGGGGCGCGGGCGGGGGCCACCGCGGTGCTGGCCACGATGCCCCC
>JAGKSX010000086.1 GCA_018993155.1 Hydrogenophaga sp.
CAGGTGCGGGGGCCGGAGCCGGTGCGGGCGCAGGCGCCGGGGAGGGAGCCGGTGCAGGGGCGGGCGCCGGAGGACGCGGGAAGATCGAGGGCGCCGGGGCCGGCGCGGGCGTCGAGGTCAGGGTCTCGCCGGGGGTTTGTGCCGACGCGGTGCCTCCACCACCGCCGCCGCCACCACAACCCGAGATGGCCGCCATCATGAAAAGCACGGAAAGCCACTTGGCGTCGCGGATGGCGGGGGTCTTGGAAGGGGTCATGGCGATGCCGGTGAGAGGTGTGCTGGCGGGAACGAACGGTCGAAAATGGCGGTGGCTGGTAACCACGTTCACGAAAAAAGCGCGTCAGTTGACTTTACGGGCGGCATTTCAGCGGTTGGAGCGTTGACCGACAGGCTTGCTGTCCAGGACGACATGCGGGAGCATGGACACACCTCGTGAAATGCCGATGGCACAAAAAACCCGACCTGACCGAGCGCCCAAGCGCATGGGAGTCGTGGCCGGGAAACCAGGGAATGGCTGGCACGCCAAATGCCCCTCGGCACTGATTGTCGTAGGACTCGCCCTACAACCCTGTTGCCACGTGTTACGAGTTGCACTTCTTGCCGTCAGATTGACCGTCCAGGTGGCTTGGCGTCAATTCGCGGAGACCGGTGCGGGTTTCCCTGGGAAATCCTGCTCCAGCGCGCCCGGCAGCGTGGCGCCCCGCCTCGCGAGACCCCGGAAATCATTGGTTACAAAGGTCCGCGAAGGTATTGTTTCTGGCGGCTCGAACCATTGAAGAAGTAAGGCATCCGGGTTCACGAAAACCTGCGCCATCGGCGCCTGGGTGTTCCATTCGAGGCCCAAAGCCGCGCCATCCCGCTGCGAAATGTTTCCTTCGAACAGGTTGCTGAGCACGCGGGCCTGTGCCGGGGCCCGCCGGGCGGAGACACCCGCCGTGTTGATCAGGGTGTTGTGGGCCAGCACGATGTCGCTGGCGCGGTTGATGTCGAGCCCGGCATCGTTGCAGTGCGCGACGATGTTGTTGGCGGCCAGCCCGTGGCGGTGCTCGAAGGCCGCGCAGCCGTCCGAGCGGCACACCGCCGCCGGTTGGGTGCCACCCCCGCCGAATGAGATGCCCACCCGCTCGCCCGGGCGCGACACGTCCGTGGGCGAGCAGATCACGAGGTTGCGTTCGATGCGCCCACCTTCGCTGGCGCCCTTCATGAACAGCCCATACGCCACCCGGTTGCCCTGGCCTTTGGCGAAGTTCGTGACCAGGTTGTCCTGCACTTTCCAATGGCTGGCGCCCACGAGGTCGAGCATCACGACCGGCCTGTCGGTTTGCCGGGTGGCGCGGTTGGTCAGGGTGTTGAAGGCCACCAGACCGTGGTCGGGCCACTCGCCGTCCAGGCCATTGACCTTGATGTGCGCATTGAAGTCCTGGACGTGGTTGTTGCGCAGCGTGGCGAAGGCGCCGCGACCCACCACATGGAAGGCGTGCTCGCAGTCGTGTTCGCGCGCGCAGGCGCCGCGGATGTCGAGGTTTTCGAAGGCCCAGTAGGGCCGGTCGATCTGGATGCCCGCCACCTGGGTGAAGTCCAGCTGGACGCTGCCAGGCACCAGGGCGCTCACCAGGATGGGGGCCTGTGCGAGGCCGTCCTGCCCGAGCCGCAGGGTCTTGTTGACGCTGTATCGGCCGGGTGCGATGACGATGTGGGTGCCGGGGCCGGCCTCCCGGAGAGCCTGTGCCAGGCCGGCGGCCGTGTCCACGCGGATCACCGTGCCGCCTTCGGGCATCGGGGGCGCCATGGAAACCATCTGCTGGCCTTTGCCTAGCGTGGGCAAAGGTCCCGGTGGTGGTGTCCTTTCCCAGCGGCGCTGCAAGGCGTGCAGTCCTGGAAGAAGCAAGCCCTCCAGGACGCGGTGGCCTTCCAGCCGGTGCTGTGCATAGCGGATCAGCTCCTGCGGACTCCGGGAGCTGGCCTCGGCATACAGGCGCTGCCCCCGATCGCTCACCAGAAAGGCCGTGGCGGCCATGAGGACAACCAGCAGGCCTGACGCAGCGAACCACAACCATCTGCGCCTCGGTTCCATGGAGTTCCCCGTTTCCGTGTCTGGGTCATGATAGCCGCGAGCGTGTCGAATGCAACGTTATGACTGCATTTCGATGCTGAAAACGACTTGTTCGGTCGCTATGATGAGCGCTTTGTGAATCTATCGGCCTGAGAAAAATCATCATGAAAATCACTGTGGTAGGGACGGGTTATGTGGGTCTGGTCAGCGGGGCCTGCCTGGCGGAGGTGGGCAACGACGTGCTTTGTCTGGATCTCAATCCGGACAAGATCCGCATCCTCGAGGAAGGTGGCATTCCCATCTACGAACCCGGGCTGCAGGAGATGGTCAAACGCAACGTGGCGGCGGGGCGGCTGCACTTCACCACCGACGTCGACCGCGCCGTGCACCACGGCACCATCCAGTTCATCGCGGTGGGCACGCCACCCGATGAGGACGGTTCGGCCGACATGCGCTACGTGCTGGCCGCGGCGCGCAGCATCGGCCAGCGCATGACCGACTACAAGGTGGTGGTGGACAAGAGCACGGTGCCCGTGGGCACGGCCGACCGCGTGAAGGAAGCGATTGCCGAGGAGCTGCAGAAGCGCGGCGTCGACACGCCTTATGCCGTGGTGTCCAACCCCGAGTTCCTCAAGGAGGGCGCGGCGGTCGAGGACTTCATGCGGCCCGATCGCATCATCGTGGGCGCCGACGACGAGCAGGCCGTGCACCTCATGCGCGCGCTGTACGCGCCGTTCCAGCGCAACCGCGAGCGCCTGATCGTCACCGACGTGCGCAGCGCCGAACTCACCAAGTACGCGGCCAACGCCATGCTGGCCACGCGCATCAGCTTCATGAACGAGCTGGCCAACCTCGCGGAGAAGCTGGGCGCCGACATCGAGAGCGTTCGCCAGGGCATCGGCTCCGATCCGCGCATCGGTTACCACTTTCTGTACCCGGGTGCTGGTTACGGCGGTTCCTGCTTCCCGAAAGACGTCAAGGCCCTGATCAAGACGGCGGCGGACGAAGGCGGCCTGGACCTGAAGGTGCTGACCGCGGTGGAGGCGGCCAACGATGCGCAGAAGCACGTGCTGGGTGACAAGATCAAGCGCAAGCTGGGCGCGGACCTGAAAGGTCGCCACTTCGCCGTGTGGGGCTTGGCCTTCAAGCCCAACACCGACGACATGCGCGAAGCGCCCAGCCTGGAGCTGCTGGCCGATCTGCTGGCCGCCGGCGCCACGGCCACGGCCTACGACCCGGTTGCGATGCACGAAGCCCAGCGCGTGCTGGGCGACGAATCCCGCGTGCGCTACGCCCAGAACCCGAACGAGGCCCTGGAAGGGGCGGACGCGCTGATCATCGTGACCGAGTGGAAAGAGTTCCGCAGTCCCGACTTCGACCTGATCAAGGCCAAGCTCAAACAGCCCCTGATCGTGGACGGGCGCAACCTGTACGACCCGGCCTGGGTGCGCAGCCAGGGCTTCGACTACCTGCCCATCGGGCGCTGAGCCATGGCGCGCCCGCGATCAGGCGCGCTGATCCTGGGCGCCCTCGCGGCACTGACCTGCCTGGGTCTGGCCGTTCAACATCCCCTGGCCCCCGCGCTTCTGGTGGGCGCCTTGTGCCTGTGCATGGGCGGGGCCGCCTGGCGGCCCTGGACCATCGGGGGACTGCTGGCCATGCTCTTGCCCGTGGCCAGCCTGGCGCCCTCCACGGGCTGGTGGCTGATCGACGAGTTCGATCTGCTGGTGCTCGCGGTGCTGGCGGGCGCGCATGCGCGGTCCGGGTTCGAGGCCTTTTCTGGCCGTGCGGCGTCCTCTTCATCCGCTGAGACCCAGGTCCAGGACCGGGTGTGGGTCGGGCTGCTCGTCGCGCTGGGTGCATCCGCATTGTTGAGCCTGTTCATCGGGCTGCGGGACGCCGGTGTCAGCGCGCGGTCGGTGGCGGCCGGCTGGGCCTCGGGCGACGGCTGGCTGCGGGCGCTGCACGCGGACTACGCCAGTGCATTCAACCCGCTGCGCGTGTCCAAGAGCCTGCTCTGGGCGCTGCTGCTGTATCCCGTGCTGCGGCGGGTGCCCGTCGAGCGGCAGCGGGAGATGGCGCGCTTCACCCTCGCGGGCCTGCTCTGCGGGCTGGCCTGGGTCTGCGTGCTCGTGCTGTGGGAGCGCGGGCGGTACGTCGGCGTGTTGAACTTCTCCGATTCCTACCGCACGGTGGCGAGCTTCTGGGAAATGCACGTGGGCGGCGGCGCCATCGACGCCTACCTGGCGATGGCCGTGCCCCTGGCGTTCTGGGCGGTCTGGCTGGCGCCGGGCGGCTGGCGCTGGGCGTGCGCGGCGGTCCTGGCGGTCCTGGGCACCTACGCGGTGCTGACCACGTATTCCCGAGGGCTGTACCTCGCGGTCACGGTCTCGCTGATGGTGATGGCCATCGTGGCCAGGCGCTGCCAGATCCAGCCGGCGTCCGGCGGGCGGCGGCGCGGCTGGGCACTGCGCGTGTTGGTGTTCGCGCTGCTGGCGGAGGCGGTGTGGGTGCTCGGTGGGCACTCGTTCATGACGGGGCGGCTTGCGCAATCGGAAACCGATCTGGTGGACCGCGTGGCGCACTGGCAGAGCGGGCTGGGCCTGTTGCGCACGCCCGCGGACTGGGTGCTGGGCCTGGGCGCGGGGCGCCTGCCCGCGCACTACAGCACGCGCGTGCCGGATGGCGAGTTTCCCGGGCAGGCGCATTGGCGGCGCGACGCGGCAGGCGCCGGGCAGGTGGTGCTCTCGGGGCCGCCCACGCGCCAGGAGGCCGCCTACGACTTCGGTCTCACCCAGCGCATCCCGCTGGCCCCACAAGGGCACTACCGCGTGCGGATCCGCTACGAGACCGACGCCCCGGTGGTGCTGCTGCTCAGCGTGTGCGAACGGCACCTGCTGTACGACTTCCGATGCCAGTGGAAGCACGTGAGGCCCGAGGCCGCCGTGACGGACGCGGCCCAGTGGCACGACATCCCGCTGTCTGGCCAGGTCTTTTCGGACGCAAGCCGTGCCGTGTCCTGGCGCGACGGCATGTTCGCGCTGACGGTGCTGAGCACCGGGCACGCGGCCCGCATCCACGCGGCGGAGCTGCTGGACCCGCAAGGCGTGCAGATCCTGAAAAACACGGACTTCTCGGCCGGGTTGCGCCACTGGTTCCCCGCTGCCCAGAGCAGCTTCAAGCCGTGGCACATGGACAACCTGTACCTGGAAATCCTCGTCGAACGTGGCCTGCTGGGCTGGCTGGTGCTGGGACTGCTGGCCGCGTGGGCGTGGCACTGCGTGGCACAAGGCCTCAAGGCGGGGGATCCGCTGGCCCTGGCGCTGGCCGGCTCGCTCTCGGCCATGGGCGTGCTCGGCCTGGTCATCAGCGTCACCGAATTGCCGCGCATCGCTTTTATGCTGCTGCTGATCCTGTTGACAACGTCACACTTCCGCCGGATTCCGCAATATTCACGTGATGTAACAGAACGTCAGAAGGGGGTGTCGGCGGTATTCTCGGACGGGCGCCCGAGCCGTGCACAGCCCCCGGGCCCATTACAGGAAAAAGAAGTTTGATCAAGCTATTCAACCACTACTTCGATCGCCGCACGCTGCTGCAGATGTTCATGGACCTGCTCCTGATCAGCGCGGCGTTCATGGCCACCCTGGTGTTTCTTTCCGACGCGGAAGACCTGACCGCCGTGCAGATCGGGCAGGGCCTGTTCCGTGCGCTGCTCATGAGCGTGGGTTTCCTGGCGGTCAACTCGGCCCTGGGCCTGTACGAACGGGGCAACGTGTTCAACAACACGCAGTTGCGCGCCCGCGTGCTGGTCTCGTTCATGATGATGGGCCTGATCGTGGTGGGCGTGCTGCTGCTGCTGCCCATGAAGGCGTTCTACGGGCACACCTGGGCCGTGGTGATCGTGATGATGGCCACCGGCCTGCTGCTGGTCATCCAGGTGCTCACCGGCGAGTTCCTGCCCAAGTCGCTCACGCGCCGCAAGGTGCTGGTGTACGGCACCGGCGCGAAAGCGCAGGCGGTCGGGCAAAGCCTGCTCAAGGCCTCATCGAGCGCCGAGCTCTGCGGCTATTTCGCCAGCCCCAATGAGCGCGAGCACCTCGTGACGAACTGGGGCACCCTGCAGCCGGGCCAGTCGCTGACCGAGGTGGTGGCCGAGAAGGGCGTCCACGAGATCGTGATCGCGCTCTCCGAGCGCCGCGGCGGCAGCATGCCCATGCGCGAGCTGCTCGATTGCAAGCTCGCGGGCGTGCGCGTGACCGACATCGCCACCTATTTCGAGCAGAACCTGGGCCAGATCCGCCTCGATGCGGTGTCGGCCGGCTGGCTCATCTTTGGCGAGGGGTTCGACCAGGGCTTCCTGCGCACCACCATCAAACGCCTGTTCGACATCGCGGGCGCAGTCGTGCTGATCCTGCTGGCCCTGCCCATCATGCTGGTGGCGGCGCTCGTCATCAAGCTGGAGAGCTCCGGCCCCATCCTGTACAAGCAGGAGCGCGTGGGCCTGAACAACAAGCCCTTCAACGTCGTGAAGTTCCGCAGCATGCGCACCGACGCGGAGAAGGACGGCATCCCCCGCTGGGCGACCGCGGGCGACAGCCGCGTCACGCGCGTGGGCAAGGTGATCCGCAAGCTGCGCATCGACGAACTGCCGCAACTGTTCAGCGTGCTCAACGGCGACATGAGCCTGGTCGGCCCGCGCCCCGAGCGCGCCTTCTTCGTCGAGAAGCTCACACAGGAGATTCCGTTCTACGCGGTGCGCCACAGCGTCAAGCCCGGCGTGACCGGCTGGGCGCAGGTGCGTTACCAGTACGGCTCCACCGTGGAAGACACGGCGGAGAAGCTGCAGTACGACCTTTACTACGTGAAGAACCACTCGCTGTTTCTCGACCTCGTGGTCATCTTCGAAACCGTCGGCGTGGTGCTGACGGGCAAGGGCGCGCAGTAGGCGTCCGGATCTCCGCCCGCTGGCCGGGGTCAGGCCAGCGTGTGCAGCGGAATGTCCTTCTCCACGGCCAGCCGGTCCAGCTGCTTTCGCGTGCGGCCCAGAAGGAAGGCCGCGATCGCGGCGTGCGTCTCGGGCTTGAACAGCGAGCGCATGTCCGACGCCGGCAGGCCCGCAGCGGCGCACAGCGCGGCAGCGAAATGCGGCTCCAGGGCCGCCACGGCCACGCGGCCGTCCTTGCAGGGGTAGACGCGGTAGCCCGCATGGGCGCCGCCCACCGCACCGGCGGGCTGGGTGAGGCCCCAGGGGCGGGGCAGGGCGAGCCACTCGGCCGCGTCGGACAGCGCGACCTCCTGGAAGCTTGATTTGCCCTGGGTCTTCTGGACCAGCGCGGCCTTGAGCACGGCTTCGCTGGCCATGAGCGCGCCTCCCATGTCGGCGAACAGCGTGGCCGGCAGGTCCAGGCCGGTGACCAGGCCCGCGTCCGCGAGGTAGGTGAGGTCGTGGCCGGGCTCTTCCGCCCGGGCACCGGGTGCCCCCACGATCGCCACCACCGAGAGCCCGGGGTGGCGCTTGTGCAGGCCTTTCCAGCCGAGTTGCAGCTTCTCCAGCGCCGAAGGGCGGAAGGAGGTGAGCAGCACGTCGGTGCGCGCCAGTTCCTTGTGCAGCGCCGCCTGGCCCTTCTCGGACTTCAGGTCGATCGAGATCACGCGGATGCCGTCGTGCAGGGTCGCGTAGGCGCGGGCGTTGTACTGCCCCATGGGGTCGCCCGAACTGCCTGCCGGAGTGCCCTTGGGGGCCGGCGGCTCGGCCTTGACGCAGCGCGCACCCATGGCCCTGAGGCGCATGAAGGCGGCCGGGCCGGGCAGGTTCAGCGCGAGGCTGAGCACGCGAACGCCGCGCAGCGGCTGGAGGGCGGGGGCAGGGCGGGGGGAGGAACTCATGGCGGTCGGGCTGTGGAAGGTCGTCGCCGCAATGTACCCGCAAGCCCGGCCGCCGCTGCGCCAACGGGCGACACCGTCGCCCGCCTTCCTGGGACGCGCGGGGTTCAGCGTTCGCCGAAGTTCAGCGGCAGGCCCACGTAGTTCTCGGCCAGCGAGCGCGACATCGAGACCGAGTTCACGACGTAGTCGAGCTCGGCTTCCTGGATCTTCTGGCCGAAACCTGCGGTGTCGGGGAAGCGGTGCATCAGCGAGGTCAGCCACCACGAGAAACGTTCGGCCTTCCAGACGCGGCGCAGGCAGCGCTCGGAGTAGGTGTCGATGCCGGCGGAGGTCTTGTCGCGGTAGTACTCGATGAACGCGGCCGAGAGGTACTTGACGTCGCTGGCCGCCAGGTTCAGGCCCTTGGCGCCGGTGGGCGGCACGATGTGCGCCGCGTCGCCCGCGAGGAACATGCGGCCAAAGCGCATCGGTTCGGCGACGAAGCTGCGCAGCGGCGCGATGCTCTTCTCGATGGTCGGGCCGGTGATCACGCGCGATGCCATCTCGGGGTCGAGCCGCAGGCGCAGCTCGTCCCAGAAGCGCTGGTCGCTCCAGTCCTCGACCTTGTCGTCCAGCGGGCATTGCACGTAGTAGCGGCTGCGCGTGAGGCTGCGCATGGAGCACAGGGCGAAGCCGCGTTCGCTGTTGGCGTAGACGATGGCGTGGGGCGAGACCGGTGGCACATCGGCCAGCACGCCGAGCCAGCCGAAAGGGTAGACCTTCTCGAATTCGGTGATGGCGCCCTTGGGCACGCTGGCGCGGCACACGCCGTGGAAGCCATCGCAGCCGGCGATGAAGTCGCATTCGATCTCGTGCGTCCGGCCATCCTTCTGGTAGCGCACCTTCGGGCTGTTGCTGTCGTAGTCCAGCACCTCCACGTTCGCGGCTTCGTACACGGTGGGCAGCGCGGCGGCGCTGCGCGCTTCCATGAGGTCGCGCGTGAGTTCGGTCTGGCCGTAGGCGGTGACGACCTTGCCGTCGGTCAGGCCGTGCACGTCGATGGCATGGCGGGTGCCGGCAAACACCAGTTCGATGCTGTGGTGGACGGTGCCTTCGGCGTCCAGGCGCTCGCCCACGCCCACCTCGCGCAACAGGTCGGTGGTGATCTGCTCGAGGATGCCGGCGCGGATGCGGCCGAGCACGTATTCACCGCTCTGGCGTTCGACGATGATGTTGTCGATGCCGGCCTTGTGCAGCAACTGTCCGAGCAGCAGGCCGGAGGGGCCGGCGCCGATGATGGCGACCTGGGTACGCATGGGGTGTCTCCTGGAATGGCGTGAGGTGAAACGAACGCAGCTTAAAAACGGGACCCCGCCAGCGCAACGCCGCGCAGGCGCCTTTGCGCGATGATCGAAACTCTTGCGCGATCACCGCGCAAATTCCGGTGCCCCTGGGCATAATCGGCCCATGAGCACAGCCCCCCCTCCCATGGCGAAAGCCGATTTCATCGAAGGCATGGCCAAGGGCATGGCGGTGCTGGAGAGCTTCGACACCGAGCGCCAGCGCCTCAACGCCACCCAGGCCGCCGAGCGCGCGGGTCTCACGCGCGCCGCGGCACGCCGCCACCTGCTGACCCTGGCGCACCTCGGTTACCTGGAGTCCGATGGCAGCCACTACTGGCTCTCGCCCAAGGTGCTGCGCTTCTCGGGCAGCTACCTGGCTTCGGCGCGCCTGCCGCGCCTGCTGCAGCCCACCTTGAACCGGCTCGCGGCGCAGACGCGCGAGTCCTACTCGGCTGCCGTGCTCGACGGCGACCAGGTCGTGATCGTGGCGCGCAATGTCTCGCTGGGTGGTCAGCGGCTCATGGCCTATGGCTTGCACCTCGGGGCGCGCCTGCCCGCGCACGCCACGTCCACCGGCCGCGTGCTGCTCGCGGGCCTGCCGCGCGCCGAATTCGCCGCCTGGCTCAAGGGCCGCGAGCTGCCCCGGCTGACGCCGCACACCACCGTGGAACACAAGGCCTTTCGGGCCGTCATCGCGCAAGTGCGCAGCGATGACATGGCCGTTGCGCGAGAGGAGCATGAGCTGGGCGTGTTCGCGCTGGCAGTGCCCCTGCGCAACATGCAGGGCCGCACGGTCGCGGCGCTCAACGTGGTGGCCGCGCCCGATCGTTTCGAGGGACCGGTGTTCCAGAAAGACGTGCTGCCGTTGCTGCAGGACGCGGCGCGCGAGCTGCGCCCCTTGCTCTGAGCGCGCCCACCATGCCCCTGTCCGGGTGGGACGTCACGCGCGGCTCGATCCGCTGAGGTCCAGGTCCCACAGCATGTCCTCGCCCAGCGGCAGGGTGCGCGTGGGCGGGCGGGGGCAGTCGGCCATCACGTCGTGCGCGGGCGCGCGCAGGCCACGCCGGCCCTGGCCGATCAGCACGGGCGCGATGATGAGGTGCAGGCGGCTGAGCACACCGGCGGTGAAGAAGCGCGACACCGTCATGCCGCCGCCTTCGACGAACAGCACGCGCTGGCCGCGTGCGGCCAGCGCCCGCGCGACGAGCGCGGGGCGGTAACCCTCACCGCTGTCGTCGAGCAGGCCGTCCACCGCCAGCACCTCGGCGGGGGCGCTGCCCAGGCGCTCGCGGGCCAGCTCGGCGTGCCGCGCGTCGCAGACCCAGAGGGACGGTGCCTGCCCATCGCGGAACATGCGCGACTGGCCGTCCAGCCGCACGGCCGGGTCCACCACCACGCGCACTGGCTGCGGGCCGGGCACGCGCCGCGTGGTGAGCTGCGGGTTGTCGATGGCGACCGTGCCGGCACCGACCAGCACCGCGTCGCACAGCGCGCGCAGGCGGTGCAGGTGCAGCAGGCAGTGCGGGCCGTTCACGTAGTAGGAGTCGCCGGTGACGGTGGCCACGAACCCGTCCAGGCTCTGGCCGAGCTGGGCCACGGCCCAGGGCGCGCCGCCCCTGGCCTGGCGCGCATCGAGCAGGGGCTTGTAGAGCGTGAACAGCTCGGCGCTGCGCGCGTCGCCCATCGGCGCCAGTTGCCAGCCTTGCTGCGCGCACCAGCGCAGCAGCGGCGCGGCCTGGCCCGTGGTGCGGGCCTGCAGCATCTGTTGCCAGAGCGCAGGCCAGTCGGCGGGGATGTCCTGGGCGGTCGTGGCGTCCGTGGGTGATGGCATGGCGGCCATCATCGCATTGAGCGCGAGGTCCCGGGCCGTGGGGTCATTTCCACTGCGGGGTGTAGTAGAGGTCGTCGGTGGCCGTGTCGGCGGCCCCGGCGTTCCACGGCGCCATGGGCAGGGCCGCCGCGATCCACAGCGCGGCCAGCAACTGGGGCAGCAGCGCGGCCGGGGCCATCCACAGCCCCGACGAGGGCCGCCACCACGACCACAGACCGGGCACGGCGGTGGCTACCGCCACCATCAGCGCCAGCTGGGCCAGCAGCAGCGAACCCCCGAGCCCCGCCGCCGCGGCCAGCCCCAGGCAGGCCACGGTGAGCACGGCGGCCAGGGCGATGCCGCGCCACCAGGGGCGCGGGGTGGGCAGGCCCCGGGCCGCTCGCCACAGGAGCAGCGCCGCGATCACCGTGCCCGCAAGTGCGACCCAGGGCAGCTTCTGCGCGCGCGCGGTGGCCGGCCAATCGAAACCGGGAAACCAGGCCAGCGCCACCAGCAGGCCCAGGGCGGCGCCGAGCGCGGCCCGGTTCGGGCCGGTGGTGCGCAGCAGGGCCGCCACGCCGCCGATGCACAGCAGCAGGGGCAGCACAAGACTTTGGAAGGCGGGGTGGTTCAGGAGGTTCATGGCGGTATGGCAGTGGTCAGGGCTGCCCCAGGTAGAAGTAGGCCGCGTGGCGGCGGTGGTCGCCGCGCCCCAGGGCCAGGTAAACCGGGCCCAGGGGCGTGTCCATGGCGAGGTAGACGGCGAAGCCGTAGCGGCTCTTCTCGCGTTGCGGGCCGAAGGCCGTGTCGCCAATGCGCGCGGCTTCGAGCGAGACGCCGGCATAGGCGCCCTCGAGGAAGCCCACGTTGGTGAGCCGGTGGCTGTAGTTCACGCGGCCGAGCACGAATTCGTTGCCGAAGACCTCGTTGGTCTTGTAGCCCGAGAGGCGCTGGAAGCCGCCCAGGAAGGAGGTCTCGTAGGCAGGCAGGGTGCCGCCGCTGGCTTTCACGCCCTGCGCGGAGAACTCCAGCGCGTGCCGGCCGAAGCCCACCGCCGTGCGGAACGCGGCAGAGAGCTTGCGGTAGTCGTCGCTCGCGCCCCAGCGCGGTTGCGACTGGTGCAGCTTCACGTCCAGCGCGTAGCCCGTGCGCGGAAAGCGCACATTGTCCAGCGTGTCCAGTTGCAGGCGCAGCACCAGGGCGGCGGTGTCGGCGTCGGCCTCGAAGAGGCCGGGCGGCAGCAGGCTGGTGTCGTTCTGCAGGCGCACGCGGCCTTGCCGCACACCGAGGCGCAGTTGCCCCTGCGTGCCGAGCTGCAGGCCCAGGTCGGCGCCGTAGCCGTAGTGCTCCAGCCGGAAGCGCGCCACGCGCACGCCCTCGTCGCTGAACAGTTCGAAGGGGCTGCGCTCGCCGCCCAGGTGGGCCGCCGCGAAAACCCGTTGTGTGGGATGCAGGGGTTGGAACCACTCGGTGCGCAGGCGGTCGGTCTGGCCGATCTGGATGTCGTTGCGCCATTCGGCGCCGAGGCGGTTGAGCCAGGTGGCGCGGTGGGTGGCCAGCAGGTTGAAGAAGGAGCCGCCGGCGAAGTCGGACGACAGGCCCAGGCCGAAACGCAGGTAGTGCGGGCCCCAGGATTTTTCGGTGACGCGGGCGGTGAGCACGCGGCCCTGGCCGGGTTCTTCGCTGAAGGTGTAGCTCACCGCCTCGAAGTCGCCCCAGCCGTACAGGCGTTGCAGGTCCTGGTCCACGCGGCTCGCGTCGAAGGCCTCGCCGGGCTGGGTCTGCATGCCGTCGAGCACGGCCTGCGGGTTCACGCGCTGCGTGCCGCTGACCTGGATGGCGTCGATGCGCTGCCCGCCGGGATCCTGCGCCGCCTCGCGCGCTGCCAGCAGCGCGCTGAATTCGGCTGGGCTCAGGCCGTGGGCGGCCAGGGTCGCGCTGGCCGCGCGCGCGGCGGCCTCACCGGCCCGGGCGGCGTCGGAGAGGTGGTCGAAGTCGCTGCTGCTCACGCGGCTGAGGTCGGGCGTGATGAGCACGTCGCGCGGGCCCAACTCCTTGAGCGACTGCGCGACGTTGGTCGTGGTGAGGATGCGCAGCATCTGCTCGGAGGCCGAGAGCAGGGAGGTGATGTCCTCCCGGCGCAGCAGCGGCGTGCCGATGTTGACCGCGATCACGATGTCCGCGCCCATGCGGCGCGCCACGTCCACCGGCAGGTTGCGGGTGACGCCACCGTCCACCAGCAGGCGGCCCTCGAGCTCCACCGGACTGATGACGGCCGGGATGGCCATGCTCGCGCGCACGGCCTGGGTGAGGCTGCCGTGGTCGAGCTCCACCATCTCGGAGGTGGCGAGGTCGGTGGCGATGGCCCGGAAGGGCACCGGGAAGTGGTTGAAGTTCACGCTGCGCTGGCGCGCCGTGAGGCGGCGCAGCACGGCCTCCAGCGCCACGCCGGCCACCGCGCCCTTGGGCAGCGAGAGGCCATGCGGGCCCAGGCCCATCTCGGGGCCGACGTAGTTGGCCGCGTCGTCGGCCTTGCGCCGCATCGGCAGGTTGTCGCGCACCACGTCGTGGAACAGCGTGGCCGTGCTCAGGCCTTTCATTTCCTCTTCGATGGTGGCCAGCGGCAGCCCGGTGGCGTAGGCCGCGCCCACGATGGCGCCGGCGCTGGTGCCCACGACCAAGTCGACCGGCACCCGCAGCTCCTCCAGCACCTTGAGCACCCCGATGTGCGCGCCGCCCCGGGCGCCGCCGCCCGAGAGCACCAGGGCGATGCGGGGGCGCTGCGCGGCCGGGCCGCTGCCCGGGGCCACGGGGCCGCCGGTCTGGGCCGTGGCGTTCAGACAGGCGAGGGACCACACCAGTGCGAAGGCGATGCGCAGGGTCATGCACGGATGATAGAAGCGGGCGTGGCGAAAGCGAACCGGCGTTACAGTGATCCGTTCCCACAAGAGGCCGCCCCATGTACCTGCCACCTCAGTTCGCTGCCAAGGACCCCGCCATCGCCCTGGAGCTGTTGCGCGCGCACCCGTTCGCCAGCCTGATCTCCACCGACGACGAGGGCCTGCCCTTCGTCACCCACCTGCCG
Source organism: Hydrogenophaga sp. (assembly GCA_018993155.1). Lineage (GTDB taxonomy): Bacteria > Pseudomonadota > Gammaproteobacteria > Burkholderiales > Burkholderiaceae_C > Hydrogenophaga. The sequence continues at coordinate 14,160 of JAGKSX010000086.1, forward strand.
CTGCACCTGCTGGAGGAAGACGGTGGCCTCACGCTGCTGGGCCACTGCGCCAAGCCCAACCCGCACGGGCGCTACCTGGCGGCGCGCCCGCAGGCGGTGGTGACTTTTCTCGGGCCGCATGCCTACATGACGCCGCGCGTCTACCCCGATCTGACCCGCGTGCCGACCTGGAACTACCTGGCGGTGCACGCCACGGTGCAGGCGCGTGTGCTGGACGGCTTCGACACCAAGGACCGATTGCTCAAGCACCTGATCCACGACCACGACCCGGCCTATGCGGACCAGTGGCGCGGGCTGGAAGAGGACTTCCAGCACAAGCTGATGCAGGGCATCACCGCCTTCGAACTGCGGGTGACGAACCTTCAGTGCAAGGTCAAGCTCAACCAGCACCGGCCCGAGTCGCACGCCGCCATGCTGGCGGCCTACCAGGCCGGTAACGCCGACGAGCAGGCGCTGGCCGGCTGGATGCGCCGCCTGGGCATGGCGGCCTGAGCTGTCAGCGCGCGCTCTGGCGCAGGGCGGTGGACGCGGCCGCGAACTGCTGGGTGGCCTGGCGCAGCAGCGACTGGTCGGACGAGACCACGAAGCAGTCGATGCCGCGCCCGCGGAACGCGATGGCCTCGGCCTCGTTGGGCACGAACATGGCCGCGCTCACACCGGCCGCCTTCGCCGCCTCGATGATGCGATCGCAGGCCTCGGACACGGCCGGCGCGCGGTTGTCGTCCAGGCCCATCGACAGCGCGAGGTCGGCGCGGCCGATGAAAAGGCCGTCCACGCCCGGGGTGGAGGCGATGTCGAAGGCCTCGGTGACGCCGTCGGGGCTTTCGATCTGGCACAGGATCAGCGTCTGGTCGCCCGCGTCCAGCGCATCGGCCATGCGCAGGGTGCCGTAGCCGGCGCAGCGCGGCGAGATGGAAAAGCCCCGGCTGCCCTGGCGGTAGCGGGCGCGCGAGACCACTTCACGGGCCTGCGCCGCGCTGTCCACGCGCGGCACCAGCAGGCCGGCAGCGCCCAGGTCGAGCACGGACTGGATGGTGGCGGGCGCGGTGTCGGGGATGCGCACCAGCACCGGGATGCCGCTGGCGCGCCCGGCCATCATGTGGCGGTCCAGCGCGAGGCGGTCGAAGGGCGCGTGCTCGGCGTCCACCACGACGAAGTCCAGATCGGTCGTGCCCAGGATCTCGGTGATCTGGGGGGAGTCGGTTTTCACGAACGTGCCGAGTGTGAGTTCGCGTTGGCGGATGTGGCCCCGTGTTTTCATCGAGCGGTGTTTCCTGTGGATGGCGGGCGTTGTTGCCCAAGCCGCCATGGTCACGGTGCCGGTGCGGCGCGGCAAGCGCCGCGGCGCGACTTTCCGCAGGTCAGAAAGGCGCGCCGGTGTCCGGGCTGGGCGGCAGCCGCGTGGCGTAGGCCTCGCTCACGGCGGCGGCGGCCGCCTGGAGTTGTGGCGCGCATTGCGTCACGGTGGCCGGTGTCATGAGGTTGCCGAAGGTGGTCATGCCCATGAGACCCACGACCTCGGTGCGGTGCATCACCGGCGTGGCCAGCGTGGCGGTGCGCCGTTGCGGATTGGGCTGGCGCACGGCGTAACCCTGCTGCCGGATGGCCGCGAGTTCCTGCAGCAGCAACTCCTCGTGGCCGAGCTGGCTGCCGCCGGGCGCGGCGCGCAGCATGTCGAACAGGATCTCGCGCTCCACCTCGGGGCAGAACGCCAGGTAAACACGACCCATGGCGGTGTCGGCCAGGCCCAGGCGCCGGCCGATGGTGGTGGAGTGCGCGGCGATCGGGCTGTAGGGCATGCCGCTGTAGCGCACCACGATGGCATCGCCATCGAGCACGCCCAGCGCCACCGGCCACTTGATGGCCTTGGTCAGGCGCAGCGCCAGCGGCGATCCCACCTCGACCAACAGCGACTTCTCGGTGAAGCCGCCGCTCATCTCCAGGATCTTTTCCGTGAGGCGGTAGACGCCCACGCCGCCCTCCAGCCGCACATAGCCTTCGAGCTGCAGGGTGTGCAGGATGCGGAAGATGGTGGACTTGGGCAGCGCGGTCTGCAGGTGCAGGCTGTGCAGGCTCCAGGTCGGCTGCGTGTTCATGATCCGCAGGATCTGCAGCGCGCGCGAGATGGCCCGGATCGATCCACTGGGTTGCTCGTCGGGGGCGTCGGGGTCGTCGGCCATGGGCATCATCGCTCCGCTCCCGCAGGGGCGGGAGGGGGAGCGGATCATACCCTTGAGCGCCATGGCGCGGCCCCGGCTCAGTACCACAGCGCCTTGTCGACGCGGTTGACGAGGGCCTGGCCGGCGAGGAAACGCTGGCAGTTGTCGCGCAGGATCTTGTAGCGGCGCTCGTTGTAGTACGGCCCCCACATGGCCACGTGCGGCGTGATGAACACGCCGGGCTGTGTCCACAGCGGGTGGCCGACGGGCAGGGGTTCCTGCTCGAACACGTCGAGCCCGGCGCCGCCGACCTCGCCGGCCTGCAGAGCGGCGAGCAGGTCGTCCAGCCGCGTGGTCATGCCGCGCCCGATGTTGATGAAGAAGGCGCCGCGCTTCATGCGCCGAAAGCGCGCGCGGTCGAACAGGCCTTCGGTCTCGGGCGTGTGTGGCACGGTGACGATGACGAAGTCGGCGCGCGGCAGCAGCTCGTCCAGCGCCTGCGCCGGGTGCAGCTCGGCCATGCCTTCCGGGGGCGAGGTGCGCTGCGCGTCGGTGCCGATCACGTGCACACCGAAGGCCGCGAGCAGGCGCGCGGTTTCCGCGCCGATGCCACCCACGCCCACGATGAGCGCCGTGGCCTCCGGCAGGTAGACCGTGCCTTCGTAGCGCGGTGGCTGCAGCCACTCGCCGCGCTGCTGCTGCGGGATGAAACGGTGCAGCGCGCGCGAGAAGGCCAGCACGAAGGACAGGATGTGCGCGCTGATGTGGTCGTTGAAGATGCCGCGCACGTTGGTCACGGTCACGCTGTGGCTCACCAGCTCGGGAAAGAAGTAGCCGGTGGGTGGCGCGGCCAGCGGCGAGTGCAGCCAGCGCAGGCGCGGCGCGGCCGCCAGCAGCGCGGGCGTGAGCGTGCCCACGGCCGCGTCGGCCTGCCCGATGGCCGCCAGGGCCGCGTCATCGGTCTCGGCGACGACGATCTTCAGCTCGGGCAAGGCCGCGCCCAGCCGCTGCGCCCAGTCACGGGTGGCGGGGATCTGGGGCGGGAGCATCAACAGGGTGGTCGGCATGTCGGCTTACTCCAGCTTGATGCCGGCCTGCTTGATCACCTTGCCCCACTTGTCGTTCTCCTGGCGCAGGAAGGCGGCGTAGCCGTCGGGCGTGCCGCCCACGGGCGAGACGCCGCTGGCGGCCATGCGGTCCAGCAGCTCCTTGCTTTTGAGCGCGGTGTTCATCGCGGCGTTGAGCTTGTCGATGCGCGCCTGGGGCGTGCCCTTGGCGACGTGCAGGCCCACCTGCGTGGTGGCTTCGTAGCCGGGGTAGCCGGACTCGGCGATGGTGGGCACGTCGGGGTAGGCGGAGACGCGCTTGGGGCCGGTGAGCGCGAGGATGCGCAGCTTGCCCGACTTCACCTGCGGATCGGCGAAGGAGACCGAGGCCACCATGAAGTCGATCTGGCCGGTGAGCAGGTCCAGCACGGCGGCGGACTCGCCCTTGTAGTGCACGGTGCCGATGTCCAGCCCGGCCGCGATCTTGAACAGCTCGCCGGCCAGGTGGTTGGAGGTGCCGTTGCCCGGCGTGCCGTAGAACATGCCGCCTGGCTTGCCCTTGGCCTTGCCGACCAGCGCGCCCAGGTTGGGTGCGCCTTTCTCGGCGTTGACGAGGATGGTCTGCTCGATGCGCAGCACATGGCCCACGGGCGGCAAGTCGGTGGCGACCTTGTAGGGCAGCTTGGCGTCCATCAGCGGCAGGATCACCGTGCTGCCGGTGGCGCAGAAGCAGATCGAGTAACCGTCGGGCGCGGAGCGCGCCACGTTGCCGGTGGCGATGGAGCCACCCGCGCCGGGCATGTTCTCGACCACGACGGTCTGGCCCAAGGCCTTGGCCATCTCACCGCCCACGAGGCGGCCGAACAGGTCCATGGTGCCGCCCGCGGCGAACGGCACCACCAGGCGGATGGGCTTGTTGGGGAAATCGTCCGCCTGGGCGTGCGCTGCGGATGCGCCCAGCACGAGGGCGGCACCGGCCAGCGCGCCGAGCAGGGTGCGTTGAAGTGGTTTCATGAATGTCTCCGGGTCTCGATGGAAGAAAAGGAATCGATCGATGATTCCCGAGCGGCTCCAGGGGTGTCAACGAAACTCGGCCCGCTTTCCGGCAGGCAGAAAACGGCCGCGTTCGCATTGCCTCGATGGCGCAGGCCGGGTGATGATCACCGCATTCCCGATCCATTCCTCGCACCCTTCATGCCATCCACGCCCGCCCCCTCGTCCCCCGGTGTCCGTCCACGCAGCTTCGCGGCCTTTCTCGACCATCCCGCGCTCACTGTCGCGGGCAACCGCCACCGGCGCATGCGCGCGCAGAACCTCATCGTGGAATGGATCGAGGCGGGCACCGAGCCCTTCGAGGTCGAGAGCACCGCCGAGATGCTGCTGGTCTTTCCCGATGCGGGCGCGGTCATCTCGCCAGCCGGGCAGGGGCCCAGCGGGGTGGTGCCCCACGCGGGCTGCGTGTGCGTGCTGGCCGCCGGCCGCTCCAGCGTGCGGCTCGCCGTGCCCGGCACCTGCGCGGTGATCGCCTCGAACCGCCCGGACATCGAGCCCGCCACGGTGCTCAACGAAAGCGCCTACGCCGAGCCGGATGCGCGCATCAAGCCCACCGGCCGACCGTTCCGGCGCAAGCCCGGCGCGCCGCTGGTGCAGGTATTCGAAATGGCGAAGGTGCCGGCACCGGCCGACAACCCGCGCCTGAAGATGCTGCAGACCGACACCCTCAGCATCAACTGGGTGGAGTACCACGGCGTGCGCGACCGCACGGCGCTGAGCCCGCACAGCCACAGCGACCTCGAACAGGGTTCGCTCGCGCTGGCAGGCAACTTCATCCACCACCTGCGGGTGAACTGGGGCAAGGACGCCAACCTCTGGCGCGACGACGAGCACCTGGCTGCGCCATCGCCCTCGCTGGTGGTGGTGCCGGTGGACCTGGTGCACACCACCGAGGGCGTGGGCGATGGTCACCACCTGCTGATCGACCTGTTCAGTCCGCCGCGCGAGGACTTCATCGCACGCGGCTGGGTCCACAACGCGGGCGACTACAGCGCCAGCGCGGCGTCCGCGTGAACGCGCACCGCGGTTGGCGGCGCGACACGCGCGAGCCGGCGGTGGCGCTGCCGCCGCTGTCGTGCGACTGCGCGGTCCACGTCTTCGACCCTGCGCGCGTGGACCTGCTGCTGCCCGGCCGCCGCTACGAGCCGCCGGTGGCCTGGCTCGACGAGCTGCGCACCCTGCATGAGCGGCTGGGCGTGCAGCGCGCGGTGCTGGTGCAGCCCTCGGTGTACGGCAACGACCACGCGGTGCTGCTCACCGCCTTGCGCGCGGACCCGGCGCGCTACCGGGGCGTGGCCCTGCTGGACGACAGCGTGTCCGACGCGGCCTGCGAAGAGCTGCATGCGGCGGGTGTGCGCAGCGCGCGCTTCAACATCCTCTCGCGCTTCGGTGCGGCGTTCGACGCCGTGGCCTTTCGCCGTCAGGTGCGCCGCGCCGAGGCCCTGGGCTGGATCATTTCGCTGCATGCCACCGCCGACGAGCTGGCGGCGCACGCGCGCCTGCTGCTGGACCTGCGCGCCGAAGTGGTGGTGGACCACCTGGCCTACCTGAACCCGGGCGACCTCGACGGCGAGGGCTTCCGCTTCCTGCGCGAGGCCGTCACGCGCGGCCACTGGTGGGTGAAGGTTTCGCGCGTGGACCACCGCTTCGCACCGCCATACGACGATGCGGTCGAGCTGATCCGCCGCGTGGTCGCCCTCAACCCCTGGCGCATGCTCTGGGCCACCGACTGGCCGCACCCGCTGTACGACGCGGCCACGACCACCATGCCCAACGACGCCGACCTGGTCGAGCTGTTCGCGCGCGCCGTGCCCGACGCCGCCCTGCGCGAGCAGATCCTGGCCCGCAACCCCGCCCGCGTGTTCGGTTTCCCCGACGCCTGATCCCCCTTCCGGAGAAGACCCCGCCTGATGAACGCCCAACGAAACGAACCCGTCCTGATCTGGGAGCGCGTGATGCCCGACGACCCCAGCATTCCCTGGCTGCGCGAACAGGGCTTCGACGTGCGCCTGGGCAAGCCCAACCACGACCCCGGCTACCGCCGCCACCTGGAGGCCGACTTCATCGCCGACGCCAAGGGTTGCCAGGGCGTGCTGATCTCCGGCGGCATCCGCGTCACGCGCGAGGTGATGACCGCCTTGCCCGGCCTCCAGGTGATCAGCAAGATCGGCGTCGGCGTGGACACGGTGGACGTGGCGGCCGCGAGCGACCTGGGCATTGCTGTCTGCAACACGCCCGGCGGCAACGATTCCGTGGCGGTGGCCGAGCACGCCATGACCCTGCTGCTGGCGCTGCGCAAGCAGCTGCACGTGTGGACCCGCAGCTACCTGCAGGGCGGCGGTTGGCGCAGCCCCCAGGTGTTTGCTGGCGGGCTGGACGGCAGCACGCTGGGCATCGTGGGCTTTGGCCGCATCGGGCGCGCGCTGGCGCAGCGCGTGGCGGGCTGGAACGTGCGCGTGCTGGTGCACGACCCGCTGGCCCGCGACCTCCCCGCCGGCGTGCAAGCCGTGGGCATGGACGAGCTGCTGGCGCAGAGCGACGCGGTGTCGCTGCATTGCCCGGCCTTGCCCGGCGACCGCCCGCTGCTCGATGCGGCGGCGCTCGCGCGCATGAAAGCCGGCGCCGTGCTGATCAACACGGCGCGCGCCACGCTGGTGGATGCGCCGGCGCTGGTCGCCGCGCTGGACGCCGGCACGCTGGCCGGTGCGGCCTTCGACGTGTTCGACCCCGAACCCCCGGCGCGCGACGACCCCTTGCTCGCCCACCCGCGCGTGCTGAGCACGCCGCACGTGGCTTCGTGGACCTGGGAGGGCTTCTTCGGCCGCCGCCAGCAGGCCGCCGAGAACCTCGCGAAAGTGGTGCGCGGGGAACCGGGTGCCGCCATCGTCAACCCTGTTCGCTGAATTTTTCCGGATCCTCCTGCCATGTACCTCGACCTCGACACCGCGACCGACTTCAAACGTTCCCTCTTCAACGCCATCGTCGCGCCCCGGCCCATCGGCTGGATCAGCACCGTGAGCGCGGACGGCCGCGTGAACCTCGCGCCGTTCTCGCACTTCAACCTGGTGTCCACCGCGCCACCGGTGGTCATGTTCTCGTGCAACGCGCCCGACGACCGCGAGGTGAAGGACACCATCGCCAACGTGCGCGCCACGGGCGAGTTCGTCACCAACCTCGTGACCTGGGACCTGCGCGAGCAGATGAACCTGTCCTCGTTCAACGCGCCTCACGGCACGGACGAGTTCAAGATCGCCGGCCTGGAGAAGGCCGCCAGCCGCAAGGTGCGGCCGCCGCGCGTGGCGGCGTCGCCGGCCTGCATGGAATGCCAGTTGCTGCAGATCATCAACATCGACCCCGTCGGCCCCGGGGACACGTTCAGCAACGTGGTCTTCGGCCGCGTGGTGGCGCTGCACCTGGACGACCAGTTCATCGAACCCAGCGGGCGCTTCGACGTGGTGCGCACGCGCCCGCTCACGCGCCTGGGCGGCAACCAGTACGCCTCCACCGGGCCCATCGTCGAGCTGGGACGGCCCAACCCGCCCCGGGCCTGAGGCCTCAGCGCACCGCCACGCGGTGCACCGCGACGCGGGTGGCTGGCAGGGGCCGCGTGGGCACGATGTCGGCCAGCGTGACGCCGTCGAGCCGCGCCAGGAAATCCTGCAGAGCACTGTGCAACACGCCGGTCAGGGCGCAGTCGCCCGTGCGCACGCAGGTGTTGCCGCTGGAGAAACATTCGACCAGGTGGAAATCGGGCTCCATGTCGCGCACCACCTCGCCCAGGCCGATCTCGTGAGGGTCGCGCGCCAGCCGCATGCCGCCGCCCTTGCCGCGCACGGTCTCGATCCAGCCCAGCAGGCCGAGGTGGTGCGTGACCTTCATGAGGTGGGCTTCGGAGACGCCGTGGGCCTGCGCGGCCTCGGCGATGGTGCACAGGCGATCCGGCTGCTGCGCGAGGTACATCAGCAGGCGCAGGGCGTAGTCGGTCATGGTGGTCAGGCGCACGGAGGGCCTCCGTCGAGCAACAGGTCGGCGGGCACCTCGTCCGGGCTGTTGCTCATCTGGTAGCCGTACCAGAGGCTTTGCGCGATGCGCTGCGCCATGGCGAAGGCCTGCTCGCCCATGGCGCGGTTGGGCAGGGCGTCGGTGGTCTCGCGGAACAGGGCCAGCCAGCGTTGGAACAGGGCCGGCGTGAGGCCGGGCAGGGCGGCGTGGCGCGGCATGGGTGCGCCGGTGAAGCGGCCGGTGCGGCGCAGGATGGAGGACCAGAAGTCCACCAGGTGCGTCAGATGGCGGTCCCAGTCGTGGATGCGGGCGTTGAAGATGGGACCGAGCACCTCGTCGCGCCGCACCCGCGCGTAGAACGCATGGACCATGCTCGAAACCTCTTCCTCGGTGCAGACCGCCATGACGCTCATGATGTTTCCCGTGCACGGACCCCCCGCGCCCTCGGCGCGCAAAAAGATCCATCTAGAATCAATCTTATGGGAGATCGATCTCCCCCGCGCGCGCCAGGGCCGCCAAGCGGCGCTTCCCTGATCCATCTCAAGACTTCCGGAGACCCGTTTGAACCCCGATGGCCAGCCTCCCGCCGCGCGCTTCGAAGGTGCCACCCGTTTCCTCGCGGCGTTCTGGCCGGCGCCGGTGCGCGTCGATGCCCACGAGCGCTGGCGCAGTGTGGCCGGCGCAGGCCTGGGCATCCTCTTCACGGCCCTGGTGAGCCGCTGGTGGGCGGGGGCGAATGCCATGGGCCCCTGGCTGGTGGCGCCGCTGGGCGCGAGTGCCGTGCTGGTGTTCGCGCTGCCCGCGAGCCCGATGGCGCAGCCCTGGTCGGTGGTGGGCGGCAACACGCTCTCGGCACTGGTGGGCGCGGCCTGCGCCATGCTGGTGCCCGACCCGGCCTGGGCGGCGGCGCTGGCCGTGGCGGCGGCGATCGCGCTCATGTTCGCGCTGCGCTGCCTGCACCCGCCGGGCGGCGCGACCGCGCTGCTGACTTCATTGGGCGCCATGGGTTTCCATTTCGCGGCCTTCCCGATGTTCGTGAACTCGCTGCTGCTGGTGGTGGCGGGCGTGGTCTACAACAGCCTGAGCGGGCGGCGCTACCCGCATGCCCAGGTGCGCGTGGTGCACGAGCCGGCCGCCGCCCCGGCCCGCTTCAGCGCGGCCGACCTGGACGCGGCGCTGGCGCACTACAACCAGGTGCTGGACGTGAGCCGCGACGACCTGGAGGAACTGCTGCACCACGCCGAGTCGGCGGCCTACCAGCGCAACTTCGGCAGCCTGCGCTGCGGCGACATCATGACGCCCGAGCCCATCGCGGTGTCCTTCGGCACCCCGTTGCGCGAGGCCTGGGGCCTGATGCGCCAGCATCGCATCAAGGCGCTGCCGGTGGTGGACCGGGCGCGGCGCATCGTGGGCATCGTCACGGTGTCGGACTTCATGCGGCACGCCGAGCTCGATCGGCACGAAGGCATCGGCGAGCGACTGCGCGCGCTGATGCGGCGCAGCGGCGCGGTGCATTCGGACAAACCGGAGGTGGTGGGCCAGTTGATGACGCGCGAGGTGCGCGTGGCCAGCATCAACCGGCACGTGAGCGAGCTGGTGCCGCTGTTCTCGGAAGGCGGGCACCACCACATTCCCATCATCGACACGGAACGCCGGCTGGCCGGCATCATCACCGAGTCGGACCTGGTCAGGGCGCTGCACCGGGTGGCGCGGCCGGCGGACTGAGCACGAGCTCGGCGGCGTGCCGCGCGGCCGAGCACGGCCACCAGCGCGCCGAGGACCGTTTGGTATCTTCCAAGGTCTGAACCCGACGGCCCGCTCCGCGTGCCGGTCACCTTGAAAGGAGCTTTCGCGTGAGCACACCCGCCACCCCGCGCCACATCCTGCTGGCCACCGACCTGAGCAGCCGCAGCGACCGCGCCCTGGACCGCGCTGTGCGCCTGGCGCGCGAGTGGGACGCGCGCCTGGTCGCGCTGATGGTGGTCGAGCCCGAGCCGGCCGAGGCACCCACCTCGGTGCTGTCGCGCGCATCGGGCCTGAGCGGCGGCACCGCGCGCCGGGCGATGGTGGAGCAGCGGCTGCGCGCCGACCTCGCGTGCGAAGACGGTGAGCTGCCGCTGGTGCCCCGGGTCGAGCAGGGCGCCGTCACCGACACTGTGCTCACCGTGGCCATGGCCGAGGGCAGTGGCCTGATCGTGACCGGTGTGGCGCGCAACGAGGCGCTCAGCCGCGTGGTGCTGGGCTCCACCGTCGATGCCCTGGCGCGCCGCTCGCCCGTGCCTTTGCTCGTGGTGCGCAACCGGCCGCGCGCGACCTACAGCCACGTGATCGTGGCCAGCGATTTTTCGCCCGCGTCGCGCCACACCCTGCGCACCGCCGCCGCGCTCTTTCCCCAGGCCGAACTCACGCTGTTCCACGCCTTCGACAACCCGTACCCGGCGATCGGCGGCGTGGACACCACCAAGGTGCGCGCCGACGGCCTGTCTCAGGCAGAACGCGAGGCCGAGGCCTTCATCCAGTCGTGCGAACTGCCCGGTGATGTGGGCCTGCGCCTGCGCACCTGGCTGGAGCATGGCGACACGGGCCTGCTGCTGCACGCCCATGGGCAGGCGCACCCGGCGGACCTCGTGGTGCTGGGCACGCAGCAGCGCCGTGGCGTGCTCGGCCTGCTGCTGGGCAGCGTGGCGCAGCGCGTGCTGGAAATGGCCGAAAACGACGTGCTGGTGGTGCCACCAGAGGCCGCCTGAGTCCAGCGGTTCCGACGAACGGGCCCGTCTGGGGCCTCAGGACAACAGTTCGAGGCGTCGGGGTGGACCGGCCCGATACCGATATTTACACTGGTGGCGTCTGAACTTTCCGCGAGCGGTGCTGTCCATTCTGCGCGCCCACCACTCCCTGACCGCCTTGCACCCATTGCCCCACCGTTCATTGCGCTTCTCGCTGCCGCTGCAACTGGCCCTGGCCGGCGCGCTCGGCATCGGCTCCCTGGCCATTGCGCAGGCCGAAACACCCCCACCTGCCCTGGCCCCGGCAACCCAGCAGCTGGCGGTGGCCGCGCCCGCGAGCCCCACTGTGGCGGTTCCTCCGGTCGCCCAGCAGCTGGCGGCGATCGACCCGCGCTGGAGTTCGAGTTTCGAGGCCTTCGCCGCCGCCGACCTGAAGCAGGCGCCGCAGCCGGGCGGCGTGGTCTTCGTGGGCAGTTCGTCGATCCGCCTGTGGAACGACCTGGAAACCAGCTTTGCCGACCAGCCCGTGGTCATCAAGCGCGGCTTCGGAGGCTCTCAGTTGCTGGATTGCGTGAAGCTGGTGAACCGGCTGGTGCTGCCCTACAAGCCCCGCATGGTGGTGGTGTACGCGGGCGAAAACGACCTGTCCGAGGGCGCCACGCCGCGCGACGTGCTGGAGCGCTTCACGGCCTTCGTGCGCGCGGTCAAGGCCGAGCTGCCCGACAGCCGCATCGCCTTCGTCTCGATCAAGCCCAGCCCGTCTCGCGCGGGCATGCTGGCGGCGGTGCGCGAGACCAACGAGCTCATCAAGGCCTACAGCGTGACCGAGCCGCAGCTCGACTTCATTGACGTGTTTTCCTCCATGCTCGGCGCCGACGGCCAGCCCCGCCCGGAGCTGTTCCTGGGCGACCGCCTGCACCTCAACGCCGAAGGTTATGCGCTGTGGCAGCGCATCATCGCCCTGCACCTGAAGGGCTGACGAGGCGGGCCGCTTTTTTCGCGGCGCGGCGATCCCGGCCGAGCGACACGCGGGCCACGACCCACAGGGTGTAGAAGCCCACGAACAGGATCAGCAGGTCCACCGACCAGGGCCTGGCGGGGTTCGTGGCGCCGAACACGGCCAGCGCCAGCAGGGCCACCACCAGGTGGGCGCAGAACACCGGCAGGGCCGCCTTGCCCAGGGTTTCCAGGGGCCGCCAGCGCGGCAGGTGCCGTTTGAGCCAGGGGCCGAAATGCATCACCAGCACCAGCAGGGCCAGCAGGTTGATCAGGCGCAATGGGCCCAGGTGCCATTTGTCGAACATGAGGTTGACCACCGAGCCATCGGGCATCGGCGTCTGTCCCACGGCGTGGCGCCAGAGGAAGGCGCAGGCCGCCAGGGCGAGGGCGGTGCGCACCATCCAGCCCGGAAAGCGCGTGGAGGTGCGGTCCGGGCGGCTGTGCTCGGTGCCCATCCACAGGCCCATGGTCCACAGGAACTGCCAGGCGAAGATTTCGAAGGCACCCATGTCGCGGTAGCGCACCGGCATGTCGAACCAGCCGAAGGCCATCTGGTAGAGCGCCGGGCCCAGGCCGAACTGGGCGCCGAACCACAGCGCGAGGCTCAGCGCGATCACCGCGCGCCAGCCGTGCTCCCGGCCGTGCAGCAGCACCAGCGGGCTGAGCAGCATGAAGACGATGTAGATCGGCAGGATGTCCAGCAGCGCCGGGCTGTAGAGCAGCAGGCCGGCGCTCAGGGTGGCGACCACCGGCCGTTCGAGGAAGAAGGCGAGCAGGTCGGTCACGGCGCCTTCGCGCAGCGCCAGGCCCAGGCCGGCGATGGCGGTGAAGGCGAACAGGACCAGGGCCAGCTGGCAGGCGTAGAGCTTGAGCGCGCGGTTGAAGAAGGCGTTTTTCATCGCCTCCGCGCCCTGCGTGTCGGCCCTGGTGGAATACACACGGCCGGCCATGTAGGCCGACAGCAGCACGAAGCCCTCCGCGGCCGACACATAGCCCAGCGGCTGACCCAGCGGGTCCGCGAGCTTCGTGGGCAAGTGGGTGAGGGTCATCAGCACGAGCATCAAGCCGCGCATGGCATCCAGTTCCCACTGGCGATCGTCCTGGCTCATGGCGGTGGTGCGGGGCAGGTGGCGTGCCTGCCAGGTGATTCGATCCCTGATCGGGGCCGCAAAGCCCTGCAAAGTTCCCCGGCATGGGGAGGCGCGTCACTGGGCCTGGGAACGCGCGCGCCAGAAGACGCCGGGGCGCCGGCCGGCGCGCTCGCGCGCCTCCACCAGCATGGCCACCGCGAACAGGCCCGCGAACGCGGCCAGCAGCAGCGCGACGTCCGTGGTCCAGGGGCGCACAACCTGGGTTGAGCCGAAGAAGGCGAGGGTGAACAGCGCGATCACGATGTGGGCGCAGAAGACCGACAGGGAGTGCCGCCCCAGCAGCTCCAGCGCGTGCGGGCGCGGCAGCACGCGCACCAGCCAGGGGCCGGCGGCCATGAGCAGCACGAAGACGCTGGCGAAGTTCAGCACCCGCATGGGCCCGAGCGACCATTTGTCGAGCAGCAGACCGACGGCGGGCAGCCAGGGCAGCGGGTCCTGCCCCGCGATGTGGCGCCACGCCAGCATGGCCCCGGCGTACACGGCCGCCGGCGCCAGCACCCAGCCCGGCAGGCGCGGCCAGGGCTGTTCGCGCGCGCCGAGCCACAGGCCCGCGACCCACAGGGCCTGCCAGGCCAGCCAGTGGAAGGCGCCCATGTCCTTGTACGGGATGGGCAGGCCGGTCAGCGCCACGACCAGGTCGTACACGCCCCGGCCCAAGCCCCACTGTTCGCCCAGCCAGAGCAGGCCGCTGACGGCCAGCACGCCGAGCCAGCCGCGTTGCAGGCCGTGGCGCAGCAGCCAGGGGCTGGCCAGCATCATGAAGATGTAGAGCGGCAGGATGTCCAGCAGCGGCGGGTTGTGCAGCAGCAGGGCGGCGCCCACCACGGCGGCCTGCGGGTCGATGAAGAAGAATTCGAGCAGGCCGGTGACGCCGCCCTGCCGGTTGAACACCCCGAGCCAGGCGATGACGGTGAAGGCCAGCAGCAGCAGGCCCAGCTGGCACAGGTAGAGCTTGCGCACCCGTTCATGGAAGGCGGCCTGCATGGCGGGCAGGCCGTCGCGCCGGGCGCGGCGGCCGTACACGCGGCCGGCCATGAAAGCCGAGAGGAACACGAAGCCTTCGGCCGCCGATACAAAGCCGAACGGCTGGCCCGATGGCAACGAATACATCGTCGGCATGTGGGTCAGCGTCATCAGGACGAGCATCAGGCCCCGCAGGGCGTCGAGCTCCCAGCGGCGTTGCGGGGCGTGTGGCATCAGGGAAAACCAGTAGAGCCCGCGATCATGCCAGAGGGGCGCTGCGGCGGGCCCGCCAAGCCTGCAGAAACCCCCAGGACAGGCCGAGCACGGCCGCCAGCAGCGAGGCCAGCAGCACGCCCAGCTTGGCGGCGCCAAGCAGCTGGGCATCGTCGAAGGCCAGCGTGGCGATGAAGATGGACATGGTGAAGCCGATGCCGGCCAGCAGGCCCACCAGGCCGACGCCGGACCAGGTCACACCGCCGGGCAGCTGGCACAGACCCAGGCGCACCGCCAGCCAGCTGGCGCCGACCACGCCGAGCGGCTTGCCCAGCACCAGGGCCAGCACCACGCCCAGGGTGACGGTTTGCGCGCTGCCCGTGCCGAGGTCCACGCCATCCAGCGTCACGCCCGCGTTGGCCAGCGCGAACAGGGGCATCACTCCATAGGCGACCCAGGGGTGCAGTGCCATCTGCACGCGAATCACCGGTGCCTGCCCGCGCATGCGCACCGGCAGCACGGGCGTCATGAGGCCCAGCACCACGCCGGCCAATGTGGGGTGGGCGCCGGTCTGCAGCAGGCCCAGCCAGAGCACCGCCCCAGGGACCACGTAGGCCCAGGCCGAGCCGATGCCGATCTGCTGCAGGCCCAACACCATGAGCACGCCCAGGCCGGCCACCAGCAAGCCACTGAGATCCAGACCGCCGGAATAGAACAGCGCGATGATGAGCACCGCGACGATGTCGTCGATGATCGCCAGCGCCAGCAGCAGCACCCGCACATTGCCCGGGATGGAGCGGCCGAGCAGGGCCAGCACACCCACGGCGAACGCGATGTCGGTGGCGGTGGGCACGGCCCAACCGCGCAGTGTGGTGGGATCGGTGTTGAGCGCGACGTAGATCAGCGCCGGCACCAGGACCCCGCCCAGTGCGGCGGCCAGGGGCAGGGCGGCGAGCTTCAGGCTGGCCAGCGCCCCTTCGTGGATTTCGCGCCGGATTTCCATGCCCACCACCAGGAAGAACACGGCCATCAGGGCGTCGTTGATCCAGAAGTGCAGCGGCTGGCTGGATACGTAGGGGCCCAGGCCGATGGTCAGCGGTGCGTGCCAGATGGCGTGGTAAGTGCCCGATGCGGGGGAGTTCGCCCAGATGAGGGCAATGGCGGCAGCCAGCATCAGCACGATGCCGCTGACCGCTTCGATGTGGAGAAAACGGGAGAGGGCGGCGAATGCGCGGTCGGCGGCAAGCTGGGCGCGCGGCGGGGTCTGCCGGGTAGGGGCTCGGTTCATGGACGTATCAACTCCGCGCGGCGGCCCGACCAGCGCTTGAACCTGTTTCGCTGCGACAGGCAGCGCGAACACCCAACCTCGCATTTTACCCGATGGGGTATGGGCCCTGGCCTACACTCGCCGCATGCCCGACACGCCCGTTTCCGACGACGAACGCTTCATGCGCCTGGCGCTGGCCGAAGCCCAGGCCGCGGCCCTGGCCGGTGAGGTGCCGGTGGGGGCGGTGGTGGTGAAGGACGGCCGCGCGATCGCCACCGGCCGCAACGCCCCCATCGACGGCCACGACCCGACCGCGCACGCCGAAATCGTCGCCTTGCGCGCCGCCGCGCAGGCGCTGGGCAACTACCGGCTCGATGGCTGTTCGCTCTACGTGACGCTGGAGCCTTGCGCCATGTGCAGCGGGGCCATGCTGCACGCGCGCCTGGCCCGCGTGGTGTTCGGCGCGGCCGATCCCAAGACCGGCGCGGCGGGTTCGGTGCTCGATCTGTTCGGGCATGCCCGGATCAACCACCAGACCGCCGTGCAAGGCGGTGTGCTGGCCGAGGAGGGCGCGCAACTGCTGCGCGGTTTTTTCAAGGAGCGCCGAGTGAATCTCCACCCCCTGCGCGACGATGCCCTGCGCACGCCCGACGAGCGTTTCCAGAACCTGCCGGGCTATCCCTGGGCGCCGCGGTATGTGAGCGATCTGCCCGCGCTCGGTGGCCTGCGCCTGCACTATCTCGACGAAGGGCCGAAGGACGCGCCAATGACCTGGCTCTGCCTGCACGGCAACCCGGCCTGGAGCTACCTCTACCGCCACATGATCCCGGCGTTCCTGGCCAGCGGTGCGCGCGTGGTCGCGCCCGATCTGATCGGTTTCGGCCGCAGCGACAAGCCCAAGAAGGACGGCGCGCACTCGTTCACCTGGCACCGCCAGGTGCTGCTGGAATTCGTCGAGCGCCTCGACTTGCACAACGTGGTGCTGGTGGTGCAGGACTGGGGCGGGCTGCTGGGCCTGACCCTGCCCATGGCCGCGCCGCGGCGCTACCGGGGGCTGCTGGTGATGAACACCACACTGGCCACCGGGGAGGTGCCGCTGTCGCCCGGCTTCGTGGCCTGGCGCAACATGTGCGCGCAGAACCCCGAGTTCGACGTGGCGCGCCTGTTCGCGCGCGGCAACCCGCAGATGAGCGCGCCAGAGTGCGCGGCCTACAACGCGCCGTTCCCCGACCGGGGCCACCGCGCCGCGCTGCGCGCCTTCCCTCCCATGGTGCCCGAGCACGCCGACGACGAGGGCGCGGCCCTCAGCCGGCAGGCAAGGGACTTCTGGTCCACCGAATGGCAGGGGCAGAGCCTGATGGCCATCGGCCTGCAGGACCCGGTGCTGGGCGAGCCAGTCATGCAGGCCCTGCACGCGCAGATCCGCCATTGCCCCGAACCCCTCCGGCTGCCGCAGGCCGGTCACTTCGTGCAGGAACATGGCCTGTCCATCGCCCAGGCCGCGGTGCGCCATTTCGCGGCGGCCGCACCCGGATAATCGAGCCCTTTTTCGCCCAACACCATGAGCCACGGTCATACGCACACGCCCGCCTGCAGCCCCGATTGCAACCACAGCCACCACCACGGCACCAAGCACATCTACATCTATTCGCCCTCCAGCGCGGTGCGCGACAAGGCCGCGTTCCGCCGTGGCGTTGCGCGGCTCAAGGCGCTGGGCCACGAGGTCGAGATCGACGAGGCGGCGCTGAGCAGCCACATGCGCTTCGCGGGCGACGACGCCACGCGATTGGCCGCCATCGAGCGCGCCTCCGCCAGCGGCGCGAACGTGGCGCTGATTTCGCGCGGGGGTTATGGACTCACGCGCATCGTGGGAGACCTGCCTTTCAAGAAGATTGCCAAGGCGATCGAGCGCGGCACCCAGTTCGTGGGCCTGAGCGATTTCACGGCGCTGCAGATGGCGGTGCTGGCCAAGACCGGTGCCGTCACCTGGGGCGGCCCGGCATTGGGGGAGGACTTCGGCGCCGAAGTGCCGGACGACATCATGGAAGCCTGCTTCGACGACCTGCTCGTGGGCCATGGCGAAGGCTCGGGCTGGCGGCTGCCGGTGTCGGACGCGAAGGCGGCACCGCGCAAGGACGGCGAGGAAGCGCCCGTGTTCCGTCTGCGCGGTGCCACGCTGTGGGGCGGCAACCTCAACGTGATCTGCGCGCTCGTGGGCACACCTTATCTGCCTCAGGTCAAAGGCGGCATCCTGTTCCTGGAGGACGCGAACGAACACCCGTACCGCATCGAGCGCCAACTCACGCAGTTGCTCAACGCGGGAATCATCGGCCAGCAGAAGGCGGTGCTGATGGGCTCGTTCAACCGCTTCAAGCTGGTGCCGGGTTACGACCGGGGTTTCAAGCTGCAGACGGTGATCGACTGGATGCGCACGCGCACGAAGACGCCGGTGTTCACGGGCCTGCCCTTCGGGCACGTGCCGACCAAGGTGTTGCTGCCCGTGGGGCGCAAGGTGGATCTGATGGTGGAAGGGCGCGATGCCCTGATTTACTGGGGCTGAAGGCCTTGTGGCGAGATCAGGACCTGCGCGCGCGGCCAGCGTCGATCAGGCTCTTGGGCACCAGGCCCTGGAACACCGGCGAGAGGCTTTGCACGCGGTGCACCGCAAGTGCCTCGCCGTGCAACTGGCTCAGCACGGCCACCATCTCGGCGCGTGCGAACCACAGGGCGTGCGCGTCGTGCAGGTACTTCAGCTTGCGCGTGAGCTGCGGGTTGGCCTTGGCGCCTTCTTCGCCCAGCACCGCGAGCATGGCTTCGCGCACCGGCTCCAGGGACTCGGGCGAGTCCTTGCGCGTCTCGGGGCTGAGAAGGGCGGAAATGCTGTTGCGGATACCGGGTTTGAACCAGCGCATGGAAGTGGCCTCAACGACTTTGTACTAATTGGATACAGGATACGTCGCGACACCACGGATGTGCAATCGGGAAAGTTTGACAACACTCAAAAAACAACAAATAAATCATATGTTTATCGCCGATTTTTGATTGACTTCATGAGGTGTGTAATACCTTTTTACGCATTCGTTAACAATTGGCATCGACGTGGTGCCATCGAGCAGGCCGGGTCGGGTGCACTTTTTTTCAACCACCAGGACCCGCTTTCGAGGGCCCGAAACGGCGGTTTTCCGACACGCCTTCATACATTGGGTGGTGTGTTGTAATCCAGCCGATATGTCTTCTTTCCTATGGCCGAACTGACAATTGCTTTCGTGGATCTGACGGGTAGCGTCTCGGTGTTTGAAACACTGGGCAACGACCGCGCCACCAAGGCCGTCACCAAGCTGACCCAGTGGATTGGCTCCATGGGCGTGGAGAACGGGGGCACGGTGGTGAAGATGCTGGGCGACGGCGTGCTGATGTCGTTCGCCAACAACCGCAATGCGGTCGACGCGATGGTGCTGATCCAGCAGGAGCACGCCAAGCGCGTCATGCAGTGGCCCGACCGCCTCAAGCTCATGATGCAGATCGGCATGGCGCGCGGCCAGGTCGTGGTGGTCGATGGCGATTGTTTCGGCGACGCGGTCAATGTGGCCTCGCGCCTGAGCGACCTGGCCGGCCCCGAACAGATCATGGCCACCGACACCGTGATCCGCAAACTTGGCGCCCGCCATGGCGTGCGCAGCCGCAGCCTGGGGCCGATGCGCATCAAGGGCCGGGTGGAGCCCTGCGAGGTGTTCCGCGTCGAGTGGCAGCCCGAGATGCTGTCCGAGTTCCTCACGCTGCCGGCCGACCTGCACGCCCTGAGCCCGATGAAGGAGTCCGTGTTCGGAGGGTTCGAGGTGTCCTGGCTCGACACCACGCAGGTCTTCAGCCTGACCGACCTGCCGATGAAAATCGGCCGCGTGCCGGAGGCCGATTTCGTGGTGAGCGACCCGCGCGTCTCGCGCATGCACGCCAGCATCGACATCCGCTCGGGCAACTACGTGCTCGAAGACATCAGCAGCTACGGCACCTGGGTGCGGTTCGGCGCGGGCGACAACGTGATCGCCCTGCGGCGCCAGGAGTGCCTGCTGCACAGCGACGGCGAGATCGCCATGGGCGCGCCCTTCAGCGACTTCAGCGCGCCCACGGTGCGGTTCCGGCTGGTCGACGGCCAGATGTCGATCGGGCCGATCGGCATCGAAAAGTAAGCAGGCGCGGCAGAGAAGGCCGCGAGGCGGCGCACGGGACACCCGCGCGCCGTCGGGATCACAACAATGAGTGGGGACATTTCGTGCGCTGGATCAAACGACTCTTTGCCTTGCTGTCGCTGCTGGTGGTGCTCGCCGCCGCGCTGGCCGCCTTCTATGCCTGGCGCAGCCTGCCGAAAACCGAGGGCAGCCTCAACCTGGGTGGGCTGTCCGCGCCGGTGAAGGTGCACCGCGACGCAAGCGACGTCACGCACATCCTGGCCGGCAAGCCGCGCGACGCCTGGATGGCCATGGGCTACGTGCACGCGCAGGAGCGGGGCTGGCAGCTGGAATTCAACCGCCGCATCATGCGCGGCACCTTGTCCGAGGTGCTGGGTCCGACCACGCTGGAGACCGACAAGCTCATGCGCACGCTGGGCATCCGGCAGGCCGCGCGCCAGCAGCTGGAAACCCTGCCAACCGAGGCCCGCGAAGCCCTGCAGGCCTACAGCGACGGCGTGAATGCCTTCTTCGCCCACAGCGAACAACTGCCTTCGCCCGAGTTCCTGTTGCTGGGCGTCAGCCCGCGCGAAGAAGCGGCCGCGGGGCGCTACTGGGACCCGGTCGATTGCGTGGCCTGGTCGCTCATGATGGCGCTGGACCTGGGCGGCAACTGGGGCAACGAGTTCGCCCGGTTCACCGCGCTGGAGGCGATCGACACCAAGGCCCTGTGGGAGCTGTTCCCGCCCTACCCGGGCGAACAGCCCGCGGCCACCGCCGATCTCGCCAGGCTCTACCGCGAACTGGGCGTCTACCGGGGCAAGCCAGTCACGACCTCGAAGGCCGAGGTGCCGGCCGCATCCGGCATCGTCGCCTCGGCGCGCGGGCAGATCGGCGCGGAGCTGCAGCGCTGGGCCGACGAGCTGGGCAACATCGAGGGCAAGGGCTCGAACAACTGGGTGGTCAACGGCTCGCGCACGGCCTCGGGCATGCCCTTGCTGGCCAACGACCCGCACCTGGGCCTGAGCGCGCCCGCCATCTGGTACTTCGCGCGCCTGCAGGCGCCCGATGCCGACGGCATCAAGGGCATGGACGTGATGGGCGCCACGCTGCCCGGCACGCCCTTCGTGGTGCTCGGCCGCACGCAGCAGGTGGCCTGGGGTTTCACCAACACCGGCCCGGATGTGCAGGACCTCTACCTGGAGCAGATCAACCCCGCCAATCCCGCTCAGTACCGTGTGCCGTCCCCCTCCGGTGAACCGGCCTGGGCCAACTTCGGCCTGCGCATGGAGACCATCCGGGTCAAGGGACAGCCCGACGTGAGCCACATGGTGCGCAGCACCCGCCACGGCCCGGTGCTGAGCGATGCGCAGGCACGCCATGGCGAGGTGATGGACACCAGCCGCTTCGTGCTCGCGCTGCGCTGGACCGCGCTGGACGCCGACAACCGCAACGTGGTCGCCACCCTGGAGTCCAACCGCGCGCAATCGGTCGATGAGCTCCAGAAGGCGTTCCGCGATTTCCATTCGCCGATGCAGAGCGTGGTGATGGCCGACCGCACGGGGCGCATCGCCTACAAGGCCGCGGGCCGCGTGCCCCTGCGCGCGCCGGAGAACGACATCCGCGGCGTTGCACCGGCGCCGGGCTGGGACGTGCGTTACGACTGGGCCGGCTGGTTGCCCTACGAAGAGACGCCGCAGGACGACGGTGCGCGCGGCTGGATCGCCACCGCCAACCAGCGCATCCACGCCGCGGACTACCCGCACTTTCTGACCCAGGACTGGGCCGCGCCCTACCGCCAGGAGCGCATCGAAGCGATGCTGGCGCAGACCCCGAAGCACACGCTGGACTCGTTCCGCGCCATGCACGCCGACCAGCAGTCGGCCGCCACGGTGCGCCTGCTGCCGTTTCTGCAGAAAGCCAAGTCGGACCACCCGCTGGCGGCCGCCGCACAGGCTGCGCTGCGTGAATTCAACGGCGAGATGCGCGCCGATGCCGCCGCGCCGCTGATCTACAGCGCCTGGGTGGATGCCTTCACGCGCCGCGTGGTGGGTGGGCGCGTGGGCCAGGCGCGCTTCGAAGGCATGTACGGCAAGCGCCTGTTCCGCAACGCGGTGGAAGGCATTCTGGAGCGCGACGACGCGAGCTGGTGCGGTGCGGCGGGTTGCGCGGCGGCCAGCGGCCTGGCCCTGACGGACGCCTTGAACAAGCTGCAGACCGCGCATGGCGCCGACGTGGCTGCTTGGCGCTGGGGCGATGCCCACCCGGCGATCTCGGCGCACCGCCCGTTCGGCAACGTGAAGCCGCTGGCGGCGCTGTTCGACGTGCGCACGCCCACAGGGGGCGATCCCTTCACCGTCAACGTGGGGCAGTACCACCTGGACAAGGCCGATGCACCGTATGCCAACCGCCATGCGGCCAGCCTGCGCGCGGTCTACGACCTCGCGGACCTGGACAACTCGCGCTTCATCTACCAGACCGGGCAGAGCGGCAACGTGTTCTCGGGCCGCTACCGCGACATGAGCGACACCTGGGTGGCGGTGCAGTACCGCGTGCTGACGATGAAGCCGGCGCAGTGGCGCACCACGCTGGAACTGCGGCCGCCGGCCGCGCCCTGAACCCGGGTTACTTCAGATTGCCCGAGAGGAACTGCGCCAGCCGTTCGCTCTTGGGCCGTGCCAGCACTTCCTTGGGCGCACCCTGTTCCTCGATGCAGCCCTTGTGCAGGAAGATGAGGTGCGAGGACACCTCGCGCGCGAAGCCCATCTCGTGCGTCACCACCACCATGGTGCGGCCTTCCTCGGCCAGCAGCTTCATCACGCGCAGCACCTCGCCCACAAGCTCGGGGTCGAGCGCGCTGGTGGGTTCGTCGAACAGCATCACGTCGGGTTCCACCGCCAGCGCGCGGGCGATCGCCACGCGCTGCTGCTGGCCACCGCTCATGTGCGAGGGATAGCGGTCTTCCACGCCCTTGAGGCCCACGCGCTCCAGGTAGCGGCGCGCGGTCTCCACCGCTTTTTCTTTCGGGATGCCCAGTACGTTCACCGGCGCCTCGATGATGTTCTGCAGCACCGTCATGTGGGCCCAGAGGTTGAAGTGCTGGAACACCATGGCCAGCTTGGTGCGCAGGCGCTGCAGCTGCGCGGCGTTGACCGCGCGCAGTTCACCGTGGCGGTCGGCCTTGAGCTGCAGCTCTTCACCACCGAGCACGATGCGCCCGCTGTTGGGGTGCTCCAGCAGGTTGATGCAGCGCAGCAGCGTGCTCTTGCCCGAGCCTGAGCTGCCGATCAGGCTGATCACGTCGCCCGCATTGGCTTGCAGGGAGACGCCTTTGAGCACTTCGTTGGCGCCGAAGCGCTTGTGGATGTCCTGCACCTCCAGAAGAGGGCGGCCGGGCGTTCGGTTGGCGGTGGGTTCTGCAGTCATGTTCGATGCCCGATGAATAGAAAAGCTCAGGCGCCCAGCAGGTCGCCCGAGCGGAAAGGCGTCTCGCCAGCGATCTTGCCCACCTCGCCGCCCGAAACCACATAGCGTTCGCGCACGGCGGCGTACAGCACACCGGCCACCTCGGCGCGCACTTCGTGCACGCGGGCGGCCGCCGGGGCGGTGGGGTCGATGACCTCGGCCACCACGTCGCCCACCGCCAGGGTGGCGCCGGGCTGCACGAGAAAGACCAGCACACCGGGCACGGGTGAGCGCAGCGTCTGCGAGCCCGCCAGCGGCGTAGGCTGGCAGGCCAGGGGCGGCAGCGTGGCCGGCGCGCTGGCATGCAGGACCCCGGCGTGCGCCAGGAAGGCGAGGATGGCTTGCGCATCCTGGCGGGCGTGGTCGTGCGAGACATCGGCTTCGCCGCGCAGCTCCACCGTCGTGCTCGCGCAGGCCTGGGGCAGGGGGGCCTTGACGCCCGCGGCTTGCAAGCCGGCGACCAGTTGCCACCAGAGACCGGAGAGGCGTTCGTCGAACGGCCCGCCGCCCGATTCCTTCGCCAGCAGCACGGCCTGGCAGCCCAGCAGGCGCGCCAGCGGTTCGAAGGGCGGCCAGCAGGCCTCTTCGCTGTACAGGTGCATGACGGCCTCGGTGTCGCAATGCAGGTCCAGCACCAGGTCGGCGTCGTGCGAAAGCAGCAGCAGTTGCCGGCGCTGGCTGTCGATTTCGCTGGTCGCTTGCCACTGGTTCAGCCACTGGCCGACCAGCTGGCGCACGGTGGTCACATTGGCTTTTGCGTCCGCGCCCATGCGGGGGATGGCATCGGTCAGCACGGCGGCGGCCATGTCGGGGTAGTGCCGGTTGAAGTTCTGCGCGGTGTCGAACTCGAAGCGGCCCAGGGGCCGATGGTTCAGCCGCTGGCTCAGGCCGATCGGGTTGGCCGCCGGCACCAGAATCACCTCGCCCCGCAGCGGCCCGGCCTGCTCGGCGGCTTCCAGCTGCTGGCGCAGGTGGTGGGCGACCAGCATGCCGGGCAGTTCCTCGGCGTGCAGGCTGGCCTGGATGTAGACCTTGGGCCGGGCGCCTGGCGTGCCGAAGTGGAATCCCACAAGGGTCTTCTGGCTGCCCAGGCTGGGACTCAGCAGGGGGTACTCGATGCGTTGCATGGGGCGACCTGGTTCTCGGCGCTCAATGCCCGCGCGGGGCCAGATGGGCCAGGAAACGCCTTTCGGCCAGCTTGAACATGCCCACCAGGCTGAACGTGATGGTGAGGTAGATCGCGGCCGCGAAGATGTAGGCCTCGAACGGCAGGTAGTAGTCGGAATAGATGCGGCTGGCGGCGGCGGTCACGTCCAGCATGGCCGGCACCGTGCTGGCCAGGCTGGTGGCGTGCAGCATCATCACCACCTCGTTGCTGTAGGCGGGCAGCGTGCGGCGCATGGCGCTGGGCAGGACGATGCGGCGCATGGCCATGGCCGGGCTCATGCCCATGGCCTGGGCGGCCTCGATCTCGCCCGCGGCGGTTTCGCGGATGGCGCCAGCCAGCATCTCGGCCGTGTAACCCGCCGTGTTCAGGCTGAACGCCAGCAGGGCGCAGAAGAACGGTTCCTTGAAATGCGTCCAGGGCCAGACGTCGTTCCAGCGCGCCTGGATCCAGTCCAGCTGGGCCAGACCGTAGTAGATGAGGTAGAGCTGGATCAGCAGCGGCGTGCCGCGGATCACATAGGTGTAGGCGCCGACGACCCAGCGCAGCGGCGCGATGGAACTGGTGAGGGCCAGCGCGAACAGCAGGGCGAGCACCGCACCCACGCCCAGCGAGGACAGCAGGAGCCACAGGGTGGTGATCAGGCCCTCGCCGTACATGGCGAGGTTGGCGGGCTGGAAGATGACTTCCCACTTCATGTGCGGGTGTCCATCAGGTGTGGGCGCGCTTCACGCCGAGGCTGAAGCGCCGTTCCAGCCGGCGCAGCGCCCAGAGCGACACCGAGGTGTAGATCAGGAACAGCGCGGCGGCGAACAGGAAGAAGGTGAAGGGCTCGCGGGTGGCCGCGCTGGCCTGCTTGGCCAGGTAGGTCATTTCCTTCAGGCCGATCAGGCTGATCAGCGCGGTGGCCTTGATCAGCACCAGCCAGTTGTTGGTGAAGCCGGGCAGGGCGTAGCGCACCATCTGAGGCGCGGTGATGCGCAGGAAGGTGCGCACCGGCCCCATGCCGAAGGCCCAGGCGGCTTCCATCTGGCCCTTCGGGATCGAAAGGATGGCGCCCCGGAAGGTCTCGGTCATGTAGGCCCCGTAGATGAACCCGATGGTGAGCACGCCCGCGAGGAAGGGATTGATGTCCACCGACCCCTTGCTGCCCGACGCAGCCAGCAGGTGGTTAAGACCGATGGTGCCGCCGTAGAAGATCAGCAGCATCAGCACCAGCTCGGGAATGCCCCGAACCAGCGTGGTGTAGACGGTGGCCAGCCCCACCAGGAGGGGGCGGCCGGAGAGCTTGGCCACCGCGCCCAGCAGGCCCAGCAGGATGGCCACCAGCAAGGCGGCCAGGGAAACGCCCACCGTGAGGAGGGCGCCCTGCAGGATCGAGGCGAAATAGCCGGACAACACGGGGACGGCTTAGTTGCCGTACACGTCGAAGTCGAAGTACTTCTTGGCGACCGTGTCGTAGACGCCGTTGGAGCGGATGGCCTTGATGGCCGCGTTGAGTTCGTCCTTGAGCGCGGTTTCGCCCTTGCGCAGCGCCACGCCCACGCCGGTGCCGTAGTACTTGGGCTCGTTCAGCACCGGGCCGACGAAGCCGTAACCCGCGCCTTCGGGCTTGCGCAGGAAACCGCCATTGACTTCCACCTGGTCGGCCACGGTGCCATCCAGGCGGCCGGACTTGATGTCCAGGTAGACCTGGTCCTGGGCTTCGTAGGGAACGATGCTCACGCCAGCGGGCTTGAGTTCACCCATGGCGTACTTCTCTTGCGTGCTGCCTTTGAGCACGCCGATCTTCTTGCCCTTGAGCGACGCCGGGTCGGTGTAGGCCGTGCCGGTCTTGACCACGATGCGGCTGGGGGTGAAGTAATACTTGTCCGTGAAGTCCACGACCTGCAGGCGCTCCTCGGTGATGGACATGGAGCTGATGATCGCGTCGTACTTCTTGGCTTGCAGTCCGGGGATCATGCTGTCCCACACCTGCTCGACGTACACGCACTTGCGCTTGATCTGGTTGCACAGGGCTTCGGCAATGTCCACGTCGAAGCCGGTGGGCTTGCCGTCGGCGGTCTTGAAGGTGAAGGGTTCGTAGGTCGGGTCGATCGCCACCTTGAGTTCCGGCATCTCAGCCGGGGCGGGAGCGGCGGCGGGTGCCGCAGCGGGAGCAGCCGGGGCGGCTTCGGGCGCCGGCGTTTCGGATTTTCCGCAACCAACCAAGGCGGCGGCGCCAATCAGGCTCAGGGAAAGGAAGAGGTTCTTCATGAAATGTCTTTCGTTTGAACGCCGCTGAATGCGGCAGTGACGGGCTTTCACATTGTAAATCTGGGCCCTTCAGCAGACGGACGGGGGATCCCGGTGTTTCCCCGTATAGCCATAGCAACAACCGCGCCGGCCCGTGTTGGTGCATCCAGGTACCGCGTCAGCGCGCATTTTGTTTTTACAAATAAGAATCAATCGCATTTATGCGGTACACTGCATGCACTGACTTATCAGGAGCCGATGCCATGCAGACCTTGTCGATCACCCGTCCGCTGTTGCGCGTGCCACGACGTGCTGCCGCCGTGTCCGCTGTCGATGCGGATGAGGCCCAGGCCATGGTGGCGCCAGACGGGGTGGAGGGGATGTCGAGCATCGACAGCCTGCAGTTGCTGCAGGGTGGCAGGTGCGTGCAGATCGCGCACAACGGATCGATGTACAAGCTGCAATCCACCAAGCTGGGCAAGCTGATCCTGACCAAATAGCTTTTTTCGTGGGGCGACCCTGGGGCCTGGTTCTCAGGTGTCGTTTTTGCTAGCCATCGGTGATGCCGGCCAGCCATGCATTTTTTCCCCCGCTGAGTTCAAGCAGAATCCGGATGTCCCGCCCCAAGACATCCGAGGAACCATGACAGATTCCACTGCTTCCTTTCTGGCTGCGCGCGATTTCCTGCTCACCCATCGACTGGACTACGAGCGCGCCTACCGCAACTTCCAGTGGCCCGTGCTGGGCGAGTTCAACTGGGCGCTGGACCACTTCGACACCCTGGCGCGCGGCAACGGCGCGACCGCGCTGCACATCGTGAGCGACGACGGCACCGAGGTGAAACGGTCCTTCTCCCAGATGGCCGAGCGCTCCTCGCAGGTGGCCAACCACCTGCGCGCCATCGGCGTGAAGCGGGGCGACCGCGTCCTGCTCATGCTTGGCAACGAGCTGGCCCTGTGGGAGGTGATGCTCGCGGCAATGAAGCTGGGCGCCGTGCTGATCCCGGCCACTGCCTTGCTGACCGCCGACGACCTGCGCGACCGGCTGGAGCGCGGCCAGGTGCGGCACGTGGTCGCGGCCAGCGCCCAGACGGGCAAGTTCGACGGCCTGGCGGGCGACTACACGCGCATCAGCGTGGGCGAGGGCGTGCCGGGCTGGCTGCGCTTCGAGGACGCGGCGGCCGCGACCACGGCCTTTGCGCCCGATGGTCCCACGCGCGCGACCGACCCGCTGCTGCTGTACTTCACCTCAGGCACCACGTCCAAGCCCAAGCTGGTGCTGCACACGCACCAGAGTTACCCCGTCGGGCACCTGTCCACCATGTACTGGATCGGGCTGCTGCCGGGCGACGTGCACCTGAACATCTCGTCGCCGGGCTGGGCCAAGCACGCCTGGAGCTGCTTCTTCGCGCCCTGGAACGCCGGGGCCTGCATCTTCATCTACAACTGCGCGCGCTTTGACGCGTCCGGCCTGCTGTCCGTGCTGGAACGCCACCACGTGACCAGCCTGTGCGCGCCGCCCACGGTGTGGCGCATGCTGATCCAGGAAGACCTGGCGGCGCGGCGCGAGCGCCTGAGCCTGCGCGAACTCATCGGCGCCGGTGAGCCGCTCAACCCCGAGATCATCGAACAGGTGCGCGCCGCCTGGGGCCTGGACCTGCGCGACGGCTACGGCCAGACGGAAACCACGGCGCAGGTGGGCAACCCGCCCGGCCAGTTGCTCAAGCCGGGTTCCATGGGGCGGCCTCTGCCTGGCTACCGCATCGAGCTGCTCGACGTGGATGGACAAGCCGCGAGCGAAGGCGAGGTGTCGCTGCCGCTGGTGCAGCGACCGCTGGGCCTGATGGCGGGCTACCAGGGCAGCGAGTCGCAGAACAGCAGCGCGATGCGCGACGGCCACTACCACACGGGCGACATCGCCCAGCGCGATGCCGACGGCTACATCACCTTCGTGGGCCGCGCCGACGACGTGTTCAAGGCCTCGGACTACCGCATCAGCCCCTTCGAGCTGGAAAGCGCCTTGATGGAGCACGAGGCGGTGATGGAGGTGGCCGTGGTGCCCAGCCCCGATCCGGTGCGCCTCGCGGTGCCCAAGGCCTACCTGATCCTGCGGCCCGGGGTGGTGGCCAGCCCGGAACTGGCGCAAGCCATTTTCGCGTTCTCGCGCAAGCACCTTGCGCCGTACAAGCGCATCCGGCGGCTCGAGTTCGTTCAGGAACTGCCCAAGACCGTGTCGGGCAAGATCCGGCGCGTGCAGTTGCGGACCGAAGAGGCGCAGCGGGTGACCGCCGGCCTGCGGGGTGAACGGGTGTTCCAGGAAGACGACTTTCCGGCACGAGAGGCGCGCTGATACTCAAGGCCGGCCCGCGTGGGTCGGTCGCAGGTGGAGGTCGGTCGTGGCGTTCTGCTCCAGCACCACCGTGTAGCTGTGGCGGTTCTCGCCGGTCAGCGCGGTGACGTGGTAAGTCCCGGTCGGCAGCACCATGTCGATGAGCGGCGCGCCCGCATGGCTGAGGGTGAGCAAGCGCCGCCCCGGCAGATCGCGGATCTCCAGCTGGGGCAGGCCGGGGTCGGTTCGCGGCGTGCCCCGCACCCGCGCCAGCACGTGCCGCCACAGCACTGGCATGGACCAGCGCGCCTCGTCGGCAAAGGCGTGAATCCGCAGCCTCGACCGGGTGTCCTGGCTGGTTGCAAGGGTGTCGGCATCCATCGTGGCCGCATCTTGGTCTTCTGGCCGCCGCGCCGTGTGTCGTGCCCAGGGCGCCTGTGTTCCATCTGACACAAAGGCCGGCGCACCGTCGACGCGCCACTCCCGCGGGCCGCTCAGGGGATCAGCTCGGCCAGGGTGCGCGCAAGTTCGTCGCGCCGCAGGGGTTTCATCAGCACGCGGCTCACGCCGGCATCGCTGGCGCGGCGGGCCAGCAGCGCACCACCGTAGCCGCTCACCAGCACCACCGGCAGTGGCAGCGCACGCTCGCGCAAGGCCTGGGCGAGCTGGGTGCCGCTGAGGCCGGGCATCAGTTCGTCGGTGATCACGGCGGCAAACCGCTGCGGTGCCTCGGTCACCGCCTGCAGCGCGGCGCTGGCGTCGGCCAGGCACACAGGCTCATAACCCAGGCCCGTCAGCATCTCCCGGGCCAGGGCCAGCAACGCCGGCTCATCGTCCACCACCAGCAGGCGTTGGCCGGTGCCCCCGGGCACCGCCGCGGGCACCGCCGACGGGTCAGGAAGTGGGTCGGTGCACTCGGGAAAGTACAGGTCGAAGCGGGCGCCCTGGCCCGGATGGCTGTCGACGTCGATGCCGCCGCCGAACTCCGCCACCACGCCAAACACCACCGCCAGGCCAAGGCCCGTTCCGGTGTGTGTGCCGCTCGCAGAGAAGAACGGCTCGAACAGGTGCTCCATGACCTCCGGGGTGATGCCGACACCCTGGTCGGCCACGCTCAACATCAGGTAGTCGCCTGCCGGCAACGGCGAGTGGGACAGCACCTGGGGCGTGGTGACCTGCCGGCGCTCGAGTTGGACACTGAGCATGCCGCCATCGGGCATGGCC
This sequence comes from Hydrogenophaga sp., assembly GCA_018993155.1. Taxonomy (GTDB): domain Bacteria; phylum Pseudomonadota; class Gammaproteobacteria; order Burkholderiales; family Burkholderiaceae_C; genus Hydrogenophaga. Next base: position 44,322 of record JAGKSX010000086.1, read on the forward strand.
TGCATGGCGTTGGTGCACAGGTTCATGACCGCCTCGAAGACCTGCGTCGCGTCGCCGCGCAGCCGCGCGCCGGGCGCGGCGAGCATCCGTTCCAGCACCACCCCCGGGCGCAGCGAGGCGGTCAGCAGCGTCAGCACCTCCTCGACCACCGGTTCGAGCTCGAAGACGGCCGAGGTGCGCGCGCCGCCCCGGCTGAACGAGAGGATGCGTTCGATCAGCAACCGGCCGCGCTGGGCGGCCTGCAGCACCTTGCCCAGGTGCCGGGCCTGGTCGCTGCCGGGCGCGGCGGCGTCCTGCGCCATTTCCCCGTACCCGACGATGCCGGCCAGCACGTTGTTGAAGTCGTGCGAGACGCCGCCGGCCAGGGCGCCCAGGGCCTCGAGCCGGCTGGTGCGGGCCAGTTGCACCTGAAGGGCCTGTTGTGCCGCCAGCCGCTGCCGTTCGGACCGCGTCACGAAGTGCACCGCCGCCGCCATGGTGACCAGCAGGAAGGCCAGCGCGGCGATGGCCAGCTGCAGCGCGCCACGCCAGCCTTGAAGCACGGCGGCGAGTTCCCGGGACACCACGACATCCAGGCCGTAGCGCGGCACCCGGTGCGAACCGACCAGGTGCTCGCTGCCGTCGCTGAAGCGCTGCATGACCAGGCGAGGGCGCTGCGCCATTCCGGCCTCATCGGCCCGCAGCAGCCCGACGTTGACCCCCGCGAGCAGTGCGCCATCGCGGCGGAAGATGGCCATGCGCGCATCGGCCGCGGGCAGGGCCACGCCAAAGGCGCCCAGCAATTGGTTGGCCGGCATGGCGGCGACGATCCAGCCACCCGGGTGGCCGTGCACGGCGCCCACGCGAAACGCCAGTGCGACCTGCGCCTGCGCCTCCCCGACCGGCACGAAGGGCTGGCTCAGGGCAGCGGTCCCCTCGGCGAGCGAGTCCAGCCGTGGCAGGAAGGTCTGCAGGTCCGGCGGGGCCGTGGCCTCGGACGAGGCGATCGGTGCCTGGTCCTTGTCCAGCAGCCAGAGCGTGGTCACCAGCGGCATCAGGGCGGCGCGCGTCTGCAGCGCCTGGACCGTCTGGCTGTCCGCTGTGGGCAGCCGCCGCCGGCCGAGTTCCAGGGCCAGTGCCTGCAAACCCTCTTCGGCGCCCTGCAAGCCGCGATCGAGTTCGTCGGTCAGCGCCAGGGAGAGCAGGGCCATTTCCCGCCCCTGGCTCTCCAGTGCGCTGCGGTGCAACTGCCAGAGCGCCAGCGAGGTGACCGCCACAAGCAGCAACCACAGCGCCAGTGCGAACAGCCACGGGAGGCCCGAGGCTCGCGGTCGGAAGGTGGTGGCCCCTGTGCGCATGGGTGTCCAGTATGCGCCGCCGCGTGTCCTGAGCGGTGGCTTGCGCTACATTGGGCGCCACACGATGAGCACCACCACCGTTCCCCACATTCTCGTGATCGACGACGACGCGGACGTGCGCGACCTGGTGGTCGAGTACCTCGGCAAGAACGACATGCGCGTGAGCGCCGGGTGCTCCGGCGCGGAGATGTTCGCGCTGTTCGACCGCGAGGCCATCGACCTCGTGCTGCTGGACCTCAAGCTGCCGGGAGAGGACGGCATGCTGCTGGCCCGCGCCTTGCGCGAGCGGGCCACCGTGCCCATCGTGCTGCTGACCGGGCGCAGCGAGGAGGCCGATCGCGTGATGGGCCTGGAGCTGGGTGCGGACGACTACGTCACCAAGCCGTTCAGCCCACGCGAGCTGCTCGCCCGCGTGCGCGCGGTGCTGCGCCGCTACCAGGTACAGGCCACGCTGCCCGAGCGCGACAACACGCGGCGGGCCTACCGCTTTTCCGGCTGGGAGCTGAACCTGCGCACCCGCCGCCTGGTATCGCCGGTGGGCCAGTCGGTGGAACTGTCCAACGGCGAATTCAGCCTGCTCAACGCGCTGTGCCGGGCGCCCCGGCGCGTGCTGAGCCGCGACCAGTTGTTGTCGATGTCGCGCCTGCATGAGGCCGAGGTCTATGACCGCACGATCGACGTGCAGATCCGCCGCCTGCGCCTCAAGATCGAGCGCGACGCCACCAACCCCACGCTGATCCTCACCGAGCGCGGCGCGGGCTACCTGCTGGCCAGCGAGGTCGAGACGCTGTTCTGATTCACGCGGGTGCGTCGTCGTCGCAGGGACAGAGGAACCCTCCGGGCCAGTGCGCCGGCAGGCCCGGGTTGCCGGTGCCCGCAGGCACCGAGGTGGGCGAGCAGCCCAGTTGGGTGCAGATGCCCACCGCCACGAAGAACTCGGGTGGGCATGGTGGGGTTCCTCGGGGTTCCAGGAGGGCGCCTGGACATGAGGGGGATACTGCGCTTGCCCGGCCTGGGCGGTATTGCTTGGAGCGCAAAGGCAGATGACAAGTGACATGTTGCCCAGCCATTGGCTGACACTGCACGGCCTCGCCGTCTCGTTGGCGGTCCTGGTCTACGTCTTCAGCTCGCACGCGATGCGCCAGCGCAGGCCGCCCGCGTCGGCGATCGCCTGGGTCCTGTTCATCGTGTTGCTGCCCTATGTGGCCCTGCCGGCGTTCCTCCTGCTCGGCTCGCGCAAGCTCGCCCGCCCGGCCTCCCTCGCGGCCACCGCGCCACGCCCCCAGGCCGCGGGCGATGCCTGGGCGGCAGGCACCATCGTCTCGCTGGGGCAGCCCGCACCCGCCGCCTACCGCGACCTGCAGCTGCACAGCGATGGCCGCCAGGCCCAGGAGGCCCTGATGCGCACGATCGACGGCGCGCAGGCCACCCTCGATCTGTGCACTTTCATCCTGGGGCGCGAGGGACCGGGGCAGTCGGTGGTCGATCGCTTGACGGTCAAGGCCGGGCAGGGCGTTCGCGTGCGCCTGCTGCTCGACGGCATGGGCAGCCTGATGCAGCGCCCTCCGAACCTCGAGCGCCTGACCCGCGCGGGGGCCGAGTTCGTGCGCTTCGTGCCGCCGCTGCGCTCGCCGATCCGGGGGCGCACCAATCTGCGCGACCACCGCAAGATGCTGATCGCCGACGCGGGCCTGCCGTCGGCCCGCCTGTGGTGCGGTGGCCGCAACCTGGCCGCCGAGTACTTCATGGGTTCACCCGGGCAGGCGCCCTGGCGCGATCTGAGCTTCGACCTGGGCGGTGCGCTGGTGCAGCAGGCGAGCGAGCTGTTCGAGCACGACTGGCGCTTCGCCCGGGGCCTGCCAGCCCTTCCGCGCGGAGTCCTCCAGGCCAGCGCGCAGGCCGGGGAAGGTGCCCAGCTCGTCGCGTCGGGGCCGGACCAGGCGGACGACACCGTGCTGGCGCTGCTGCTGACGGGGGCCTACCGGGCGAAGGCCCGCATCGCCCTGGCCACGCCGTACTTCGTGCCCGACGCGGCGCTGCTGATGGCGCTGTGCCTGGCCGCGCGGCGCGGTGTGGTGGTCGACCTGCTGGTGCCCGCCCGGTCCAACCACCGGCTCTCGGATATGGCGCGGGGCCGGGCCTTGCGATCGCTGGCCCAGGCCGGCGGCCGGATCTGGCTCGCGCCCGGGATGATGCACGCCAAGCTCGCGGTGTTCGATCAGTCGCTGGCCCTGTGCGGATCGGCCAATCTGGACAGCCGCAGCCTGCTGCTGAACTACGAGCTGATGTGCGCCTTCCACCCGTCGGCCGACGTGCAGCAGTTCGCCGACTGGTTCGACCAGGAGCGCGGCACGGCGCAACCCTACGTGGCGACCGCACCCGGGCTCGCGCGCGACATCGCCGAAGGCATGCTGCTGTGGCTGGGGTTCCAGCTCTGATCCCCGCGATTGCAAGTGAAATGTGCCGACGGGTGGTTTGACACCGGCGAAGCACACCGGGCCACCAGCATCGGAGCCGTGGTTGACGAAACGCAGCATCGACCGCAATCCAAGACCGCTGCGAACCTGGAGCTTCGAATGAAATTACGTACCGTCCTCATCACCGCTGCGATTGCCGCCATGGGGGCCAGCGCTTTTGCGCAAAGCACCATGGACAGTTCGCCCAAACCCGCGGCACCCGCCGCCATGCCAGGCCCGGCGGCCGCCCCCGCGACCACCGCGATGCCCAAGACCATGCCGGCCGACAAGCACAAGGCCGCCAAGGCCCCGCACAAGAAGCACGTGGCCAAGAAGGCGACACACAAGCAGAAGGCCATGCCGACCGAGCAGAAAGCCGCGGGCTGACGCACGCAACGGGGTGGGGCGCCGGCAGCGCCCCGCCGCGCCCCACCATGCCACGGCGCCGCAAATGACATTTGTCATCTGCGGCGTTGTCGTTTGCAACCTCCCGTTCCCACGCCCGCCGCAGAGTGAAACGCATTCCAACCACCGACCCGAAAGGCCGAACATGTCCAACAACCTCCCCGCGCTCCTGCTCGTTGATGCGATGGTCGGCGCCACGGCCTACACCCCCCCGCTGCACGAATCGGGTGCTGTGCCGCTGTCGATGCAAGCCATGGACCATGTCCGGCGGGCGCAGGTCGACGTCTATTGCAGCCACGACAGCCTGGCCATCTCGGCCATCCGGGAGGCCCGCCGCGCGCTGCATGCCACGTCCACCGTGGGTGTGGCCGATGCCCTGGTGGCGCTGGACGAAGCGTCCTGGTTCATCCGCCACCACGAGTTCCTGCGCGCGGAGGAGGCCCTTGAAACGGCGCTGGACCTCCTGCGAGCCCTGTCAGGCCGGGTCTCATGAACCCGACGACCGAGCCGTCTGCGGGCGGCGGCCATGCACGCCAGGCCCCGAATGGCATGGTGGCCATCCCCGAGCTGGTCGCCGAGGTGTACGAGGCCGCGCTGCCGGCCGACCGCGGCCACATGCTGGAACAGTTGCTGCGCCCTCTGGGTGTCCTGTCGCTGGTGGCGGTGGCCGACGGCATCTTCGCGAAAATCCGTTTTCGCGGTGGCTGGCAGGAGTTCCAAGTGCGGCTGGAGGACATCCCCAACGTGCAACCCGCCGACATCGTGGCGCTGGTCGATCACGCACAGCAGGTCAGCGTCGAAGCGGTCGATGGCCTGGCGCGGCTGGTGCTCATGTCGCCCGGCCTTTCGGGTTCGGCCGCGGCCATGTTGCTCGTGGGCCTGCTGCTGCAGCGCTCGCGCCAACGCCGCGCGGAAGGTGCCCGCGAACCAGCGGGGCCAGCACGAGACGCCTAGATGTTGAGTCTCAGGAGGTTGTTCATGGCCGGAATGCGGCTCATGGGCGGCTGAAGGTTGAGAGCGGATCCTGGCAGGCCGCCCCGAAGGTGTTCTTGTAGCCCGCGCCGTTGTCGGTCATGACGAGCTCGATGCGCACGCCCAGGTTGGCGCAGTGGTCCACGGCCTGGGCGGCCGCTGCCACGCACCAGCCTTCGTCCAATACCCAGCTGACCAGCAGGGCTCGACCCGCAGCCGTCAAGCGGGCATGCTTATGGATGTTCATCCATCGCTCGACCTTTTCGAAACCACGGCGCAAGACGAGCGCCAACGCCTGGGGCCTGGCGCGATGGTGTTGCGCGGCTTCGCCTTGCCGTGCGTGCGCGAGCTGCTGCCCGCCATCGACGCCATCGAAGCCCGCTCGCCGTTGCGGCACATGGTGACGCCCGGCGGCTTCACCATGTCGGTGGCGTTGACGAACTGCGGCGCGCTGGGATGGACCAGCGACCGGCGCGGCTACCGATACAGCGCCGTCGACCCGGACACCGGCGCTCCCTGGCCGGCCATGCCGGCGGTGTTGGCCCGGCTGGCCACCCAGGCGGCCGCGGCGGCGGGATTCGACGGCTTCGAGCCCGATGCCTGCCTGGTCAATCGCTACCGGCCCAGCAGCCGGCTTTCGCTGCACCAGGACAGGAACGAGCGTGACTTCACCGCGCCCATCGTCTCCGTGTCGCTGGGCATGTCGGCCACGGTCCTGTTCGGCGGCCAGGCGCGCACCGACCCCGTGCTCAAGGTGCCGCTGCACCATGGCGATGTGGTGGTGTGGGGCGGTGCCGATCGCCTGCGCTACCACGGCGTGATGCCGCTCAAGGAGGCGCCGCATGCGCTGCTGGGCGGCCAACGCCTCAATCTCACGTTCCGCAAAGCGGGCTGACACCCTCATCGACGTTTGGACTGGGCCGACATCGGCGCACAGCTCGATGCCGAAGGCTGTTGCCTGTTGCCAGGCTTGCTGGATCTGAGGGTCTGCGGACCTGTCGGTTGTCGCGGCGGACCCCTCTTGAAACTTTCGGGCGCCATCCCCAATTTCCAGGCCGGAAGCGCTGGAGACGCCTCCAGCGCTCTGTTCAACCCTTGAATGGAGGTTTCGCCATGTACCGATCCCTGTTCCCGCGCGACATGTTCGCCGAGATGGATCGCCTGCAACGCGAGATGCAGCAGGCCTTCGATCTGTCTCCCACCATCCGCGGTTTCGCCCGCAATGGCTTTCCTGCCCTGAATGTGGGCGGCACGCCCAAGGCCATCGAGATCTATGCCTTCGCCCCGGGCGTCGATCCGGCCACGCTCGAGGTCCAGCTGGAGCGTGGCCTTCTGAGTGTGGCGGGTGAGCGCAAGAGCTCGCTGCCCGCACCGGATGCCAAGACGGCCGTGCACATCAACGAGCGATTTGAAGGCCGCTTTCATCGGGTGATCACGCTGCCGGAGGACGCCGATCCCGAACACGTCGATGCGAAGCTGCGCGATGGCGTTCTGCGCATCACCGTGCAGCGCAGGGCGTCGGCTCAGCCTCGGCGCATCGCCATCCAGTGAAGCACCTCAGAGAACCAAAGGAGAATCGCCATGAACAACGAAGTCCAGACGACCCGCGCGGCGCTGCGCAACGATGCCGGCCAGAGCAGGCGCACGCGCTACAGTGACGCGGCGCTGACGCCCCCTGTGGACGTGATCGAGGATGTGAACGGCATCACGCTCTACGCCGACCTGCCTGGCGTGAGCCGGGAGAAGCTGAACCTGAACGTCGAATCTGACACCTTGACGATTGAGGCGGAAGCGGATCTTGCAGTGCCGGAGGACCTTGCCTCCCACCACACGGAGGTCGGCCTTGCCAGGTTCAAGCGCGTCTTCACGCTGAGCAAGGAACTCGATACCGAGAAGGTCACTGCCGAGCTGGCGCAGGGCGTGCTGAAGCTGCGCATTCCCAAGGCGGAGCATGCACAGGCGCGGCGCATTGAAGTGCAGGTGGCCTGAGGACGCCGGCTGACAGACAGCTCGATCAATCGGCGCCCGTTTGACAGCGCCGGTTGACGAGCATGACTTCACGGCTTGCCGGGGTTGGCCCGCGTCAGGTGCCCAGCAGATGGGCGTCGCTTTCGACGCCCGCCGACTTGGCAGCGCGGCCACCAGCGCCTTGTCTGCGGTTGAGCATGGCCCGTGGCCATTGAATACAGGGCGCGCAACTCGGCTTCGCGCTGCTGCCCATGACCAACCGATGAAACCCCTTTCGACCATGCGGACCGGGCACGACAAGATCTGCGTCCCAGCGCTTGGCGGCATTGGCGACGGCCTCGCTCAGCCAAACCAGAGCTTGGCTCGCCCTAGACGGCGTACGTCTCGAGGTAATCGGGGACGCAGACGCTCCACCCCAGTCCTCGCTCGATGCGCTGGCGCAATGCATCTGCCGCAGCGGGTTCGCCATGGGTGATGAACGTGGTGGCCGGGGCCGCTTTCATCCCGGCGAGCCAGGCTTCAACCTCTGCCGCATCGGCGTGCGCGGAGGTGCAGGCCAGCTGGGCGATCTGGCAGCGGATGGGCACATCCTCTCCGTGGATCCGCACGCTCTTTGCCCCTGCGGCCAGAGACGCACCGCGCGTACCTCCGGCCTGAAATCCCGTCAACAGGATGGTGTTGCGTTTGTCTGGTGCGAACGCCTTGATGTGATGCAGCACCCGTCCCCCCGTGGCCATGCCACTGCCTGCAATGATCACCATCGGCCCTCGCCGTGCATTGAGTTCCCTCGACTCATCCACCGACCGAACCTGGACCGCTCCAAGCGGCAATGCCCGGCATTCTTCGGTCGATATGCGAAGTTCCCCGCCGTGGCGCACGAACACCGCGGTGGCATCTTCAGCCATGGGGCTGTTCAGGAACACAGGCAGATGGTGAATCGCGCCGCGTTGCATCAGCACCCGGATCATGTGCAGCAAAGTTTGGGCACGCCCTACAGCGAACGCGGGCACGATGATGGCACCTCCTCGGGCGGCGGTGCGATGGATGACATCCGCCAACTGAGCCCAAGGGTCGATGACGGGATGCAGACGATCGCCATACGTGGACTCGACCACCACGCGGTCCGCCTGGACCACGGGATCGGGCGCCCGCATGAGAATGTCCGCAGGTCGACCCAGGTCGCCAGAGAAGAGCAGGGAAGACACGCCGTTGTCCAATCGCACCGAGGCAGCACCCAGAATGTGGCCCGCGCGATACAAGGCCGCTTTCACGCCGGGTATCGGTTCCCAATGCGATCCCCAGGGAACCGGCTGGATGCGTTCGAGACATCGGACGGCGTCCTTGCGCGTGTAAAGAGGCAGTGCCGGCGAATGCTTGCTCAGGCGATGGCGATTGAGGAACTCGGCTTCTTCTTCCTGAAGGCCGCCGCTGTCGGGCAGCATGATGCGGCAGAGGTCCCGCGTGGCGGCTGTGCAGTACACGATGCCGCGAAAACCTTGTTTGACCAGCAAGGGAAGGTATCCGCTGTGGTCGATATGCGCGTGGGTCAGAACGACCGCGTCGATCTGCGAGGGTCGAACGGGCAATGGGGCCCAGTTGCGCAGGCGCAGTTGCTTGTAGCCTTGAAACAGCCCGCAGTCGATCAGCAGACGGGCCTTGCCGTGTTGCACAAGGTACTTGGAGCCCGTCACAGTGCCAGTGGCGCCCAGGTGTTGAATTCCATTGATCTCTGACCCGAGATTTCCATCGAATACTGACCCACCCGCTTTGTGAGCAAAGCAGCTCACGGTGTGGATAAGTGCTTCGTTTTCTCCTTTTCAGACTTAGTGTGTGGAGCTGCAGCAAAGTGCGCCGCTGTTTGCGCGACTTTGTTGCCTCGATCGACAGCCACGTGGAGAGTTTTTCAGCGTAAGGGTCGA
>JAGKSX010000087.1 GCA_018993155.1 Hydrogenophaga sp.
GGACATGGTTTTCCTTGGGTTGGGGTTGAGAAAGAGGCGGCGATCAGAAAGGGTTTTCCATATCGCCATGGGTTGAATGATAGCAAATAACTACCAACCCTTGGGATTGATAGTGTTTATCCACCCGATAGCTTTCTTGTTGCTGTGCAGCAACTCGCCCGATGAGGGCCATTCGTGTTTACCACATTCCGGCGACGGCATCGTTTTGGCGAGATTTCAGAGGGCAAACCACGTTCCCGCCGGACGCTTTCTGGCAGGCATCGAGCGAGCTATCACAAAAAAATTATCAGAAACTTAACAAGAATGGTTTTCATTTGTAATAATAAGAAAAGTAGCCAGCCAGCCCCTCCCCTGCCCCCGTCCCTTGTGTGATGCGCGCGATGCCGAGTGGATGCATGCCAGCCAATTCCATCAACGCATGCATACGTAAGGATTTCTGATGTCGAGAGCATCCACCCCGTCGGCTGGCCAGCGCGGCGTTTCGTCGGGCTACCGCTTCCCCTTGCAAGCCACCGCCGTGGCCTGCAGCCTGTACGCGCTGAGCCTGGGCGCGGCCCACGCCCAGCAAGCCGAGGGCTCGCTGTCCGAAGTCGTGGTATCGGCCTCCGGTTTCGAGCAAGACATCAAGAAGGCGCCCGCCAGCATCACGGTGGTGTCCCGCGAAGCCCTGGAAACCAAACGCGCCAGCAGCCTGGCTGAAGCGCTCGCCGATGTGGAAGGCGTGGACGTCGGCAACGACGTTGGCAAGACCGGCGGCATGAACATCAGCATCCGCGGCATGCCTTCGGACTACACCCTGGTGCTGGTGGATGGCCGCCGCCAGAACGCCGCCGGCAACGTGACCCCCAACGGCTTCGGCGAGACCTCCACCAGTTTCCTGCCGCCCATCAGCGCCATCGAGCGGATCGAAGTCATTCGCGGCCCGATGGCCACGCTCTATGGTTCCGATGCCATGGGCGGCGTGATCAACATCATCACGCGCAAGGTCGGCAAGACCTGGGCCGGTGCGGTCAACCTGAACGGCACCGTGCAGGAAAACCGCGATCGCGGCGACAGCCTGGGCACCAACGTCTATCTGAGCGGCCCCATCAAGCAAGACACGCTGGGGTTGACGCTCCGCGCCAGCTCTTTCAAGCGCTCGGCGTCCGAACTGGAGCCCACTGGCGACGCAGGCAACACCACCATCAGCACCCGTGGTCCCAGCCCGGTGAAGGCGGACATCGACACCCTCGGCGCTCGCCTGACGCTGACGCCGAACAGGGATCACGAAATCTACCTGGACCTGGACACCGCGCGGCAGGTGTACGACAACTCATCGGCGCAGCTCGGCACCCTCGGCGTGCAAGGCTACACGGCGAAGCAGAAGTTCAATCGCGAGCAGACGGTGCTGGCCTACAACGCCAACCTCGGCTTCGGCAAGCTGGAAACCAGCCTGACCCGAAACGAAACCGAAACCATCGGCCGCACGATCCCTTCAGGCACCCCCGGCAAGGCGCCGGGCAGCGCGCGCACGCTGACGGCGGAGAACACCATCCTCGACGCCAAGCTGATCACAGCCGTGGGCGAGTCGCACCTGCTGACGGTGGGCGCCCAGTACTGGGACGCGGAGATGATCGATGGCGTGGCGCCCGCACCGTACACCCACACGCAGTGGGCCTTGTTTGGCGAGGACGAGTGGCGCCTCACGCCCGCCCTCGCGCTCACACTGGGTGCGCGCTACGACGACCACAGCCAGTTCGGCGCGCAGTTCAGTCCGCGCATCTACACGGTCTGGGATGCCACCGACAACTGGATCGTCAAAGGCGGTGTGAGCCGTGGCTTCAAGACCCCGCGCCTCGATCAACTGGCCGATGGCATCACCGGTTTCACGGGTCAAGGCACGCGCCCCACCATCGGCACGCCTTCCCTCAAGCCAGAAACCAGCACGTCTTACGAACTCGGCACGATGTTCGACGACAAGAAGGGCTTCACGATCGGCGGCACCATCTTCTTCAACCAGTTCAAGGACAAGATCGCCACCGGCAGCGGCTTGCTCAACTGCAGCTTCGCGGGCGCCCCCAACCGCCCCGGGTGCGTGAACTATGGCAACTGGCCCGCCGTGGACACCTATGGCCAGTCGGTGAACGTGGACGAAGCGCAAACGCGCGGCTTTGAGCTGTCCACCCGGGTGCCGCTGGCCAAAGGCCTCCACGCCACCGGCAACTACACCTTCACCCGCAGCGAGCAAAAGAGTGGTGCCAGCGCAGGCCAACCCCTATACAACACCCCGAAGCACATGCTCAACGCCAAACTCGACTGGAAGATCGACGAGAAGTTCTCGACCTGGGTCAGCGCCGAGTACCGCAGCTCGCGCTGGCGCGACGACACCTCGGCCACCGGCAGAGCGGCCCGTGCAGTCCTGGGTGACTACAAGGCGACGACCCAGTTCCACCTGGGCGGCAGCTACCGCCTGAACAAGTCGGTGACCCTGGGCGCCACGATCTACAACCTGTTCGACAAGGACTTCCTGGAATACGCCCAGTACGCGCCCAACGCCTATGCCGCGCGCTACAACAACATGCTCGAAGGCCGGCGCCTCTGGCTGACCGCCAACGTCACCTTCTAACCCCCCTGTTTCTGCCATCGGGCATGCAAGCGCCAAGACCGTCCGGTCTTGGCGCCCTTCGTCGTTCCTGACGCCAATTCACAACAAAATGGAAAAATTGTGAATGGGAATGATTTTTATTTGTGATAATCCCGGCCGAAGCCAGCCAAAGCCCCCGACGACCTGCCGTGCCCTTGCACCGAGCCGGTGCGATGTGGAAGCCCGCCAGCCAACACACCATCGCACCGCACCGCAAGGACTCACCCATGGCCCATATCCGCAGCCGCAAGCACAGCAAACCCGTCCACCTCCTGGCCCTCCTGGCCGCCTCCGTTCCTGCCGCCGGCATGGCGCAGCAGACCACCACCCTGCCCACGGTGACCGTCAAGGAAGCCCCCGAGGTGCCGTACAAGGCCGACAAATCGGCCAACGAGAAGATGACGGCGCCGCTGGTGGACACGCCCAAGACCATCCAGATCATCAAGAAGGAAGTGCTGGAAGAGCAAGGTGCCGTCACGCTGATGGAAGCCCTGCGCAACACCCCAGGCATCACCATGCAGATGGGTGAGAACGGCAACACCTCGGCCGGCGACACTTTCCAGATGCGCGGCTTCTCGTTGCAGCAATCCACCTTCGTCGACGGCATCCGCGACCTCGGCGCCGTCACGCGCGACACCTTCAACCTGGAACAGGTCGAGATCGTCAAGGGCGCCGCCGGTGCTGAAACCGGCCGTGGCGCAAGCTCCGGCTTCATCAACCTGATCTCCAAGCAGGCCCACCTGGGTGACGAAAACAGCGCCTCCGGCACGATCGGCACCGGCAGCCGCAAGCGCGCCACCGTTGACTTGAACAAGCAGCTCAGCGACACCTCCGCCTTCCGCCTGAACGCCATGGCGCAGGACAGCGGCGTCGATGGCCGCGATTTCGTGGAGAACAAAGGCTATGGCGTGGGTCTGTCTTACGTGACCGGCCTGGGCACGCCCACGCGCCTGCACCTCTTCAGCCAGCACCTGCGCCAGAAGAACGTGCCGGACGGTGGCATTCCCGCCATCGGCTACGAGGGCTTTACCTCGATTCCGAATGCCGCCAAGGTGCGTCGTGAAAACTACTACGGCAGCCCCAACGACCAAGAGAAAGTCGATGCGGACATGATCACGGCCAAGATCGAGCACGACCTGGGCCAAGGCACGACGATCCGCAACATCACGCGTTTCGGCAAGACCCGCATGGACCGCACGCTGACCGGCATCATTGGCATCACCTCCGCCAATACCGCCGCGACGGCCGTGAACCCTGCGGTGGTCGCTGCCAACCCGGCCACCTGGCTGGTGGCCCGCTCGCGCCAACGCGTCGATCAGGAAAACACCATCCTCGCCAACCAGACCAGCGTGAACACCGAGTTCAGCGCGGGCGGCATGCAGCACTCCCTGGCAGCCGGTGTGGAGTTGCTGCATGAAAAGCAGAACGCCTTCGACCATGGCACCGCTGTGGGCACGACGCCATCGGCCAACCTGTACAACCCGAACCCGTTCCAGACCATGGCCAACTTCGGCGGGCGCACGGGCGGTGTCACGGGCGGCTCGACCAACACCATCAGCGCGTACGCGTTCGACAACGCCAAGCTCAACGACCGCTGGTCCATCAACGGTGGCCTGCGTGCGGATGTCTACAAGCTGAGCACGGAAAACGTGACCGCGGCCGGTGCGCGCACCGCGTTGGAAGACTCGCGCAGCCTCATCAGCTGGAGCGTTGGCAGCGTCTACAAGCCGGCCGAAAACGGCAGCGTGTATGCGTCCTACGCCACCTCGGCCAACCCGCCCGGCGGCAACAACTTCCAGCTGAGTGCCACGGGCGGCAACCAGGCCAATGCGGCCCTGGATCCTCAGAAAACCGAAACGTTCGAGCTCGGCACCAAGTGGGAGCTGATGAACAAGCGCCTGAACGTGGCCGCCGCTGTGTTCCGCACCACGAACGACAAGCAAGTCACGACCGACACGATCACCAACGCGTCGGTGCAGGAAGGCAAGACGCAGGTGCAAGGCATCGAGCTGTCCGCCGTCGGCCAGATCACCAACTTCTGGCAGATCACCGCCGGCCTGGCCAAGACCAGCACGAAGCAGATCAACCAACAGACAGCCACGACCGCCACGACGGGCGTGCGCTGGTCGCCTGACCTGACCGCCACGGTGTGGACTTCGTACCAGCTGGACAAACTCACGCTGGGCGTGGGTGCGCGCTACAGCTCCGAAGCCAAGCGCTTCGTCAACGCCACGGGCGCACCGGGCAACCTGCCCAACGTGCCTTCGTACTGGGTTGCGGACGCCATGGTCGCCTACCAACTCACCGACAAGGTCAGCCTGCGCCTGAACGTGTACAACCTGTTCGACGACGAATACCTGATGGCCGTGAACAACGGTGGCGGCCGTCTGGCACTGGGCGCCCCCCGCTCCGCCGCCCTGACCGCCAACTTCAAGTTCTGATCCCGACCACCCCTCAGAACGCTGCGATCGAAAAGGCCCGCCCCATGGCGGGCCTTTTCCCGTTTCAGGAACCCTGCCCATGCTGCTGCACATTCCCCAGGTCCTCACCCCCTCCGAAGTGGCCGAGATCCGCCAGGTGCTCGACACCCAGGGCTGGGTGGACGGTCTGCGCTCCACCGGCCCGCAGGCGGCCAACGTCAAGCGCAACCTCCAGCTCGACACCGCTTCCCCCGTGTTCGCGCCGCTCTCGCAGCGCATCGCGCAGGCGCTGCAACGCCATCCGCTGTTCGTCTCGGCCGTGCTGCCAGCCACCATGCTGCCGCCGATGTTCAACCGCTACGAAGGCGGTGGGCACTATGGCAACCACATCGACAACACGATCCAGACCGACCGCTTCAGCGGCCAGAAGGTGCGCACCGACGTGTCCACCACCGTGTTCCTCAGTTCACCCGACGAGTACGAAGGCGGCGAGCTGATCGCCGAGGACAGCTTCGGCACGCACGAGATCAAGCTCGATGCGGGCGACGCAATCGTCTACCCCTCCACCAGCCTGCACCGTGTGGAGCCGGTGACCGGCGGCGTGCGCGTGGCCTCGTTCCTGTGGACGCAAAGCCTGGTGCGCGACGCGTGGCGGCGCTCGATGCTGTTCGATCTGGACATGACCATCCTGAAACTGCGCAACCAGCTCGGTGACACGGCCGAGGTGGTTGGCTTGACTGGCCACTACCACAAGCTCCTCCAGCAGTGGGCGGAGACTTGAACGCAGCGCGCCGTCAGTACACGTCGCGGCGGTAGCGGCCGTCGGCCGCGAGCTGCTGCAGCGCGTCTTCGCCCAGGATGGTCTGCAGCGCGTCGTTGACTTCGCCGGCCATGCCTTCGAGGCTGCCGCAGACATAGATGGCCGCACCGTCGGCCACCCACTCGCGCACCGAGGTGGCAGCCTCGGCCAGGGCATGCTGCACATACAGGCGCTCCACTTGATCGCGCGAGAACACCCAGTCCACGCGGCTGAGCCAGCCCTGGCGCGCCCAGGCATCGATCTCGTCTCGGTAGTGCGCATCGCAGCGCGCGTTGCGTTCACCAAACAACAGCCACATCGGCGCCACACCGTCGGGTCGGCGCACCGTGGTGGCATCGGCCAACGGCCCGGCCGCCGCCAGACGGCCGCGAATGTGCCCACGCAATCCGGCCAGGCCCGTGCCGTTGCCAATCAGGATCAGGCGGCGGTCTGCGTTCTCACCAATGCGAAAGCCCCCGTGCGCGCGCACGCGCAGCATCACCGTGGCGCTGTCGGCCGCAGCGCTCGTCAGCCAGCCCGAGGCCAGGCCCGGGCTGCCGTCGGCGCGGCGCGTGCGGCGCACCAGCAGGTGCACCGCGCCGTCCTGCGGCACGGAAGCGATGGAGTAGTCGCGCGGTTCGCCCGGTGCGGTGGGCACCTCCACCTGCACCAGGTCGCCCGCCTGCCACTCGGGCAGCGCCGCGCCAGCGTGTTCGGGCACCAGTTCCAGGTGATGCACTTCCTCGCCTGCGCTGCCGGGGTTGAGGTGCTGGCGCGCGCGCAGCCGCCAAGGTTGCAAGGCCGGCGCTTCCCAATCCGGCAAGTCGCTGGTGCCAGCCAGGTGCGCGAGGTGCTGGCGCCAGCGCTGCAGCGCGTCGGGGTCGCTCTTGTCCACGTCGATGCGGTCGAACAGGGCCTGCGCGCCGCGGTCCATCAGCCATTGGTCCAGCTGGCGGCCGAAGCCGCAGAAATGGGCGTAGGTCTTGTCGCCCAGCGCGAGCAGGCCCACGTGCAGGTGCGACAGCGTCACACCCGCGCTGGCCATCACCTGCCGGGCGAACAGCACGGCGCTGTCGGGCGGATCGCCCTCGCCATAGGTGCTCGCGATGCAGAGCAGGCGATCGGCCTGTTGCAGGTCGGCCAGGCTGATCTGGCTCAGCGGCGCCAGGCGCACCGGCACGCCCGCCGTGTGCAAGGCCTGCGCGGTCTGCAAGGCCAGCTCTTCGGCCTGGCCGGTCTGGCTCGCGTACGCCACCCACCACGCGGGCACACCGGGCGTGGCCGGCAGCAGCGCGTCCACCCGGCGCCGCGCGGCGCGCTGCCGGTTGCAGTGCTGCCAGGCGATGGTGCCGCACAGCAACGCGTAGCACAGCAGGGTGGCCAGGGCGTAGAGCCATTTTTCGCTGGTCATCCGGCGAGTTCCTTCATCGCGGGTGTGAGGGCTTCGGTCAATCGGCCATCGGGCTCGCGCTGCACGAACAGCGCCGCGATGCCGTGCGCGGTGGCCAGGGCCAGGCCCTGCTCTCTTCCGAGCACGGTCAGCGCGGTGGACCAGGCATCGGCCCACAGGCACTCGGCGTGCAACACGCTCACGGACGCCAGACCGTTCGCCAGCGGCCGGCCGTGGCGCGGATCGATGGTGTGCGGCCAGCGCGCGCCGTCGTGGGTGTACACACGCCGGTAGTCGCCCGAGGTGGCGACACACAGCCCGTGCAGGGCCACGCGTGTGGTGGGCAGCGGTGCTTGTCCAGGCGCGGTGGGTGGCGATTCGAGGTCCACCCACCAGGGTTGGCCACCCAGCCGCAAGCCCTGGCCCCGCAGCTCGCCCCCCACCTCCACCAGGCTGTGGCGCAAGCCCATGCCGCTCAAACGCCGCGACACCCGGTCCACCGCATAACCCTTGGCAATCGCCGAGAAGTCCAGCCGCACGCCACCGGGCTGGTGAAGCTGGCGGCTGGCCGGCTGCCATTGCAGGGCGCGCCAATCGTTGAGCGCCAGGGCGTGCTGCACCGCGCCGTCCGTGGGAGGGGCGAAGCCGGGGTCGGTGTAGCGTGGGCGGGGGCCGAAGCCCCAGAGGTTGACCAGCGCGCCAGCCGCGGGGTTGAAGGCACCGCCGGACACCTCGGCCAGCCACAGCGCCGCCGCCAGCACCTCGGCCATGGCCTCGGGCACGGTGTGCCACGTGCCGGCCGGGGCGCGGTTGAAGCGCTCCAGGTCGGAGCCCTCCAGCCAGGTGCTCATCTGGGCCACGACAAGATCCAGCTCGTCCTGCACGGCGGCGCGCACCGGCTCGCTGGGCGAGGCGCCGGCCGCCACCCACCGCACCTGCCAGGTCGTGCCCATGGTCTGGCCGTCCAGGCACTGTGCCTGGGCACCCAGCAGGGGCATCGAAGCGTCCAGCTCCAGGGGCACCAGCACACGGTTCATGTTGCGAGGGTCAGAAACCAAAAAACAACCCCAGCCATCTGCATGGTCTGGGGCATGCCGGCATGCGCCGGGGCATCAACGGGGCAGGACTTCCAGCGTCAGGCTGTAGCCCGAGCGGCGGACCGGCTCGGCCAGCGTGCCTGCGGGGCCCGCCGGCGCGGGACGCGGTGCATCGGCAGCGGGGGCTGCGGCAGCAGGCGCACCCGGACCACCAGCACCGGGCCCACCCGCACCGCCAGGACCACCCATGCCGGGAGCGCGCGGCGGCGCGATGTTCACCCAGTACATGCCGGCCGCAGGCCACTTCACCTTGATTTCACCCTTGTCGTCGGTGGTGGTGCGGATTTCACCCAACTCGCTGCGGTAGCGCAGGCCGGCCAGGATCACGGTGGCCGCGTAACCGGCCGCGGGCTTGCCGTTGTCGATGAAGCGGAACGTGGCGGTGTCGCCTTCCACCAGATCGTTCGGGTGCGTCACCGGCACCAGCTCGATGCCGCGGCCCGTGGGCTTGAGGGCGTCGGTGGTGGGCTTGCCCGAGGTCACGAAGGTCTCCACGCGGTTCTGCGACTGGCTCACGCGCAGGTCTTCGGCGTTGGCGGGAATCTCCTTGGCCAGCGACTCGGCGGTGCCGCGCAGGCGCTTGCTCTCGGTGCCCACCTTGAAGCTGGCGATGAGGGCGTCGTTCACCAGCGCGAGTCGGTAGGTGCCGGGCTTGTCGAGCTTCACGTCGAACATGCTGCGGTAGCGGCCCTTGGCCTGGTTCTCGGCCTGCACCGGCTGGCCGTCGGGACCGATCACCACCAGGTTGTCCAGGCCGGCGGCGTTGTGCTCGTAGTAGAAGATGTCGTTGGAAACGGCGGCGTCGACCGACACCCAGGGCAGCTGGCCCGAGTAGATGGTGCCCGAGGGCAGCAGCCAGGAGCGGTGCGCATGCACGGCGGCCGGCAGGGCCAGCATGGCCGCGGCGGCCAGGGTGAGAACTCGGGCGCGAACGGTGGTGGTTTTCATGAGGGTCTCCAGTCGGGGTCAGGGTTTGACGGTGACGCTGATCGCGCCGAGTTCGTGTTCGCCACGGGCTTGCGTGGTGGTGGCCGCCTTCGGGGGCCACACGAAGGGCACCTTCACCACTTCGCGGCCTCCCACTTCGCGCGCGGCTTCGAGCACAAGGCTGTATTCACCCGGGGCCAGCTTGCCCAGCGCGGTGCTGTCGGCGAACTGCACCGACTGCTCGCCGGGCGCGCGCGTGGCGCCGCTGATGCCGTCCACCGGCATGGTCAGCTCGCGCCCGCTCTTGCGCCACCAGGCGCGCATGTCCTTGAGCCACTTGGTGCCCTCGTTGTTGCGCATCTTGATGTCGTACCAGACCGCGAGGTTGCCCGCGAAGGACTGGTCGTTCTTCTCGATCCAGATCGCCACGTAGGGGCGGTGGTACTCCGCCACGGTCAAGCGCGGAATCTCGACTTTGAGCGCCATGTCGGCGGCCAGGGCGGGGAAGGCAAACCCAGCCGCGGAAATGGCGGTGGCGTATCGGATCAACATGGGAACGCAGCTCCTTCGGCAGTCAATGGATGAACAGGATCACGAGCAACAAGGGAATCACCAGGCCCGCGCCCACCATGGGCCAGGTGGTGGGGCGGCTTGTCGCGTGGAACTTGAGGATGAACAGGCCGGTGATGCAGAACACCAGGCAGGCCACCGAGAAGATGTCGAGAAACCACTTCCAGGCCAGGCCGGTGTGTCGGCCCTTGTGCAGGTCGTTCAGGTAGGAGATCCAGCCCCGGTCGGTGCGCTCGTACTCCACGCTGCCCGACTCGCGCTCGATGCGCAGCCAGGCATCGCCACCGGGGCGCGGCAGCGAGAGGTAGATTTCTTCGGGCGACCACTCGGCGGTCGTGCCGGGCAAAGGCACGTCCAGCGCCTCGGCCAGCCAGCGGTGCACCTCGGGCGGCAGCACCGCGTTGTCCGGCTCGTCGTCCTTGGGCGCGAGCGCCGTCTGCAGCTCGGCGGGCAGCTGCACCAGCTTCTGCTGCACCTTGGGAGCGGCCGCGATGTCGGCCGCGTGGTTGAGGGTGATGCCCGTGAAGGCGAACAGCAGCATGCCGATCAGGCACAGCGCCGAACTGATCCAGTGCCATTGGTGCAGCGTCTTGAGCCAGTAGGCACGGTTGGATGCCGCTTGGGCGGCAGGAGGGTTCTTCACGGGAGTAGAAGCAACGCAGAAACAGATCGGAAGCCAAGGAAAGGCGGGACGTCGCAAAGGCGGACACTGCCTTCGCTCATCAATCTGAGAATTATAACTATTCTCATTTAGAAAGGCACTCACACCCCCATAAAAATGGCGGGTTCGTGCTCCTCTTTTTAGGACAGCGGGGGCGGCGGGCCGGCCCAGTCGCCGCCCAGGGCCTTGTACAGGTCCAGCGCGGCCGTCAGGCGCGACAGGCTTTGCGTGGCCAGCGCGTCCAGGGCGGTGAACAGGGTGCGCTGCGCGTCCAGCACCGAGAGCAGATCGCCACTGCCCTCGCGGTACCGCAGCTCGGCCAATTGCAGCGAGCGGCGCGCCTGCGCCACCACTTCGCGCTGCAGCGCTTCCTGGCGCTCGCTGCGCGCCACGTTGCCCAGGCCGTCGTCCACCTCCTTGAGCGCGGTGCGGATGGCCTTGCCGTAGTTCTCGATCAGCACCACGCGCTGGGACTCGGTGCTGCGGATCTGCAGGCGCTGGCGCCCGCCATCGAAGATCGACTGCGCCAGCGAAATGCCCAGCGACACGCTGCGCGTGGGGTCGGCCAGGCTGATCAGGGCCGAGGTGCCCAGGCTGCCCGACGCCGACAGCGACAGGCTCGGCAGCAGCGCCTTGCGCGCGACTTCCACGTTGGCATCGGACGCGGCCAGTTGCGCTTCCGCAGACGCCAGATCGGGGCGGCGCGTGAGCAGCGAGGACGGCAGGCCCGGCGACAGCGCGGGCACACGCAGCTGCGTGAACTCACCCGCTTCAGGCGCGTAGCCTTGCGGCACGCGCCCCAGCAACAGCGCGAGCGCGGTGGCGGTCTGGCGCTGCTGCAGTTCGATGGGCAACAAGGCCGTGCGCTGCGACAGCACTGTGGTGCGCTGTTGTGACACTTCCAGCGCCGTGGCCACGCCGTTGCGCTGGCGCGCTTCCACGATCGCCAGCACGCGCTCGGCAATGGCCAGGTTCTCCCGCGCGATGCGCAGGCGCTCGGCGGTGTTGAGCCACAGGAAATAGTTGTTGGCCACGGCCGTGAGCAGCGTCAGGCGCGCGGTCTTCCAGTCGTACTGGCTGGCCTGGAACGAGGCCTCGCCCGCGCGCACGCCGGCCGCGATGCGGCCCCAGAGATCGACCTCGTAGCTGACGGACAACCCGGCACTGCTCGACTCGCGGGAGGTGGACGCGGTGCCCGGCGCATCGGTCCGGCCGGCGGTGCTGCCCAGGCTGCCGTTGACCGACGGCAGGCGCGAGACGCCCGCCTGCTGCAGGGCGATGTCGGCCTGGCGCATGCGTTCGATCGCGATGCGCAGGTCCGGGCTGCCGGCCTGCGCCTCTTCGATCAGGCGCTCCAGCGGCTGCGAGCCGAAGGACTGCCACCAGGCGGTGGTCAGCTGCGGCGCTTCGGCCGCGGGCAGCGTGGGCGCAAAGGTGGCGGGCATCTCGACCACCGGCCCACGCGCCGGCTCGGTGCTGGCACAGGCCTGCAAGGCCAGCACGGCGGCCAGGACCAGCGGTTTGGCCAAGGGGAACATTGACGGTTTCATCACGGTGTTCATTCGGAAGACAGGGCCACGACGGGGTCGAGCCGCGCGGCCTTGCGCGCGGGCAGGTAGCCAAAGATCAGGCCGGTGGCGAAGGCGCAGCCGAACGCCAGCACGACCGGGGTGACGGAGAACTGCACCGCCGTGCCGGTGGCGCCGATCACGAAGGCCACACCCAGGCCGATGACGACGCCGATCAGGCCACCCAGTGCGGAGACCACCAGCGCCTCGATCAGGAACTGCTGGAGGATGTTGCGCATGCGCGCGCCCGTGGCCATGCGGATGCCGATCTCACGGGTGCGCTCGGTCACGCTCACCAGCATGATGTTCATGACCCCGATGCCACCGACCAGCAGCGAGATCGCGGCGATCGAGCCCAGCAGGATGGTCATGGTGTTCTGGGTCTCGGTCGCGGTGTCGATGATCGACGCCATGTTGCGGATCTGGAAGTCGATCACGCCATGGCGCTCGGCGAGCAGCGACTCCACCGCCGACTGGGTTTCGTCGATGCGGCTCACGTCCGACACCGCCACCGTCACGTTGCGCAGGAAGCGCTGGCCCGACAGGCGCAACTGGCTGGTGGCGTAGGGCACCAGCACCACGTCGTCCTGGTCCTGCCCGTTGGGCGAGGCGCCGCGCGTGCTCATCACACCCACCACCTGGAAGATCAGGTTGTTCACCAGCACGAACTTGCCCAGCGGCTCCTCACCCCCCGGGAACAGGGCCTTGGCCACGGTCTGGCCGAGCACCGCCACGGTGGCGTATTCCTGCTCGTCCTCGTCGGTGAAGAAGGTGCCGCGCTGCACCTTCCACTGGCGCGCGAGCGGAAACTTGGACGAGGTGCCGAGGATGCTGCTCGAATAGTCGGACTCGCCATAGCGCAAGGTCGCGTTGCTGCTCTGCTCGGGCACGGCCGCCAGCACGTTGGGCACTTCCTTGTCGATCGCGTTCACGTCGGCCAGCACCAGCGTCGCCGTGTTGGAGAAGCCCCGCTGGTTGGGCGCGCCCGGGCGCACCAGCAACAGGTTGGAACCCATGGCGCTGATGCGGTCGATCACCACCTGCTTGGCGCCATCGCCAATGGCGAGCATGGCGATCACCGAGGCCACCCCGATCACGATGCCCAGCAGCGTGAGGATGGCGCGGAACACGTTGGCGCGCAGGGCGCGCAGCGCGGTCTTGGCGGCCTCGACCACATCGCTCAGGTGCGAAATGCGGCCGGCGCGCGCCGTCCAGTTCTGCGCCGCCACGGCGGCCTGCCCTTCGGGCGGGCGCGGGCCCGGGTCGGCCAGGATGTGGCCGTCCTTGATCTCGATCACGCGCTGCGCGTGCTGCGCGACCTCGGCGGCGTGGGTGATGAGGATCACCGTGTGCCCCTGCGCCGCCAGCTCCTTGAGCAGGACCATCACGTCGGCGCCGCTCTTGCTGTCCAGCGCGCCGGTGGGTTCATCGGCCAGGATCACGCGGCCGCCGTTCATCAGGGCACGGGCGATCGATACGCGCTGCTGCTGGCCGCCCGAGAGCTGGTTCGGCCGGTGGTGCATGCGCTCGCCCAGGCCCAGCGAGCCGAGCAGTTCGCTGGCACGCTGATGGCGCTCGGCCGGGGGGATGCCGGCGTAGACGGCGGGCACCTCGACGTTGTCCGCCGCCGTGCCGGTGGCGATGAGGTTGTAGCTCTGGAACACGAAGCCGAAGGCATCGCGGCGCAACTCGGCGAGTTCGTCGCGCTCCAGTTCGGAGACATCGCGGCCCATGAAGAGGTAGCGGCCGGTGGTGGGCTTGTCCAGGCAGCCCAGGATGTTCATCAGGGTGGACTTGCCCGAACCGGATGCGCCCATGATGGCCACCAGCTCGCCGGGGTAGATCTTCAGGTCGATGCCATGCAGCACCTCGACCGACAGGTCACCGTTGTGGTAGGTCTTGGTGATGCCGCTCAGGTCGATCAGCGGCACGCCCGCGCTCTGCGGCGCGGCGCGCAGCGCCTCGGCCTCCTGCGACTGCGGCAGCTGGCTCATCGGCGTGCCCCACCGCCGGCGCCAGCCGGCATGCCGCCAGGACCACCCATGTTCGGCTGGCCAAGGCCCGTGCCCTGTGTCGGGTTGGCGGGACGGCGCTCGGGTTCGCGCACGCCGGCGATCACGCGGTCGCCTTCCTTCAGGCCCGACAACACCTCGGCGTGCACCCGGTTGCTGATGCCGATGGTGACTTCGCGCTCCTCGATCGTGCCGTCCTCGGCCATGACCTTGACCTTGGCCTGACGAGGGCCGCGCGCCGGGCGGGCAGGTCCGTCGTTGCGGGGCATGCCGCTCACGTTCGGCACCGAGGGCTTGGCGGGGGCAGCGTCCTTGCCGCCGGCCTCGGTGCCCGAGGCGGCCCGCTTCTGCGTGGGAGCGGCACCATTGGCGCCGCCGGGTGCCGCCGTGGCTGCACTGCCACCGTTGGCCTGCGCCTGCTCGCGCTCCTTGCGGCGCTGCTCGCGGAAGCGGGCACGCTCCTCTTCGCTCATGTTCTGGAACGCTTCAGGGCTCATGCGCGGGCGATCGCCGCCCGCGCCCGCACCGCCCGGTGCGGCACCGCCTGCGGCTTCGCGTTCCTTGCGGCGCTGCTCGCGAAAGCGCGCACGCTCCTCGTCGGTCATTTTCTCGAAGGCCTCGCGGTCCATGCGAGGACGCTCGCCGCCCGCCTGCGCGACCACGGTGTCGGCCACCGTCCTGAAGGACGCCGACGGGATGGCGGACGTGCTCGTGCCACGCTGCGTCGGCGCCGCCGGTGCGGTCGGTGCCGCGCCCGGTGCAGGCGAACCAGCGCCGGGGTTGCGGTTGCCGCCGCCCGGCCCGCCTGGCTGCCCGCCGCGGTTGCCCTGGGCTCCGCGCTGGATCGTCAGCGCCGACATCGGCACCACCAGCACGTCCTTGGCCTCGGCCACCACGAAGAACACCTGCGCCGTCATCTGCGTCATCAGGCTGCGGTTGTTGTTGGGCACCTCGAACAGCGCGTTGTAGAGCACCACGTTGTTGGTCACCGTGGGCGTGGGTTCGATCTTCTTGAGTTCGCCGTACCAGCGGCGGCCCTGGCCACCCAGGGTGGTGAAGTACACCGGCATGCCGCCGCGCAGCTTGCTCACGTCGGCCTCGGACACCTGGGTCTGCACCGTCATCACCGACAGGTCGGCGATGCGCATCAGCGTGGGGGCCGACTGGTTGGTGTTCAGCGTCTGGCCCTGGCGCGCCGTGATGCTCACCACCGTGCCGGCCATGGGCGCGTAGATCTTGGTGTACTTCAGGTTCGCCTCTTCCACCCGCATGCTGGCCTGCAGCTGCTCCATCGAGGCCTTGAGCGACTGGATCTGCGCACGCGCCGTCTTCACCGCGGTTTCCGCGTTCTGCAGCGTCTCGGCGGTGGTGGCCTCTTCGGCCATCAGGTTCTTCTGGCGCTGCAGGTCGCGCTCGGCCTTGGCCAGGGTGAGCTCGCGCTCGCCCATCTGCGCCTGCTGCGAGCGCAGCTGGGCGCGGCTGGCGTCCACGCGCGCCATCGAGGTCTCGGCGTCGATCTCGGCCAGCAGGTCGCCTTCCTTGACCTCGCTGCCCACCTCCACGTGGATCTTGCGCAACTGGCCCGACACCTGGGCGCCCACGTCCACATAGTCGCGTGGCTGCAGCGAACCGGTGGCGCTGACCTGGTCTTCGATGTCGCCGCGCTGCACCGTGGCGGTGATGTAGGCGCTCTCGGTCTTGGCGCCGGGCCCCCAGCGGTGGTACGCAAAACCGCCGCCCCCGAGCACCGCCAGGCCCACGAGCGCGATCAGCGCCAGCTTCCAGGGCTTGCGGCGGCGGGTGGCTGGGGCCTTGCCCCCTTCACGTTGGACTTCGTTCATGGCAATGCGTTGAGGTTCTGGATGGAGGGCGCCAGCAGGGCGTGCCGGGATGATGCGGGATATTGCCCGCGAAATATGGAAAGAATGAGCAAGCAGAACGCCCTGGCTTGCACAAAGTTTGAAAGATTTGGGTTTAGTCTCGGCAACACCATGCAGACCGACCGTGCCATCCCTTCGTCCAGCCGCCGGGCCTGGCTTTCGCGCTTCGACACCCTGCGCGTCAAGCTCTTCCTGGCCATCGCAGGCGCCAACGTGGTGCTGGTCATGTCCGCCTACCTCATCTACAGCTGGAGTTTCGACAAGGGCCTGGTCGAGTACCTGAACAAGGCCGACGAAAACCGGCTGCAGCCCCTGATCGTGCGGCTCGCCGAGGGGTACCGCCAGCACGGCAGCTGGGCCTGGATCACCGAAGACCGCCAGCGCTGGCAGGACCTTTCGCGCGAGGTGCTGGGCACCGGCCGCATGCAGCGCCGCCCCGCCGAGCCGCAGGGAAGCTCGCCTGCCCTCCCCCCGGCGCAGACGCCGGCCGACGTGCAGCCCCATGTGCATCCGCCGCCACCGCCCCCATCGGCGCAGCCGGCACCCGGCACGCCGAGCGTGCCACCGCCCCTCACCATCGACCCCCGGCTGCTGCTGCTCGACCCCGAGCGCAACCTGCTCGCCGGCCCGGAAGGCCGCACCGAACAGGCCGTGCTCAAACCCATCCAGGTCGACGGCCAGCTGGTGGGCTACCTGGGCTATGTGCCGCGCCTGCAGATGGTGGCCTCGCTCGAACGCGTGTTCCTGGCCCAGCAGACCCGCACCTTCGCCGCCATCGCGCTGGGCATGCTCGCGGCCGTGCTGCTCAACGCCGCGTTGATCGCGCGCTGGCTCTCCCGGCGCCTGCACGTGCTCGGCGAAGGCACGGCGGCCGTGGCCCAGGGCGACTACAGCGTGCGCCTGCCCGCGCGCGGCCACGACGAACTCGCGCAATTGGCCGATGCCTTCAACCACATGGCCACTTCGCTGCAGGCCGCGCAACACGCACGGCAGCAATGGATCGCCGACATCGCCCACGAACTGCGCACGCCACTGGCGACCTTGCGCGCCGAGATCGAGGCCTTGCAGGACGGCATCCGCCAGCCCGACACGGCCAACCTCGACTCGCTGGCGCAGGAGGTCAGCCGCCTGACGCGGCTGGTGGAAGACCTGCGGCTGCTCTCGCTGTCGGACCTGGGCGCGCTGGACTACCGCTTCGCCCCGCTCGACCTCGGCCGCTTCGTGGGCCACCACCTCAGCGACGCGGCGGGCCTGCCCGGCCGGCGCCTTCAGGTGCGCACCGAACTGGCCGACGGCGTGGAGATCCGCGCCGACGGCGACCGGCTCGATCAGGTGCTCAACAACCTGCTGCAGAACACGCAGCGCTACAGTGCCGACCCCGCCACGCTCAACGTGCAGGTGCGCCGCCACGACACCGAGGCCCAGCTGACCTGGGAAGACAGCTCGCCGGGCGTGCCACCCGACGCCCTGCCCCGCCTGACCGAGCGGCTCTACCGCGTGGACGAGTCGCGCGCCAGCGCCAGCGGCGGCTCGGGCCTGGGTCTGGCGATCGCGCACGCCATCGTGCTGGGCCACGGCGGCCGCATGCAGGCTTCGGCCAGCGCGCTGGGCGGTTTGCGCTGGGACATCTGGCTGCCTCTGAACACGGAGGCCGCGCATGGCTAGGATCCTGATCGTCGAAGACGAAAACAAGATCGCAGGCGTGCTGCTCGACTACCTCCGGCAGTCCGGCTACGACACGCACCACCTCGCGCGCGGCGACGAGGTGGAAGACTGGCTGGAGCACCACCCGGTGGACCTCGTCCTGCTCGACCTCATGCTGCCCGGCAAGAGCGGGCTGGACGTCTGCAAGGCGCTGCGCGCCGGCACGCCCGGGAAACAGGCACCGGCCGTCATCATGGTCACGGCCCGGGTGGAAGAGATCGACCGCCTGCTCGGGCTCGAACTCGGGGCCGACGACTACATCTGCAAGCCCTTCAGCCCGCGCGAAGTGGTCGCGCGCGTGAAGGCGGTGCTGCGGCGCGGCATGCACGCGGTGGAGGCCACGGCCGACGAACTGCCCCATGGCCTGAAACTCGACGACGCCGCCTGGCGCGCCACCATCGCCGGGCACGACCTGGGGCTGACCGCCGTGGAATACCAGCTGCTCAAGGTGCTGAGCGCGCGGCCCGGGCGCATCTTCTCGCGCGAACAGCTGATGGACTCGATGTACCAGGACGAGCGCATCGTCTCGGACCGCACGGTCGACAGCCACATCAAGAAGCTGCGCCGCAAGATCCAGGAGCACCTGCCGGAGCAGGAGCTCATCCATTCCGTCTACGGCCTCGGCTACAAATTCGAACCACCCCTGTAGCGGCTGCGCCGCTTTCCCCTCAAGGGGACGACACCAGCGGCCTGGCGAAGCCAGTTCCGCGGTATCTCTGGAATCGACCCCGTGCGCGCCGGACGCGCCCCTTCTCCTCCGTGCCTTCAACGGGTGGCGATGGCGCCCAGGCGCTGGGCGTTCTCGCGCAACTCAGCCACCGGGTCGCGGCCCTCGGTCAGCAGCACGATGCTGCGCACACCGGCCTGTTGCACGGCCTGCGCCACCGCTGGCGGCAGGTCGCGGTGGTGCAGCACGGCGACCACCGACGCGCTGCGCAGCCGTTGCGTCAACTGCGTGAGCGCCTCTGGCGTCCACGCTTCGTCGGCGCGGGCATCGGTGCCTGCGAGGTCGAGGTTGAAGCCGTTGACGAGGTAGTCGAGCCGGTCCGACAGGCTGAACACCGCGAGGTTGCTCGCGGTGGCCAGGCGGGCTTCGCTCTGCGCCGTGATGCCCAGCAGCTGCTGGCGCAGCACGCCCACATTGGCCTGCAGGCGCGGCTTGGCGGCGGGCACCAGCCGGCCGACATCGCTGGCGATCACGTCGGCCATGCGGCCCAGGTTCACCGGGTCCAGCCAGGGCAGCGCGTTCGCTGCGGCGTCCTGCTCCTGCAGCGCCATGCCGGGCAAAGAGGCATCGAGTGGGCGCGCCGCATCGATCTCGATCAGGCGGATGTTCTGGCGGCGGGCCAGCGGAAACAGCGGGTCGTCGGGCCAGATGGAGCGCAGGGCGATCACGGCGTCGGCCTGGCGCGCGGCCTCGCCGAGCCCGGTGGCGCCACGGCCGGAGAAGAAAGCCAGCTGCCGGTTCGGCGGCAGCGTCTCGGGTACCGGGCGCAGCACCACGATGCCGGTGTCGCGCGCCAGGGTGGTGGTCAGCGCGGCCACCACGGGATGCGCCACCAGCAGGCGCGCCGGTGCGGCGGCAGTTGCCGTGGGTGCGGCAGGCGCCTGCGCGGTGGCGGGCCCGGCCGACAGGGCCAGCAGACCGGCCAGGCACCAGGCCGAGGGAGACAGAAGGCGCGAGGTCATCCGGCATGTCCTTTCAATGACGGGGTGAAGCCCCGGATGACCGCCGCGAGCGCAAACAAGCCGCCGGCGGTCAGGATGATGGCCGCGCCCGAAGGCACCGGCAGTTCGAGTTCGATCGGCACCAGGATGCCGATCTGCGTGCTGACGGTGGCGATCGCCACGCTCAGCCAGAAGAAGCCCCGCAGCGACAGGCTCAGCAGGCGCGCGGCGGCGGCCGGAATGATGAGCAAGGCACCGACGAGGATGGCACCGATCACTTTGACCGACGCCACCGTCACGATGGTCACCAGCACCACGAACAGGTAGTCCAGCAGCTTCACGCGCACGCCGCGCACGCTGGCCAGCTGCGGGTTGAAGCTGGCGAGCATGAAGCGGTTGTACAGCGGCACCGTGAGCGCCACCACCAGCGAGCCGACCACCGCGAGCACCAGCAGGTCCCCGGCGTCCACGGTGAGCACCGAGCCGAACAGCACGTTTTCCAGGATGTGGATGTTGACGCGGCCCGACAGCATCAGC
The DNA here is from genome assembly GCA_018993155.1 of Hydrogenophaga sp. Classification (GTDB taxonomy): domain Bacteria; phylum Pseudomonadota; class Gammaproteobacteria; order Burkholderiales; family Burkholderiaceae_C; genus Hydrogenophaga. The sequence goes on from JAGKSX010000087.1 coordinate 19,857, forward strand.
AGCAGGCTCGCCCCCATGGCCAGCGAGACCGCGAGGAACACGCCGATGAGGGTGTCGGGCGAGAGGCCGGTGCGGTTGCGCAGGTAATTCAGCAGCATGCCGAACAGCAGGCAGTAGGCGAACAGGCTGCCGTAGGGCCCGGTGTAGGGCTCGCCCAGCAGGATGCCGATGGCCACCCCGGTGAGCGCGGCGTGGCCCACGGCCTCGGAAAAGAAGGCCAGCCGCTTGACCACGACCAGCGTGCCCAGGCCGCCGAGCACGGGGCCGATGAACAGGCCGGCCAGCACGGCGTTGACCACGAAACCATAGGCCAGCGAAGCGGGCAGCGTGCCCTGCTCGGCCAGGTGCTGGATGCCCTGGCGGAAGGAATCGAACGCGCTCATCACGCCACCGCCTTGTCTTTTTCTTCTTCGCGCCGCTGCCGGCTGGAGAACAGCGCGAGCACGCGCTGCGGGGTCAGCGTCTCGGCGGCCGGGCCATCGAACAGCACCTGGCGGCTCAGGCCCGAGACGTGGTCGGCCAGGCGCGTGACGGCATCGAGGTCGTGCTCGATCCACAGCACGGTCACGCGGGTTTCGCGCCAGTGCGCGAGCAGCTTCTCGAAGATCGCCTCGCCCGCCTCGTCCAGTGCCGACATGGGTTCGTCGAGCAGGATCAGATCGGGCGAGGGAATCAGCGCCTGCGCCAACAGCACGCGCTGGCGCTCGCCGCCAGAGAGCGCACCCATGCGGCGGCCGGCCTTCTCCAGCATGCCCACCTGCTGCAGCGCCTGCTCCACCGGCTCGCGCCAGCGCGGCGACAGGCCGAGAAACACGGGCCGGCGCTGGCACATCGCGCCCATGAAATCCATCACCGTCATCGGCAGGCCGGCATCAAAAGCCAGCGCCTGCGGCACGTAGCCCACCACGCCGGGCAACTCCCCGGGCCAGCCCAGGCTGATCTGCCCCCGGTGCGGCACCTGGCCGAGCAAGGCCTTGAAGAGCGAACTCTTGCCGCCGCCGTTGGGGCCCACGAGCGCGTGCACAGTGCCCGCCGCCACGCGCAGGTTCACCTGCCGCAGGATGTCGGTGTGGCCGAGGGTGAGGTCGACGGATTCGAACGCAATGCCGGGGCCGCCCGCCACCGCGCTCACGCGGACTCCTTGATCGCGCGCACCACGGTGGCGAGGTTGCGGGCGATTTCGTTTTCGAACTTGTCGGCCGTGTACGGGCCGTGCGAGATGTGCGTCAGCGCGTAGAGGCGCACGCCGGTTTCGCGGCGGATGGTGTCGACGTAGGCCGACGGGAAGTCCATTTCCGAAAAGATCACCTTCACATCGAGCGAACGGATCTGGTCGATGGTGCCCTTGAGCTGCGAAGGGCTGGGTTCGATGCCGTGCGCGGGCTCCACCACCGCCGCGACTTCCAGGCCGAACTCGCGCAGCAGGTAGTCGTAGGCGCCGTGGATGGTGGCGATGCGCAGGCCGCTGGCGGGTGCCTGTGCCAGCTGGCCCAGCGCGTCGGCGCGCAGCTTGCGCAGCCTCTGCGCGTAGGCGCGCGCGTTCGCGGTGTACGCGTTGGCGTTCGCCGGGTCGAGCTTGCCCAGTTCGCGGGCGATGGTGTTGACCTGCGAAATCGATGCCGTCACCGACAGAAAGGTGTGCGGATTCACCACCTTGCCCGAGGTGCCCCGGCCGGTGCCCACCGCGGCGAGCAGCGGCACCTGGGCGTTGGCCTCGATCACTTTCAGATCGGGCTTTTCGCTGGCCGCGATCATGCGGCCGGCGAAGTCGTCGTGGCCCACGCCGTTGAGCACGATCACGTCGAGCGAACCGATGCGCTTGATGTCTTCGGTGCGCGGCTCGTAGGCGTGCGGGTTGAAGCCGGCGGGGATGACGGGCACCACCTCGGCCAGATCGCCCACCACGTTGGCGACATAGCTGTAGTAGGGGTGCAGCGTGACACCGACGCGCAGCTTGCGCGCCTGGGCCCAGGCCGGCACGCTGGTGGCGGCAAAAGCCACGGGCGCCCAGGCCATCGCCGACAACAGGTGGCGGCGGCGCGCGGAAGGCAGGGGGTGGTCTGGCATGAAAGAAATCCCGAAAGAAAAGAAAACGGAAGCGCGAAAGACAGCGAGGTCAGTGCGCGGTGTCCTTGCGCGTCACGCCAGCGTCGTAGCGCACCACGACCTGGCGCCAGCCCTGGCGCGTGAGCGAGGCATCGTCCAGCTGCTCGGGCCAGGCGTTGGGGCCCTCGCGGTGCACCCAGACCTCGGCCTCTTCGTCGTGCGCGTGGGCCTTGGGCGGCGCTTCGCCCTCGCCCCTGGTCGGCAAGCGCAACAGGACCGACGCCGCGACATCCGGTGCCGCACTGCGGCCCACGTAAGCCAGCTCATGGCCTTGTGCCTGCGTGCGCCATTCGTGGCCACCGCGCGCGGCCGCACCCGCGCCGGCAGCGAAGGGCGGCAGGTCCATGCCACGCAGTTGCTCGATGCTCGGCACTGCGTTGTCCGTCTCGATCAGCGCGGTGATTTCCTCGGCCGCCACCAGCAGGTCGGCGTGCACGCCCTGCTCCGCCGCGTTGAGCTGCGTTCGGGCGTCGATCTGGTGCGACGACAAAGCCGCCGCCGCCAGCGGCTGCGCGCGCGCACCGATCAGGATCGCTGCCACCAGCAGCACGCAGGCCGCGGCCAGCACCACCCACAAGGTTTCGTGTCCCGCGCCCGCAGGACGCACCACTTGCGTGGTCATGGCTTGACGTCGGTGTGGTCGACCTCGGCCGAATGCTCGCCGCCGTCCTCCAGCCGCACGAAGAATTCGCCCGCAGGCCGCTTGAACTGCAATGAGGAATCGCCGCCCAGCGTGCCCTTGAACAACACGCGCTCGTCGTAGGCCCGTACCTGCACCGACATGCCGACCGCGTCGCTGCCATCGGAGAATTCGCCGACGCAGCGCACCATGTTCTCGGCAGCGGGCTTGCAGGTCAGCAGCAGGCTGTGAGCCGAGGCCAGGCCGGGCAGCGCCGCCGCCCCCACGAACAGGATGGACAGAAACAGGGGGTGAAGGTTTTTTTGCATGGACCAGAATTCGCCGAAACCTGCCCGGATCGGCCGAACCGGCCCGGCATGGACAATAATGAACTACAAATGAGAATTGTTACCATTATAAACAGCGAAACAAAGCCCCTGCCCGCGCTGCTCCTGTTTTTGCTGCACCGCTCCCAAGCCCGCCGCACCCCCACGACGCCATGACATCCCACCCCGCCCTGCCCCCC
>JAGKSX010000088.1 GCA_018993155.1 Hydrogenophaga sp.
TGTGATGTCTCAATAGGTTGTTCATCCGTCTCGGATTTGGGAAGCTGTGGTTACCAGGCCAAGCAACTCAAGTCAGGAGAGACGGATGAACAGTCATAAGCATGCCCGCTTGACGGCTGCGGGTCGAGCCCTACTGGTCAGCAGGGTATTGGACGAAGGCTGGTGCGTGACAGCGGCTGCCCAGGCCATGGGCGTGAGCTGCCGCACCGGGTTCAAGTGGCTGGCCCGCTTCAGGGCCGAAGGCACAGCAGGGCTGTGTGATCGAAGCTCGCGACCGCATCACAGCCCCACAGCCTGCCGCCCCGAACAGGTGAGCCAGTTCGAACTGCACCGCCGACAACGCCTGCCGTTGTGGCGCATTGCCCGCCAGTGCGGCCGCAGCCTGTCCACCGTGGCCCGGCACATGGCCCGCCTGGGCTTGAGCCGCTTGAGCGCCTTGCAACCGCCCGTGCCCGTGTGCCGCTATGAGCGCGCCAGTCCTGGCGAGTTACTGCACATCGACACCAAGCGCCTGGGACGCATCCAGGGCGTGGGCCACCGCATCACAGGCCAGCGCCAGCACCGCAACCGAGGCATCGGCTGGGACGCCGTGCATCTGGCCATCGACGATCACTCCCGGGTCTCCTTCGCCCGGGTGTTGGGCGACGAGACGGCCCTGAGCTGCGTGCAGTTCCTGCGCCAAGCCGTGGACTACTACGCCAGCCTGGGCGTGCGCATCGAGCGCGTCATGACCGACAACGGCGCGGGCTACAAGAACACCTTCGGGGCGGCCTGCCAGGAACTGGGCATCCGGCACATCCGAACACGGCCTTACACGCCCAAGACCAACGGCAAGGCCGAGCGCTTCGTGCAGACCAGTTTGCGCGAATGGGCCTATGCCAGGCCCTACGAGAGTTCAGCCCAGCGCCAAGCTGCATTGCAGCCATTCATTGACGCCTACAACTGGTGTCGACCACACTCCGCTCTCAACCATCAGCCGCCCATGAGCCGCATTCCGGCCATGAACAACCTCCTGAGAATCAACAGCTAGGCGTGCATCAGCCCTGCAAGGCGCTTTGCGCTTGTAGGTCTGCCCGCTTCGCGGTCAGCCCTGCAAGGCTGCCCACATTTCCTTGTCGCGCTCGGCCGTCCAGATGCGCGGGTTCTTGATGCCCTTGGCTTCGTCGTAGGCGCGGCTCACGTCGAACGGCAGGCAGTGTTCGTAGATGAACACATGGCCGAACACCGGGTCCATGCTTTTGCGGGTGTGGGCCATGGCGGCCTTCAGGTCCATGCCGGCGGCGGCGGCTTCCTTGCCGGCCTGGAACAGCGTGGTCACCCAGCGCTTGGTGTAGTCCAGCGCCTTGTCCACATCGGCGCGGCCCTTCATGGCTTCACCACGGCCGGGCACGATGGCCTCAGCCTTGAGTGCGCGCAGGGCTTCGAGCGTGGCGGGCCATTCCTCCAGCTGCGCGTCGCCGGTGTACACGCCGGCTTCGTATTCCACCAGGTCGCCGCTGAACAGCACCTTTTCTTCTTCCACCCAGGCGATGGTGTCACCGCGCGTGTGGCCCTGGCCCGGGTGCCAGATCTCAACCTTCACGCCGCCCAGGTCCACCGTCAGCGAACCCTGGCGGCCCGGCTGGCCATCGCCCACCACCAGCGTCGGCCAGGTCAGGCCGGGCACGCTCTCGGAGCCCCGGAACAGGCGCGGGAAACGCTCCATCTCGCTCTGCATGTCCTCGGCGCCGCGCTCCACGATGAGTTCGTAGGTGCCGCGGCTGGCGATCACTTCGGTCGCGCCCTCGGCCACATAGGCGCTCGCACCCAGCACGCGCACCGCGTGGTAGTGGGTCAGCAGCACGTACTTGATGGGTTTGTCGGAGACGGTGCGGATCTGCCTGATCAGGTCCTGCGCCATGGCCGGCGTGGCCGTGGCGTCGCTCACCATGATGAACTTCTCGCCAATGATCACGCCCGAGTTCGGGTCGCCTTCGGCGGTGTAGGCCCAGCAATGTTTGCTGAGCTGTTCGAAAGTGGTTTTCTTGTCGTCCAGGTCGGCCTGGGAGGCGAAGGCTTTGCTCATGGGGGGTCTCCTGTGGGGAAGCACAGATTTTACCTAAACGAAATCAATTACGCATGCGTAAATCATGATGCCCCCGTGGGGCCACCGGACAAACCCCGTTCCAGCATCTGCACCACCTCCTCGGCGAAGGCGCTGTAGCTCATGGGGCCGCCCGGGCGCAGCCAGGTGAAGGTCCAGTTGATCATGCCGAACAGCATCATGGTCAACGCGGTCTGGTTGTCCGGGGTCACGCGCTCGGGATAGGCGCGGATGATGAAACGGGTGAACGCCGCCACCACATCGCGCTGTCGGTTGACGATCAGCATGCGCTGCACGGGGCCGAGGAACTTGGTGTCGGACACCAGGGCGATGTGGCGCGTGGCCGAGGTTTCGTACTCGGCCAGGAAGGCCCGCACCAGCTCGCTCAGGGCGTCGCGCTCGCTCAGGTTCTTGCGTTGCGCGCGCGCCTCGGCCTCGCCGATGAGGGCGAGCAGGCGCTGGGTGTAGCGGTCGAGCAGGTCGAACAGGATCGCTTCCTTGCTCTCGTAATAGTGGTAGAGCCGCGCCTTGCTGGTGCCGCAGGCGGCGGCGATCTCGTTCATGCTGGTGGCGGGAAAACTCTGCGCGGCGAAGCAGCGCGCCGCGACGTTCTGGATTTCGTCGCGCCTGAGCTCGTGGGATGCGGATTTTGGTCGGGCCATCGGCGCATTCTGCCGGATGGCGCCCTAAGATCCGGCCATGGTCAAACCCGTCGATCCCTTCGCCCAACACGCCTGCGAACTGCTCTCGGGCGTGGGGCCGTGCGTGCCCAAGCGCATGTTCGGCGGCTGGGGCATTTCCACCGACGGCATGAACATCGCCATCATTGCCTGGGACACGCTGTTCCTCAAGACCAACGCCGAAACCGAGCCGCGCTGGCTGGCCGCCGGCGGCCGGCCCTTCGTGTACGAATTCAAGGGCAAGCCCGGGAAACTGAACTACCACACGCCGCCGGACGAGGCGCTGGAGTCACCCGCGCTCATGCTGCCCTGGGCGAGGCTCGCGCTGGAAGCGGCCGTGGCGGCGCGCAAACCCAAAAAACAAAGGCCGCGCAAATAGGCGCGGCCTTTTGAGGGCGCAGGGGTGCCAGCGCTCAGGAGCGGTGGGACTCGCAGGTCGCCGGCACGCGGCTGCGGCCCGTCACCAGGTACCCGCCGTAGCCGAACAGACCGCGCATCAGCCGAGCCAGGGCCCAGCCGGCCTGGCTCAGGGCCAGCGCGAGTTCGCGCGACGGCGCCACCACCTCGCGGCCGAAGCGGTCGGGTCGGGTCACCGCCTGGGCCTGGGGCTCGGCGAACCAGTCGAAGCGCACCGGGCCGGCACTGACCGGCTGCCAGGGCTCCATCACCAGCCGGGCACCGGCCGGCACCACCAGGCTTTCGCCCGCGGCCAGCATCACGTCACCCGACTCGTTGCCCGCACCCTGGTGAGGCAAACCCAGCGTCACCCACGCCCGGCCCTGCGTGATGTGCAGGCGGCTCGACACCTGCGGGCGCAGGGTCATCGCGCGGCGCGCGTCGAGGCGCCAGCCGCGCATGGCGGCAGGGCAGGCAACGCGATCGGACACAACGGCAACAGGGATGGAAACGGTGTTCATGAGAGGCTCCTGGGGTAGGGACGATGGCTCATCCTGGGAATGAATGTTCGGGCCGAACGCCCTCTGCGTCCAATGAATACGCAGTAAGCTATTGATTCGCTAACCGCATCAATGCCCGGAGCCCCCATGCAGCTCACCAGCAGCCACCCCCGCACCCGCCCCATTGCAGCCGGGCACCTGCGCGCCTTCGAAGCCGTGGCCCGCCACCTCAACTTCCGCGCCGCCGCCGAAGAACTCTCGCTCACGCAAAGCGCGGTCAGCCGGCAGATCCAGGCGCTCGAAGACGAGGTCGGCACCGCCCTCTTCCTGCGCCACACGCGCGCGGTCGAACTCACCAGCGCGGGCTCGCAACTGCTGCGCGCCTCCAGCATGGCGCTGGAGCGCATCGACGCGGCCGTGCGGCAGATCCGCCAGAGCGCGGGCCGCAAGGGCGTGGCCATCACCACCTGGGCCTCATTCGCCTCCATGTGGCTGATCCCGCGCCTCGAAGCCTTCCAGCGCGACCACCCCGACATCGACATCCGCATCGACGCCACCGACAACGCCGTGGACCTCGCCACCTCCGACGTGGACCTCGCCCTGCGCTACGCCGTGCCACAGGCCATGCCCGCCGACGCGCAGCGCCTCTTCGGCGAACAGCTCACGCCCGTGGCCAGCCCCTGGCTGCTCAAGACCCAGCCCATCCACAGCATTGAAGACCTCTCGCGCTGCGCCCTCATCGAGGCCGGTGACGCGCACCGCACGCGCCACCTCGAATGGCTCACCTGGCAACGCTGGCTCGACACCTTCGGCAACAAGCCCACCGCCCCGGCCGGCAAACGCGGCGGCCGCGCCACGCCGGCCAAACTCTCGCCGCAGCGCTGGATGTATTTCAACTACGCCAACCAGATCGTGCAGGCCGCGCTCACCGGCCAGGGCGTGGCGCTCGCACGCCTGCCGCTGGTGGCCGAGAGCCTGGCCAGCGGCGCCCTGGTCGAGCCCCTCCCCCACACGCGGCTGGACTCGCCGCTGGTGTACTGGCTGCTGGTCGCGCCGCGCAGCGCGCAGCGGCCCGAGGTCAAGGCCTTCTGCGAATGGCTGCTCAAGCAGGCCGCCGAGACGCGCGAAGCCATCGGCGATGTGCCCGACCCCGACACAGTGGACCAGATGGACTGAGGCGCGGTGGTGCCTGCGCGATTGCGCGCGCTCAGGCACACTCCGGCGCTTTCCCATCCGAAGTCTTCATGTCGTCCTCTCAGCACCTCGCCGCCGGCAACCTGCGCAGCATCACCTTCATGCTCGTGGCCGTGGGCTTCTTCGCGTTCATGGACGCGGTGCTCAAGACCCTCTCCGCCACCTACCCGGTGCTGCAGATCGCCGCGCTGCGCGGCCTCACCGCCCTGCCGCTGGTGCTGCTTTACATCGCGTGGCGCGGTGGCTGGCACACCTTGCTCAAGGTCCGCTGGCCGCTGCACCTGCTGCGTGGCGTGCTGGGCATCACCATGCTGGCGCTGTTCACCCTGGGCGTGCGCGAGCTGCCGCTGTCGGCCGCATACACGCTGTTCTTCATCTCGCCGCTGCTCATCACCGCACTCTCTGTGCCCGTGCTCAAGGAGCGCGTGCCCAAGGCGCACTGGTGGGCGATTGCCATCGGCTTCGTGGGCGTGCTCATCGCGCTGCGCCCCAGCGGCGGCGACCTGCAGGCCGGCTTCGTCACCCTCGGCGGCCTCGCCACGCTGGGCGCGGCCCTGTGCTACGCGATCTCGGCCGTGGTCGGGCGCCTGGCCACCCGCACCGACAGCAGCGAGAGCATGGTGTTCTGGATGATGGTGTTCATGGCCCTCGGCGCGGGCGCGCTCTCCTGGGCCGAGTGGGTGCCGATCCGGCGCAGCGACGCGCTGTTGCTGGTGGCCCTGGCCGTCACCGGCTTCTGCGGCCAGCTCGCCATCACCGAGGCCTTCCGCCACGGCCAGGCCTCGGCCGTGGCCCCCTTCGAGTACAGCGCGCTGGCCTGGGGCCTGGGGCTGGACTGGCTGATCTGGCACACCCTGCCCAGCGCGCACACCTGGGTGGGCGCTGCCATCATCGTGGGCAGCGGGCTGTACCTCGTGCGGCGCGAGAAGCGCATCACCGAAGTACACGCGAACGCCGGCCACCCCTGATCAGCCGGGGCAAGCGCCCTCGTCCACTAGACACCCACCTGTTCCAGCAGCGTCTGCACCAGCATCCTTTGCTCGAAGGGAAGCTGGCCGGCGGCATTCGAAAGCGCTTCATGCGCCACCATCCTCGCCTCGCTGCCCAGGCCATACAGGCCAAGGATCAACGTCTTCAAGACCTCTTCCTGCCTTTCGACCATGGGATCGACCGCGGCCAGAAGCGCATGGAGCACCCGAAGTTTCGACAGATCGTCGGGCAGCAAGCCCAGCCCCCCGGCCAGCGCAACCAGCGGCTGCGCCTGCTGGATGCCAGGCAGTTCCTTGATGCTCTCCAACACCACATCAAACGCTTCCATGCGGAGATCATCGGAAAGGCTGCGCAGACTCCTGGCCAAGCAGGTCATAGGCCCGCTGCGCAGCCCGGCTGGCGCCTCGCGCACCATGGCCAGCAGCGTGTGGAACCGGTCTGGCAACGATTCTTCCGAAAGCGCCGCCAATGACGCGACCAGTTCGACGACAACCAGCCATCGCTCATGGGGCGGCATTTGCTTGGCGAGGGTCAGGGCGGTATCGAATAGATCGTCCCGGTCTTCTCGCGATATTTCCGAGAAGCAGTCCAGAAGAGCGATCAGTGGCGGGCGCTGGAAATGCACCGGCATCATCTCGATGAGCACACGGCTCTGGTCAACCACACGCATTCTGTCCTTCAGATCGAAGAGGCGGCTCAGCTTCTCCAACAAGACGGCCAAAGGATGTCCCTGCATGTATCCGCCGAGGTTTCCGATCCGGGCCAGAAACTCCTGAAACGCCGACATCACTTCACTTTGCGGCCGCAACACCGAGAAGTGGCGCCGGATGTCCAGGGCCAGCCGCCGATCCTCGGTGACCTGTCGAAATGAGCGGTTGACGGCCCCCGCCACCCGCACGTCCTCATCGGCGAGGTAGCTCGCGATCTGGCGGACCAGCGGCCGGGGCAAGGTCTGGAGCCCGGCAACGCGGGTGTCGGCAGTTGCACCCATTGAGGTATTCAGGGGATTCATGTTCAAACAGTCTTTGATGCCCAGCATGGCGCTGGAAGACATGAGTGATCCACCCCCTCTCCAAGTTCGCCGTGCGACCGGCACGGCGCCCTTCGTCAGCGCTCAGGCCACATCACGCCCGTGTCGCTCAGAATCGCGTCCAGCGGCACATCGTGGATCTCGGGCTTGAGGTAGGGCAACCAGCCGAAGTCGTACCCCAGGCCCACCGTGAAAGGCTTGGGTTTCAGGCTGGCGAGCGTGCGGTCGTAGAAGCCGCCGCCGTAGCCCAGCCGGAACCCGCCGGGCCCGTAGCCCACGCAGGGCACGAAGATCAGCGAGGGCTGCACGATCTCGGTGTCCTTCGGCTTCGGAATACCGAAGGCGTCCTCCTCCATCGGACAACCCGGGTACCAGGTGTAGAAGGTCAGCGTCTTGTCCACCTTGTTCACCACCGGCAGGCCGATGCGCCGGTGCTGCTGCTGCCCTTGCGCGTCCTCCTCCAGGCCGGCCTCCTGCCAGCGAAACAGCGCCGGCAGCGGATCGAACTCGCCCTTGATCGGCCAATACGCGCCGATGACGGTGTCGGGCCGGTGGATCAGCCACACGCGCATGACCCGCTGCAGCAGGTCGTTGCGCCAGGCGCGATCGGCCAGGGACTGTCGTTTTTCAATCAGCGATTTGCGCCATTCGACCTTCAGCGCAGCCGCCGATCCGTCGCCCGGCGAAGCGTGGGGTTTGTGGGGACTCTGACCGTCTTTGTTGTCCATAATCGACACATGAATCTGGTTGATGAGAAACAGGGCAGCGCGCGGCGAATCGGTCGACGCCTGCAAGGGCTGGGACTGCGGCTCATTATGGCGGCGCTCGTGACACCGGGCCTTGCGCTGGCACAAGCCACCAGCGGCGGCGGCGATGCCGCACTGCTGGAGATGCGCTCGGCCTATTCGCGCGGCAACAGCTTCCAGCTCGCCAACCTGCTGCCCACCGTGCGCGGCCACGCGCTGGAGCCGCTGGCGAACTACTGGAGCATCCGCTCGCGGCTGGACATCGCCACGCCCGCGGACATCCGCACCGCGCTCGACCGCATGGCGGGCACCTACTGGGAAGACCGCCTGCGCAACGACTGGCTGCTGCAGTTGGGCAAGGCACGCGACTGGGCCAACTTCGACGCCGAGCTGCCACGCTTTCGCATGAACGACGACCGCCAGGTGCGCTGCTACGCACTCATGCGCGACGTGATGACAGGCCGCGCGGCCGGCGAGGCCGTGGCGCCCGTGGTGCAGGCCAACTGGCACGCGCAGCGCGAGGCCGAAGACGGTTGCGCGACCGCCGCCAAATTCCTGCTCGACGCCGGGCAGCTCAAACCCCAGGTGGTGTGGCAGCGCGCCCGGCTGGCCATGGACGCCAACCGCGCGCGCGTGGCCACCCAGGCCGTGGCCATGCTGGACCCGGACCTGAGCATCACGGTCGACAGCATCGCCAGCGACCCCGCGAAGTACCTGGACGAAAAACTCACCGCGATCCGCCCGCGCACCAAGGAACTGGTGACGCTGGCCATCATCCGCCTCGCCGCCAACGACCCCACCGCCGCCGCGCTGGAGATGGACCGCACGCGCTGGAAGGCCCAGCTCACCAAGGAAGAGCGCAGCTGGACCTGGGGCGTGATCGGCAAGCGCTCGGCGCAGAAGCTGCAGGCCGAGGCGCTGGGCTACTTCGCCAACGGCGAAGACCGCCACATGCACGACGAGCACCTGGCCTGGAAAGCGCGCGCGGGCATGCGCGCGGGCTCCTGGAGCGCCGTGCACGATGCCGTGGCCGCCATGAGCGAGGCCCAGCAGAGCGACCCGACCTGGGTGTACTGGGAAGCGCGCGCGGTGCAGGCGCTCAAGCTGCCCGACCCGGTGGCCGCCTCGGCCAAGGCGCGCGAGCTGTTCGAGAGCATCGCCTCCACCCGCGACTTCTACGAACAACTGGCGATGGAAGAACTCGGCCGGCCCATCACCGTGCCGGCCGCGCCCGCACCGCTCACCGCCGAGGAAGTCGCCGCCGCGCAGAACAACCCCGGCCTGCGCCGCGCGCTCATCGCCATCCGCCTGGGCCTGCGCAGCGAAGGCGTGCGCGAGTGGAACTACACCGTGGGCCTGCACACCCCCGGCGGCATGGGCGAGCGCGAGCTGCTGGCCGCCTCGGCCCTGGCCTGCCAGCACGAGCTGTGGGACCGCTGCATCAACACCAGCCTGCGCACGCCCGAATCGATGGACCACGCGCAGCGCTTCCCCACGCCGCACCGCGCCCAGGTGGTCAGCCGCGCCACCGAGATCGGCCTGGACCCGGCCTACGTGTACGGTCTGATCCGCCAGGAAAGCCGCTTCATCACCGACGCCCGCTCGGGCGTGGGCGCTTCCGGGCTCATGCAGGTGATGCCGGCCACCGCGCGCTGGACCGCCAACAAGATCGGCCTGACCAACTTCAAGCCCGCCCAGATCACCGAGCGCGACACCAACATCCAGATCGGCACCGCCTACCTGAAGTTCGCGCTCGACGACTTCCAGGGCTCGCTGCCCCTGGCCGCCGCCGCGTACAACGCCGGGCCCGGCCGCTCGCGCCAGTGGCGCAACGGGCCGGTGCTGCCCGGCGAGGTCTGGACCGAGAACATCCCGTTCGAGGAAACGCGCGACTACGTCAAGCGCGTGCTGGCCAACACCACCAACTACGCCGCGCAAATCACCGGCCAGCCACAGTCGCTGCGCGCGCGGCTGGGCACCGTGGGCCCGCGCCCGGTGAACGCCCCCACCGTCAACCCCGACCTGCCCTGACGCCCATGAAGAACGTTCTAGTCCTCGGTGGCACCGGCTTCATCGGCCGCCACGTCTGCGAAAAACTGCACCGCCAGGGCTGGCGCATCACCGTGCCCACCCGCCGCGCCCTGAACGCCGCGCACGTGCAGCACCTGCCCCGGGTGACGGTGCTCGAAGCCGACGTGCACGACCCAGGGCAACTGCTCAGCCTGCTGGACGGGCACGACGCGCTCGTCAACCTCGTGGCCATCCTGCACGGCAGCGAAGACGACTTTGAGCGCGTGCACGTGGAACTGCCGCTCTCGCTGGCCGAGGCCTGCGCGGCCGACGGCATCCGCCGCGTGGTGCACGTGAGTGCGCTGGGGGCGAGCCTGGACGGCCCGTCGCGCTACCAGCGCAGCAAGGCACGCGGCGAAGAGATTCTGCGCGGCGCCGGCCTGGACCTCACCATCCTGCGGCCCAGCGTGGTCTTTGGCGAGGGCGACCGCTTTCTCAACCTGTTCGCGCGCCTGCAGGCCGTGCTGCCCGTGGTACCGCTGGCCGGCGCGAACGCGCGCTTTCAGCCCGTGTGGGTGGAAGACGTCGCCCAGGCGGTGGTGAACTGCCTGCGCGACCGCGACCTGCCCATGAGCAGCGCGGGCCAGACGTTCGAATGCGTCGGGCCCGAGGTGTTCACCCTGGCCGAACTCGTGCGCATCGCCGGGCGCCATGGCAGCCGACAGCGCCCCGTGCTGCCGCTGCCCGCACCACTGGCGCGGCTGCAGGCCATGGTGATGGAGGCCATGCCCGGCCACCCGGTGATGAGCCGCGACAACCTCGATTCGATGACGGTGGACAACGTGGCCTCGCGGCAATGGCCCGACCTTTCGGCGCTGGGCATCCGGCCCGCCAGCGTGCACAGCGTGGCGCCGACCTACCTCGGCGACCGCGGCGGGCGCAGCCAGCTGTTGGATTACCGGCACGGCGCCGGTCGCTGAGCCGAGCTTCGGGCTTTTTTGGGGGCGGGGGGATTTTTTTGGCACACTCCGCGGGGGGCAGAAATGAAAACCTTTAAACGACAGGAGCCCCAATGGCCGCACCCGGTCTCAAAAAACCCAACC
>JAGKSX010000089.1 GCA_018993155.1 Hydrogenophaga sp.
ACCATCGTGCAGGCCAACGCCGTGCAGGGCCCGATCCACCCGACGCTGGGCATCGCCATGGACATGAGCATCCAGCTCAAGGCCGCCAACGGCGCGATCTGCACGCTGTCGCTCTCGTTCAACAACGACGGCCCCCTGGGCACCTACTTCCGTTACATCGGCGACACCGCGACCTACATCGCGCGCTACGACGACCTGTTCAACGGCAAGGAAGAGCAGATCGATGTGTCCAAGGTGGCTGTGAGCATGAACGGCATCGAGCTGCAGGACCGCGAGTTCTTCGCCGCGATCAAGGAAGGCCGCGAGCCCAACTCGAGCGTGGGCCGGGTGTTCGCCTGCTACCAGGTGCTGGACAAGCTGGAACAGCAGCTCAACGCGGCCGGCTGAGCCGGCGCTGCCCGGGCGGACCGAGATGCACCCCAGCGCCTTCGACCACGGTCGCCTGTTCTTCGACACCTACCTGAGCCCGCAGTCCGCACCCACCGTGCTCGACATTGGGGCGCAGGACGTGAACGGTTCGCTGCGCTCGCTGGCACCGGCGGCCTGCCGCTACATCGGCGTGGACTTCGCGCCCGGGCGCGGTGTGGACGTGGTGCTGGACGACCCGTACCACCTGCCGTTCGCCGACGGGAGCATCGACGCCGTGGTCAGCAGCTCCTGCTTCGAGCACATCGAGCTGTTCTGGCTGAGCTTCAACGAGGTGCTGCGGGTGCTCAAGCCCGAAGGCCTGTTCTATCTCAACGCGCCGTCCAACGGCGACTTCCACCGCTACCCGGTGGACTGCTGGCGCTTCTACCCCGACGCCGGCGGCGCGCTCGTGCGCTGGGGCGTGCGCTCGGGCCACCGGCCGGCCCTGCTGGAGTCGTTCACCGCCTACCAGCAGCTCGACGTGTGGAGCGACTTCGTGGCGGTGTTCGTGAAGGACGAGGCCTGCATTGAGCGCCACCCCGCGCGCATGCTTGATCGGGGGGGGCGCTACATGAACGGTCGCCGCCACGGCGTGGAGGGCATCCTGTGCCCGCAGGACCACACGGAAGAGGGCGCCCGCCTGCGCCGCCTGACCGGCCACCCCCAGGGCCTGGGCTGAAGGCTCAGGCGGTCTTGCGCAGCCACAGGCTGCCGCCGGTGTTGCGCAGGCAGTCCGGCATGTGCGCGGCGAAGAAGTCCCGGTGGAAATGCGCCATGTAGGTGTTCATCAGCAGCACCTCGAAGGCGCTGTTGTACTGAAGGAAGGCCCGCACCATGTAAGCCTCGTTCCAGACCCGGCCTTCGTAGATCCACTCCTTCGGGTACTCGAAGGGGTAGAAGACGTCGTGCAGGTGGATCACCACGCCCGGGGCCAGCGCCGGGAAGATCTCGAACAGCAGGCGGTTGACGTCGCTGCCGATCTTGGCGACGTGCGTGGAGTCGATGAACAGCACGTCGTTCTCGCGCAGCTGGGTGAACACCGCCAGATCCACGTCCTGCAGCGCCTGGGCGAGCACGGTCGTGGTGGCCAGGTCTTCGGGCCGCAGCAGCGATTGCAGCAGCTGCGGGTAGGGGTCGATGAAGGTGGTGTGCATCGACGGGTCCAGGAAGTGCTGCCGGGTGTCCAGCGTGACGCACGACGAGTGGCCCGACCCGACCTCCACCAGGCGCGCGGGTCGCAGGGTGCGCAGCATGCAGTGCAGCATGATCGCGTCGGAGTAGCTGTAGGCCGGGTTCAGGTAGTGGTAGCGCAGCCCGGGCCGGGGCTCGTCGCCGAAGGGGATGTCGGGGTAGAGCGCCGCGAAGCCGTGCAGCAGCGCCAGCTGTTCGGGCTCGCGCAGGTCGATGCCGGGCAGGGTGGCGGGGGGCGCGCCGAACAACCGGGCCTCGTGGCGCCGAACCTCGTCCAGATCGGGCAAGGGCGAGTAGTAGTGGCCGGGCGGAAACATGGTGGGGGCGGTCTCGGGTGCGGTGGCGGTCGGGCGGACAAATTCTATCGAGCACACTAGGCGGGTCCGCATCCTCCTTTGACGCCCCAGCGATGTCCCCTGCGCCCCCTTCCACCCCCGCCGACCCCGGCGCTGCCGCCCAGCTCGACGCCGTCTGGGGCGACCCGGCCACCTGGACCGAACACGGCCTGCACTGGACCCACCTGCCGGCGGTGAAGGCGCGCATCGCCGAGATGGTCTCGGGCGACGCGGGCATCCACCCGATCGAGTGGTTCTTCCGCCAGGTGGCCGCCGAGCAGCCTCTGCCGCTGCGGCGGATCCTGGTGCTGGCCTGCGGCGCGGGGCATGTGGAGCGCCAGGCGCTGTCCCTGGGATGGGCCGCTTCGGCGGTGGCGATCGACTTCTCGTCCCAGGTGCTGGCGCGCGCGAGCGCGCAGGCCCAGGCCGAAGGGCTGGCCATCGAATACCACCACGCCGACATGAACCGCCTGCCCCTGGGGCAGGCGCCTTTCCTGCCCGGGTCCTTCGACGCCGTGCTGGGCGTGGCCGGCGTGCACCACGGCAGCGACCTCGAGCGCCTGTACGCGGACGTGGCCGCGCTGTTGGTGCCCGGCGGCTGGTTCTTTCTCGATGAGTACGTGGGCCCGGACCGCTTCCAGTGGCCGCCGGCGCAAGAGCGCCACCTCAACACCTTGCTGGACCTGTTGCCGCCGCGCCTGCGCATGACGACCGACGGCCGGCTCAAGGGCAACGCGCGCCGCCCGAGCGTGCAGGAGGTGATCGCGGTGGACGCCAGCGAAGCGGTGCGCTCGTCCGAGCTGCTGCCGCTGCTGCCGGGCCATTTCGAGGTGCAGGCCGTGCGCCCCTACGGTGGCTCGATGCTGCACCTGGTGCTGGGGAGCATCGCGCAGAACTTCGCGCCGGCGGCCGAGGCGCCTTATCTGAACGCCTTGATGGAGGCCGAGGACGAGCTGATCCGCGCGGGGCAGATCGGGCACGACTTCGCTTGCGTCATCGCGCGCCCGCGGCCTGCCGCAGCCAGCGCCGCATCACCTCCGGGTCGTTGACAACCAGGGCCAGCATCCGCGCGGGTGTCTGCAGGGCGGCGTCGGGCGGCAAGCGGGCGTAGCTCTCGCGGATCGCGGCGCGCCGTTCGCTCAGGCGCGTGTTCGACGGGTCGAGCCCGGTCACCACGGTGAGCCCCGAGGGCGCGGTGGGCAGGGTGACGATGCGCAAGTCAGGCCGCAGCGCGCGCAGGCAGGGCACGATCTTCCAGCCGTCGCCGGTATGGAAACCGGTGCGGTGCTCGCGGCCGGCGGTCTCGGCGGTCAGCGGCACCGTGTCGTGAAGCAGCAGCACCGCACCCGGTGCGGCCAGGCGCTCGGCGCCGATGACGTCGTCGAGCACGGTGTCGAAGCGGTGATCGCCGTCGATGAAGGCGAGGTCGAAACCGGTGTCGGTGAGACCGCTGTCCACCGGGACGTCGGCGAAGAACTCGGCGCTGGTGCATCGGTGCAGTTGCGCCGGCCCCGCGCAGCGGCTCAAGGGGTCGCCCTTGGGCGAGGGGTCGACGCCGATCACCCGCGTGTCCGGCCCCGCCAGGGCCAGCGTGTGGCCATGTTCCACACCCAGCTCGAGGTAGATCCGCGGCTTCAGCTGTTGGTGGAACCAGGCGAGCCAGTGGCGGTAGTCCGGCCCGGGCCAGCGCAGGCGGGCCAGGGCCACGTGCACGCCGGGCAGGTTGGGCTCCTGCGCGAGGGCGTCCCACAGCACCGCTTCGGCGGCCGCGGTCGCGCCCCGGGCGCTCAGGCGCCGCCAGCGGCGCAGGGCCGCGGTTTCCAGGGGATGCACGGGGGCGTTCATGCGGTGTTTTCCAGCACCTGCCGCAGCACCTGCCCGAAGCGCTGGGGCGCGTAGCGTTCGGCGCACTGCTGCCACGCGGCCTGCTGCTGCCGTGTCCACAGGCCGTCGTCGCGCAGCAGGCGCGCGATGCCGTCGGCGAAGGTCCGCGCATCGCGGCCTGCCTGGATGTCGATGCCCTCGCGCCAGCCGAGCTGGCGCACCAGCAGGGCCGAGGCGGCGACCGGGATCCCTTGTGCCGCGGCCTCGATCACCTTGGCCGGCACACCGCCGGCGAAGCGCACCGGCGCGATGAAGACCCGCGCGCTGTCGTACAGCGGCCCCAGTTCGTCGCGAGGGCCCAGCACCTGCACATCGTCGCCGGCCAGCGCCATGACGCGCCTGGAGCGGTTGATGCCCACGACGCAGAGCACCGGGGGCTGCGGCAGGCGAGCGCGCAGCAGCGGCATGACCTGTTCGATGAACCACACCAGCCCGTTTTCGTTGGGGGTGTCGGGGTGCAGCGCGCCCACGAACAACAGGCCGCTGCGCCCGGCCGGCCCGGGCGCGTCGCGGCGCACGGCCATGCCGTGGCTCAGCAGGGTGACGCGGTGGCCGGCTGCCTGGAAACACTGGGCGTCCCGCTGCGACACCACCAGCACGTCGCTGGCGCCGCGCGCCAGGGCGATCTCGCGCGCCAGATGCGCCTGCGCCGCCGCGCGCGACATCGGCTTGCCGCGCACGCCGGCCTCGGCGATCTCGCGCAGCGCGAACAGGGCTTCGGCGTCGTAGACCAGGCGCATGCCGGCAAAGAGCTCGGGCCGGCGCGCGCGCAAGGGTTGCAGCGCCCGCAGATTGGGTGGGCGGCTGACCAGCAGCACGTCGTACACGCCGCGCCGGCGCTCGAGGAAGTCCTCGAGCCGCGCCAGGCCGTGGTGCAGCACCACTTCGACGCTGGAGGGCACCGAGGCGTGCACCTCGCGCCAGTCGTCGTCGGTCTGCCACAGCGGGAAGAAGCTCACCGGCCAGTCGCGCAGGGCCTGCAGCATGAGGCGCGCGCGCGGCAGCCCGCCGCCCTTGACCATGTGGGGCACCTCGTTGTCGATGACGAGCACGCGCGGGCGGCGCGGCTGGTCTTCCGGCGAGCGCCAGCGGTCGCCGTCGAGCCGGGGGGCCATGGGGTAGGGGCGGTCCTGCAGCCAGTCGGCATAGCGCGCCTGGAAGCGCGCGCGGTTCTCCCGCATTCGGCGGTTGGCTTCGTCGCCGGGGGCGCTGCCCCATTCCACGTGTTCGACCAGCACGCCGGGCTCGACCACCACGCGAAAGCCGGCGCGCCACACGCGCAGGCAGAAGTCGGCGTCCTCGTAGTAGGCCGGGACGAAGGCTTCGTCGAAGCCGCCGAGCATGCGCCACAGCGGCGTCGGCACGGCCAGGAACACGCCGGAGACGTAGTCGGTGGCGCGGCTGGTCATGGCGGCGGGGCAGAAGGGGTCTTCGTCGCGCCCGATGCCGTGCGCGTTGCCGTCGCGGAAGATGAGGTTGCCCACCTCCTGCAGCCCGCCCGCGCTGAGCACGATGCGCCCGCCCAGCGCACCGACGGCGGGGTCGGCGTCGAGCCGGTCGCGCGCGGCCCGCAGGGCGCCCTGCTGCACGATGGCGTCGTTGTTGAGGAACACCAGGTGGCGCCCGCGCGCCAGGGCCGCGCCCTGGTTGGCGGCCAGCAGGAAGCCGGTGTTCTCCGCGTTGACGACGGTGCGCGCGCCCGACACGCGCGCGAGCAGCTGGGCCGTCTCGTCGCTGGAGGCGTTGTCGATGACGATGGTCTCGAAGGACAGGCCGCGCTGGTCGGCCAGGGCCTGCAGCGTGCGCCGCGTCAGCCCGGCCTGGTTGTAGAGCACCACGACGACGGAGAGGTCGGGCACGCTGTCCGGGGCGGGTTCGGGCAGGGCGATGCGGCTGCCGGGCTTGTCGAGCCAGACCTGCAGCGCGCGGCGAGCCTGGGCGCGCAGGCGGGTCTTGGGGTCGGCGGCGAACAGGCCCAGGTCGGCGTCGGCCACGGCCTGCGCGCACAAGGCTTCGATCTGGCGGGCCACGCGCCGGCCGTCGGTCAGTGGCGCGTCGAGCAGGCGCGCGCGCAGCGTGGCGCGGTGTTGCGCCAGGGCCGCCGTGTCCCCGGCCAGGGCCGCGGTGATGTCGACGAAGCGCTCGGGCGTGTCGGCCACCCAGGCCTGCAGGCCCAGGGCGTCCAGGATGGCATGGCCCTGGCGCGCACCGGCGCGGTCGCCGCTGAGCGTGACCACGGGCACGCCCATCCAGAGCGGGTCGAGCAGGCTGAGGCCGCCGTTGCCGGGGAAGCTGTCGAGCACCACGTCGATCTGCTGGAGCCACAGCAGCAGGTCTTCGTAGGAGCGCGGCGGGTCGAAGCTCACGCGCTCGGCGGCCACGCCGTGGGCGTGCAGGGTGGCGAGGACGCGCGCGCGCTGCGGCCAGTCGGCGGCGACCTGGCCGACGAAGCGCAGGCGCGAGCCGGGCCGGGCCACCAGGCAACGCGCCCAGGCCTGCAGGCTGGCGCCGTTGAGCCGCAGGCCGCGCGCGACCACGCCGAAGGTCACGGCGCCGGTGCGCTGCACGGGTGGCGGCAGCGGCGGCGGGGCGTGCGTGGGCGGGTCCCAGCACCATTGGCCGCCGTCCAGCCGCCACAGCGCCTCTTCGTGCGCCGCCTCGTGGGCGGCGGGCACGGTCGCGGTGTCGCAGAGCAGGGCGTCGAACAGGCCGCCGGCCGGGCCCCAGCAGCCCAGCCAGCCGACCTGCAGCGGCGCCAGCCGCCGCGCGAAGGCTTGCAGCACCTCGAACTGGCCTTCGAACGGGTGCAGGCCGCCGGCGTCGATGACGACGTCGATGCGGTTGGCGGCGCAGGCGCGCGCCAGCTCGGGCGGGTCCAGCGGTTCCTGGTGGATGTGGGCGGGCAGGCCGGCCATGGGCCGGTGCGCGAAGAGGAAGACCTCGGCGGCCAGGGGATCGTGGCCGGCGAGCACGCGGCGCAGCAGGCGCTCGTGCAGCTGGCCGGCGATGTAAGCGATGCGGGGGCGCGCGCCCGGTCGGCGCGGCAGGTCGGGGCGTTGCCAGGTGTGCAGGCCCGAGCGCAGCTTGAGATCGCGGAACACGTGCCGCGCGGCCTCGGCCAGGCTGTCGCGCGTGGCGTCGGCGCAGAGCGACTGGGTGTAGAGGGCGGCGCTGGCGAGCCAGGGGTCTTCCGGAAAGTCGTGCGCAGCGGCCTGCGCCAGCCGCAGCAGGGCGCCGTGGCCATGGCGGGCCGTGCCCTCGGCGATCGCTGCCTGGTAGGCGGCGCGGCGGTCGGCGTGCGGCACCAGGGCCAGCGCGGCAGGCGCACCGGCGGCGCCCAGGCTGTGCAGGCGCAGCAGGGCGCGAACGGCCTCGGCGCCGCGCTCGCGCTCGACGATCAGCTCGCGGCACAAAGCCACCGCGCGCGCCAGGTCGTCGGCGGTCGATGCGGGGTCTTCGCTCAGCAGCCGCGCCCGCAGCAGCCGCGCCTCTGCATCGTCGGGGTGCAGGGTCTGCAGCCGGTCGATCGCCTGCAGGCCCTGCGCGAACGCGCCGCCCCGCAAGCAGGCTTCGGCCAGCTCGCGCAGTGGCAAGGCCGGGTCGGTGGCGCGCTCGCAGGCGTGCAGAAAGGCCAGGCGGGCCGCACCGAAGCGTTGCCCGTCGAGCAGGATCCAGCCGAGCTGGCGCAGGCTGTCGACGCGCTCGGGTTGCAGCTGCAGGGCGGTCTCGATGGCGCTCTGGGCTTCGTCCAGCCGCTGTTGCCGGTAGCGCACCTGGGCCAGCGCGCGCCAGGCCTGCACGCTGGCCGGGTCCTGGGCCACGGCGGCCTGCGCGTGCAGGGCGGCGGGGGCCAGGTCGCCGGCGGCGGCGAACACGAACGCCGCCTGCACCCGGGTCAGGTGCTCGTCGGGCCGGTGCCGCAGCAACTCGCGCACGGCGCCGCTGGCGGTGGCCAGGTCGCCCTGGTCCTTGGCGATCCAGCCCAGCAGGCGCAGCACCTCGGCTTCGTCAGCGCCGGCGCGCGCGGCCCGCGCGAGCGCGCGCCGAGCCCGCACCCAGCATTGCCGCCGCGCGTGCACCTGCGCCAGCACCAGCCAGGCGTCGGCGTGGTGCGGGTGGGCGCGCAAGCCTTGCAGCAACTGGCGCCGCGCGGCCTCGACGCGCCCGAGATCGAGCTGCACGCGGGCCATCAGCGCCTGCGCGGGCAGGCAGTCCGGTTGGCGCGCCAGGACCTGCAGCAACAGCCATTCGGCGTCCACCGGGTGCTGCCACGCGACCTGGATCTGCGCGCGGCGCAGCAGCGCGTCCCAGCGGCTCATGTCGCGCTGCTGGACTTCGTTGAAGCTGCGGTCGGCCGCCTTCAGGTCGCCCGCGCGCTGCTGCAGGGCACCGAGCAGGTGCCAGGCGGCGGCCTGATCGGGAAAGGCGTCGACCTGGCGGCGCGCCACGTCGACGGCGCGGTCCAGGTGGCCGTGCTCGCACTCCCAGTCCACCAGGGCGGTCAGGAGTTCGGGGTCGTCGGGGTGGCGCGCGAGGCCGTCGGCCAGGCAGTCGGCCGCGCGCGCGGCCTGTCCCAGCGCCACCAGGCATTGCGCGCGGTGCAGGTGCAGGCGCACCTGCTCGGCCGCGTTCCAGGGGTAGCCGGCGACGGCTTCTTCATACAGGGCCAGCGCGTCTTCGAATTCGCCCGCCTTCTGGTGCAGCCAACCCACCTGCAGCAGCCGGCCCGGCAGGCGCGCGCCCTGCAGCGCGCGCTCGGCCCAGGCGCGGGCCTCGGGCAGTTCGTCCAGGTCGTGCAGCAGCCAGGCCAGGGCGAAGGCGGTCTCGTGCAGCGATTCATCCAGCAGGCAGGCCATGCGCAGGGACGCGGCGGCCTGCGCGGGTTCGCCCTGTCGCTGGCGCAGCAGGCCCAGGCAGCCGTGCAGGGGGGCGTGATCGGGCGTGCGCTCGCACGCGGCGAGCAGCACGTCTTCGGCCGCCACCAGATGGCCGGCGTGCGTGAGGAAATGGCCGAGTGCGGCGGCGGCCTGCGGCGTCGGCGCGTCGGCATGGGCCTGCAGCGCCAGGTGCAAGGCCGTGTCAAGCTGACCGGCACGGAAGGCCTGCCAGGCCTCGCCGAGCAGGTCGCCGGTGCCGCCGGCGTGGGGGTCCATGCTCAAGGGGTCACACCTCGGGCCGTTCGCCGACCACGGTGAACAGCGGCACCATGCGGTCCATCGAGGGCTGCCGCTGGTGGTGCACGCTGACCCGCACTTCGGTGAAGCCCAGCAGGCCCAGCGCGGAGACGATGAACTGCGGCGTGAACTGCCACCAGGTGTCCACCTGATCCACGCCGCGGTGCGGTTGCAGTTCGGCCAGCGCGCGGGGGCCGAGCGTGGCGTCGTACAGGTCCGTCACGATCAGGGTGCGGCGCGTGCGCCGGGCCACGCTCTGCAGCATGTCGAAGGGGCGGCGGCAGTGCAGCAGCACGGCGGCGAGCAGACCGATGTCGAACGGGCCGCAGTCCTCGGGCAGGGCGTAGGGGTCGCCCTCGACCATGCGCACGCGGGAATGGCGCTGCTGGTGCACGTACCAGAACGAATTGCGCACGCCTTCGATGTTGCGGGTGAAGGTCTTGCGCCACGTCGGCGTGTCGAAGCCCTCGAACGGCACCACGTCCCACAGGTGCGACATGGGCGGCTCCAGGCAGGTGACTTCGGCCCCGGCGGCCTCCATGTGGAATGACAGGAAGCCGCTGGCCGGCCCGATCTCGATCACCGAGCGGCCTGCGAAGTCCACCTCGCCCAGGTACTGGGCGGTGGCTGGGCGCAGGTCCCAGTCACCGGTGACTTCCTCGCCGCCGGCGAGGGTGTACGAGTGGTAGAAGAGGCAGTCTTCGCGGCGCGGCTGGCGCGGCAGGACCTCGCGCCAGGCGGTTGCGCCGGCCTGGGCCGGTGGCGCGGCATTCTGGCCAGTCACGGGCTCGCGCCCGGCCGTCTGCGCGGCGTGCAACTGCAGCAGGCCCAGCAGCCGGGCCACGGTGGTGGGGGTGCCGGCGACATGCGCCGCGCCCAGGCGCCGCGCGGCGTCGCGCTCGGCGGTGGCGAAAGGGTCGTACAGGCGGCGCAGCGCGGCGGCCCAGTCCTCCACCGGTGCGTGCGGTTCCAGCACCATGCCGCCGCCGCCCACCAGTTGCGGCAGGGCGCCGCGCCGGCTGGCCAGCACCGGCAGGCCGTTGAGCTGGGCCTCGACCACGGTGCGGCCGAACGATTCTTCCCACACCGAGGGCATCAGCAGCACGCGCGCCTGGCCGAACACCTCGTGCATGGCCGTGCTCGGGCCGCGCCATTCGATGTTGCCCAGTTGCGCCGCGCGCGCCTGGCAGTGCGCGCGCCAGTGCGGGTCGAGGTGCCAGCTCTCCATCACGAGGAAGGGCAGTTCGGGGCAGGCCATCGCCAGCTCGAACATCCGCTCCACACCCTTGATGGGCGTGGGGTTGACGAACAGCACCTTGTCGCCCGTGCGCTCGGCCAGGTAGTCCTGCGGCGAGACGACGGGGGGGATCACCGCGCAGTCGAGGCCGTAGAGGGCGTGCCAGCGCTCTGCCGTGAAGTCCGAGTTGGCCAGGTAGAGCAGCGAGGGGTCGGCCACGAGGTGGCCGCCGAGCTGGCTGGTCTCGACGTTGTGCAGGTACACGGCGGTGGGCCGCCCGGTGTCCAGGCTGGCCAGCACCAGGGGCGCCAGGGTGGTGCCGCTCTGCACGACGATGGCGTCGGCGTCGAAGTCGGCGGCCGCGATGGGCAGGGCCTGCGCCGGCCGCAGCGAGCGCAGCACCGGGTAGCCCAGGCTGTCATCGCGGATGAACGGGGCATCCGGGTTCGCGGCGGGATCCGCCGCCTGGCCGCAGAGCACGGCGGCTTCGGCCCCAAGGGCGCGGATCGCCAGACACAGGTCGTGGGTGGTGGTCTGCAGGCCGCCGACGATGTCGGGCAGGTGCGGGTAGCTGGAAACGAACAGGACGCGCATGGCGGCGATTCAATGCAAAAACGGCGGCTGCGCCAAGGCGAGCCGCCGGTCTGTGGAAGGGGCGCGACCGTTCTCCGATCAGGACTGGTTCTGTATCTGTCCGGTGCCCAGCAGGGCCCGCAGCGTGTTCGACGGATTGCCGACGGTGACGTTGTCGACCACGCTTTTCAGGCGGTCGTTGGCCAGCGTCGAGCCCGGGTCGTTCGCGCCGCCCGGCGTGTTGCCCGTGCTGATCAACTGGCCTGCGGGCGCCGGCGGTGGATTCGCGCCCCCGACGTTGGCGAAGGCGGTGGTCCTCGGGCCTTCGAGCTGGCTGATCGTCATGTTGAGCACAGCGGCGGAGGCGCGCGCGGCGGGGGAGATGGTGTTGCCGGTGAGGTCGGTGCCAAAGCCGGCCCGGGTCACGGTCTGGGTGTTGCCGCTGTTGTCGGTCACGCGCATCGACTGGCCGAACAGGAAGGTGGCCGACGTGCTGGTGCCTTTGTTGTCGACCAGGGTGATGCCGCCCAGGATCTCGACCTTGCCATGTGCCGTCGCGATCGTGGTCGCGGTGTTCTTGCTGATCTGGCCGCCCACCACGCGCACCACACCCTTGACGAGGCCCAGGCGGATCCGGCCCTGTTTGGTGCCGGGGTCGAAGGTGAATTCGTCGATGGTGAGTTCCGCGTTCGGGCCCAGGGTCAGGGCCGACTGGTCCATGAACAGCACATGCATCGGGCCGCCCGCATCGGTGCGCAGGCGCTGGCCCGGCACGACGCTGCTGCCCACCACCAGCAGCTCGTTGTTGCCGGTGACCTTGCCGCCGGGGGCGACGGCCGTCACCACGCCGGTGCGGGCGCCACCCGCGGCCGCGGGGCTCTGGGCCAGGGTCGCGGGCACGGTGGCGGTCGACAGTGCGGCGGCAAGCCACCAGTCCTTGGAAATCGGCGGGGTCATTTCGGGGTCCTCGGGAATGCGGTCGAAAGGGGGTGTGCGGGGCCGTGCATCGGCATCAGAAGCGGTAGCCGGCCGCCAGGTACAGCGAGGTGTTCTTGCTCTCGTTGTTGGGCAGGTTGGCGTTGGTCTTCAGGTGCTCCAGCTGCACCAGCAGCGACCAGGCGTCCGACAGCGGAACGGTCTGGCCGACGCCGATGCGCCATTCGGTGTCGCGGCGCGCGGTGTTCGCATCGACCGCCGGATCGGCGGCGTCGTAGCTGCGGCGCTGCACGCCGCCCCACACCGAGGTGCTCCACAGGCCGCCGCTCTTGAGCGGGCTGGCGTAGCTGCGCACGTAGGTCACGCGGACTTCCTGGCTGTCGTGGTCGTAATAGCGCAGTTGGGTGCGTTGCGAACGGGCACGCAGCTCGCCGCTGAGCAGGTGACCGGGCGCGAGTTCGCGCGTCAGGCGCACGCGCAGCAGGTTGCTGGGGCCGCTGAGCTCGTCCGCGGCAGGCACGTCGATGCGGGTCGCGTAATCGTTGTAGCGGTACTCGTACCCGCCGTCGATGAGGGTGCGGTCGTTCAGGCTGTAGGCCGCCTCCACGCCTGCACCGTGGTTGCTCAGGTAGCGGTGGCCTTGCGCCACCAGCCCGGCGGCGACGAGGTAGGGCCGGATCGTCAACGCGGGCGCGCCGGTGGGCGAAGGCTTGAAGCGCACGCCCGAGGTGACCTCGATCAGCCCCAGGTTGTACGGGTCGGTCTGGTTGGCTTGCAGCGTGCTGCCCGACGACGAACTGAACTTGACAACCTGCGCCGTCAGCGAGCTGACAAGGGCTGCCTCGTTCTGCAGGCCCAGGTCGTACTGGTGGTCCAGGCGCAGCGTGGCCTGGATGTCGGTGTCGCTTTCGGGCCGGTTGGGGTTGTTCACCAGCGCGCCGCCCGCGAGCAGGTTGGCGCTGTCGCTGCGGGCGGTCGGGTTGCTCTGCGCCCGCAGGCCCAGGACCACTTGCCCGTCCAGGCGCGAGACCTGGATGCGTTTGCCGATGTCCTTGAGCAAGGTCTCGGCCTGGCTGCGCTGCCCCGGGTCCAGGCGCGGGTCTTCGATGGCGCGGCGCAGCAGGCCGGCGGCCATGTCGTAGGAGCCGAGCCGGTAATACAGCACGCCCAGATCGAGCCGCACCGAGGCCGGTGCGTTCGGGTCCAGCAAGTGGCGCTCCAGCGCGGCGATCGCGCCTTCGTAGTTGCCCGACTGCGCCAGCAACCGCGCGTAGCGCTCGGTGGCCGCGGCGTCGGCGGGCGCGCGCATCGACTGACGGAAGGCCTCGTCGACCTGCCTTTCCAGTGGCGTGTTGCTGGGTGCCTGGGCCCAGGCGGCGGTGCAGAAAAGGCTCCACGTGGCAAGCGCCACGGCAGAGGAACGCAGTGGTCGGTTTTCCGGCACACGCATGGGGTCAGGCTCCTGGGATGGGGATGGGCGGTGAAAGCGCGTTTGATAATACACACTGTGATGTCTTGTAACGGGTTGAATTGGCCGCTTTGATGCGCGATTGACACGCTTGATCATCACAATCTGCCTCGACTTGCTGCTTTCTTATTAATAGTGCCCGCCGACGACAACGCCCCTGATGCCGCGCAACGCTCGCCCCACGCCATGGTCTTCGGGAGCCAGAGTGCGCGGGCGCGAACGGTGCTGGTCTACGGCAATTGCCAGGCCCCGTACCTGGCGCAGATGCTCGCGTCGCTCGATGACCTGAACGGCGACTACCGTTTCGTGGTCGCGCTCAACCACGCGCTGCCGGGCGATGCGCTCGCGCCGGCCATTCCCGACGAGGACCTGAAGGACGTGGCGTTGCTGCTGCGCCAGTTTGAAGACCAGCAGGACAACCCGGCCCTGACCGCGCTGACCGAGCGCCTGCCGGCCCACTGCCCGGTGATCCGCTACCCCAGCTTCGCCCTGCTCAGCGCCTGGCCCTTCGAATGCCCGGAGCCGCGTGTGCATCACGACCCGGCTTACACGCTGTGGAAGCGCTACCCGCTGGGCGACATGCTGGGCTTGCGGATCGCGCAGGCGGGGCTCACCGGGCCGATGGCGGTGGCCGCCTACATGGACCTGTCCGAGCGCAAGATGCCCGACCTGCGGGTGCGCCTGCAGCGCGACATCGACCGCATGCGCCACTACGACGCCCACAGCGACGTGCAGCTGGCCGACTACGTGCTGGACCGTTTCCGCGACGAGCACCTGTTCTGGACCAGCGGTCACATGTCCGCGCCGGCCATGGCCGAGCTGACGCGCCGCGTGGCCGGGCACGCGCGGCCGGTGCTCGGCGGCAGCGCCGCGCGGGCCGAGGCCTGCCTGGCCGCCGCATCGCACGATGGCGGCATGGGGGTCCATCAACACCCCATCCATCCCCTGGTCGCCGAAGCCCTGGAACTGCGCTTCTGGCGCACGGACTTCGCCTACCGCTGGCACACGCAGCAATGGACCTACTATGAGTACATCCAGCGCTACATCGAATACGACACCAGTTGGTGAGGACAGTCGCATGAACCTTGACCCGGTGGTGATCACGGCCGCGGCGCGCACGCCGATCGGCGCTTTCCAGGGCGTGTTCAAGGACGTGCCCGCGACCGCCCTCGGCGTGAGCGCGATGCAGGCCGTGCTCACCCAGGGCGGTGGGGCGGCGGCGGACATCGACGAGGTGTTCTTCGGCCACGTGGCGGTGGCCGGCCTGGGCCAGGTGCCGGTGCGCCAGGCCGCGCTGCGCGCGGGGCTGGCGCCCGAGGTGCCGTGCACGGCGATCTCCAAGGTCTGCGGCTCCAGCCTGCAGGCGGTGATGCTGGTGCACGACCTGTTGCTGGCGGGCACGGTGTCGACCGCGCTGGCCGGCGGCATGGAGAACATGAGCCGCGCGCCGATGCTGCTCGGGCGCGAGCGCGGCGCGCACCATGCCGGCCTGCTCGACCACCTGATGTTCGACGTGATGCAGGACGCCTGCACCGGCACGGCGCCGATCGGCCTGAGCCAGTTCGTCGATGCCACCGCGGCGGAACTCGGCCTGACGCGCGCCCTGCAGGAGGCTCAGGCGCTGAACTCGTTCGAGCGCGCGCGGGCGGCGCAGGCCAGCGGCGCGTTCGAGCGCGAGACCGTGCCGGTGACGCTGCCCGACGGCCGTGTGGTCGCGTGCGATGAACCTGTGCAAAACGTCTTGCCCGCGAAGTTCGCCGAACTCAAGCCCTTGAGCGGCCCAGGTGGCACGGCCACGGCCGCCACCGCCTCGCCGCTGTCGGACGGGGCGGCGGCCCTGGTGATGGCGCGGGAGTCGAAAGCGCGGGAACGAGGCTGGCCGGTGCGCGCACGCGTGCGCGGGCACGCCTCGCACGCGCAGGCGCCGCGGCAGTTCAGCACCGCGCCGGTGGGCGCGGTGCGCAAGCTGCTGGCCCGCACCGGTTGGCCGATCGACACCGTCGAGCTGTGGGAGATCGGCGAGGGTTTCACCGTCGGCCTGCTGGCGACATGTCAGGCGCTGGGTGTGCCGGCGGACCGCGTGAACGTCCATGGCGGTGCGTGCGCGCTCGGGCACCCGGTGGGGGCCACCGGCGCGCGCATGCTCGTCACGCTGCTGCACGCGATGGAGCGGCACGGCGCGCGGCGCGGCATCGCCACGCTCTGCATGGGGGGCGGCGAAGCGCTGGCGGTGGCGCTGGAGAGGCCCTCGTGAGAGACCCCCGCCTCCCTATACTGGCGCGCTTCCATCCACTGCCCTTCGCGAGAGCCGCCCATGCCTGAAGTCCGCGCCCTGATCGCCTCGGTGCTGCAGATCCCTGCCGATGCCCTCCAAGACGACGACGGCGCCGAGACCGTCGAGTCCTGGGACAGCCTCAAGACCGTCATGCTCGCCAGCATGATCGAGATCACCTACGACATCACGCTCGACAACAGCGACATCGAGCGACTGACCAGCGTGAGCGCGGTGCGCGAGGTCATCGCCCGCCATGTCTAGCTGGGCCGGCATTCGCGAGCGCCTGGCCGTGGCCCGGCCGCCGTTGCCCGAGCTGATGGCCTGCGCGACGGACATCGCCGCGCTCGCGGCCGAGGCCGCCGCCTCGGGCGGTGCCGTGCGGCGTGTCGCGCTGGCCGCCGACCTCACGCCCGACCTGCTGCGGCAGGCCATCGCCTGCGCCATTGCCCAGGAGGGTGAGCTGGCGCTGGTGCACGCCGCACCGTACGGCGTGATGCGCCAGGAATGCATGGACGGCGGCTCCGCCCTGCATGCCTTCGAGCCCGAGGTGGTGGTGCTGGTGCCCGACTGGCGCCAGGCCCTCGAACCCCTGCCGCTGAACGCCGATGCCGACGCGGTCGCGGCCGACACCGCGCGGCAGGTGCAAGGCTTCGAAGCAATCTGGGCCGCGCTGGAGGCGCGCGGCTGCCGCACCGTGCAGCACCTGTTCGTGCCGCCGTCCGAACATTGGCGCGGCGTGGCCGACCGCCGCTCGCCGGCCTCGACCGTGCGCCGCGTGCAGGCCCTCAACGAGGCGCTGATCGACGCCGGAGCGGGCCGCGTGACCTGGCTGGAAGCCGACCGGCTCGCCGCCGGCGTCGGCCTGGCCGCGTGGTCGGCACCGCGCTTCTTCCACGCCGGCAAGCTCGGCTTCGATCCGCGCTTCCTGCCGGACTACCTGCCCTGGTTCCGTGGGGCCTGGCGGGCCACCACTGGCCGCACCCGCAAGCTGCTGGTGCTCGACCTGGACGACACCCTGTGGGGCGGCACCATCGGCGACGACGGTCTCGGCGGCATCGCCCTGGGACCGACCCATGGTGGCAAGGGCGAGGCCTTCGCCGCCTGGCAGCAGCACCTGGCGGGCCTGTCGCGGCGCGGCGTGGTGCTCGCGGTCTGCAGCAAGAACGCCCCCGAGATCGCCGCCACCGGCTTCGAACACGCCGACAGCGCCCTGTGCCGCGAGGATTTCGCCGCCTTCGTCTGCAGCTGGGACGACAAGGCCACCGGCCTGCGGCGCATCGCGCAGGAACTCAACCTCGGGCTGGACGCCTCCGTGTTCGTCGACGACAACCCGGCCGAGCGCGCGCTGGTGCAGCAGCTGCTGCCCGAGGTGGCGGTGGTGGACATCGGCACCGACCCGGCGCAGTTCATCGAGCGCCTGGAGGCCGGGCACTGGTTCGACCAGCAGGCCTACACCGAGGTGGACCAGGGGCGCAGTGCCGCCTACGCCGCGCTGCGCCAGGCGCGCGCGGCCCAGACCTCGTCGGCGGACATCGGCAGCTACCTCGCGGGCCTGGCGATGCAGGGCCGCGCCGGGCCCGCGCTCGCGCAGGACCTGCCCCGGCTGGCGCAGATGGAACTCAAGACCAACCAGTTCAATCTCACCGCGCGGCGCTACACCCAGGCGCAGCTCGCGGCGCAGATGCAGCAGCCCGACCGGCTTGTGCTGGCCTTCCACCTGAAGGACCGCTTCGGCGATCACGGCCTGGTCGGTTCGCTGCTCGCGGTGCGCGAAGCGCAGGCGCTGCGCATCGACAGCTGGCTGCTGAGCTGCCGCGTCTTTTCGCGCGGGGCCGAGGCCTTCATCCTGCGCGCGCTGATCCTGTGGGCTCGCGAGCAGGGCGTGTCGGCCCTGGTGGGCGAATACCTGGCCAGCGCGCGAAACGCCGTGGTGGCCGACCTGTATGCGAAGCTGGGCTTCGCGCCTTGGTCCGCCGATGGGCGGCTGTGGCGGCGAGACCTGGCCGCACCCCTCGATGACCTGACCTCGGCCATCGCCGAGGCCAGTCCCTGAAACCCGTTTTTGAGAAAGAAACCCGCCATGAACCAACGTCAACTGGGCCCCTTCAGCGTCAGCGCCATCGGCCTGGGCTGCATGAACATCTGCCACGCCTACGGCGCGCCGGTGTCCAAAGAGCAGGCCGAGCGCGTGCTGCTCACCGCCTTCGATGAAGGCGTGACGCACTTCGACACCGCAGCGCTCTATGGCTTCGGCGCCAGCGAAACGCACGTGGGCCATGTGCTCGCGAAGCACCGCCAGAAGTTCACGCTGGCCAGCAAGGGCGGCATGGCCGGTGTGCAGTTCGACGATGGCGTGAAACGCGTGATCGACGGCCGGCCCGAGGCCATCCGCAGGAACTGCGAAGACAGCCTGCGCCGCCTCAAGACCGACGTGATCGACCTCTACTACCTGCACCGCTGGGACAAGCAGGTGCCGGTGGAGGACAGCGTGGGCGCGATGAGCGACCTGGTGCGCGCGGGCAAGGTGCGCGCGCTGGGCCTGTCCGAGGTGTCGGCCGCCACCATCCGCAAGGCGCAGGCGGTGCACCCCATCACCGCGGTGCAGACCGAGTACTCGCTGTGGACGCGCAACCCCGAGATCGCGGTGCTCGACACCTGCCGCGAGTTCGGCATCGCCTTCGTGGCCTTCAGCCCGGTGGCGCGCGGCTTCCTGTGCGGCCCCGACCTGGACGTGGGCGCCTTCGACGCCAAGGACATCCGCCGCGCGATGCCGCGCTTCGCGCCCGAGCACTTCGCGGCCAACCTCAAGCTGCTGCCCGCCTACCGCGCGATCGCGAACGACGTGGGCTGCACGCCGGCCCAGCTCGCGCTGGCCTGGCTGCTGCACCAGGGGCCGGACGTGCTGCCCATCCCGGGCACCTCGCGCGAAGACCACCTGCGCGACAACCTGGGCGCGGTGGACGTGGCGCTGGACGCGGCCACGCTGGCCCGGCTGGACGAACTCATCAACCAGCGCACGGTGAGCGGCAACCGCTACAACGAGCAGTCCAGCCGCGAAGTCGACACCGAAGCGTACTGAGCCTGCGCCGAGCGACGGCGTTTCAGGCGCCGCCGCGAAAGAGCGAAAAGCCCCAGGCCGTGAACTTGAACGGCAGGTGGTAGTGCTGCGAGGTGTCGGCGATGTGGAAGCGGTAGGGCACTGTTTCCAGGAACGCAGGTTCGGGCACGGGGGTGCCCTGGTCGCGGTAGAAGTCGCCTACCGCGAAGCGCACCTCGTAGCCGCCGGCAGTGATGGCATCGCTCATCAGCAGCGGGTGCTGCAGCAGACCGTTGGCGCCCACGCGGCCTTCGGCGAGCACCGGGCCGTGCGGCAGGCCGTCCGGCCCCAGCCGCACCACGGTCACCTGCAGGCCGGCGGCGACGCGGCCACTGGCCACGTCCACGCAATGAATGGAGAGTCCGCCGTTCATGGCGTTCAATTCAACCGTGCGCCGGACGCTTTGACCGCAGGCGCCCATTCGTTCACCTGGTCGGTGACGAACCGGGTGAACTGCGCGGCGCTCATGGGCTCCGATTCCACCCCCAGGTCGCTCAGTCGCCTGGCCACGTCGGGCCGCGCCACCACCTCGGTCACCGCCTTGTTGACCTTGTCGACCACGTCCGCCGGCGTGCCGGCGGGCCCGGAGATGCCGAGGAAGTTCTCGGCCACCAGCTTGGGGTAACCGGCTTCACCCACGGTGGGCACGGTGGGCGACATGGGCGCGCGGGCGCGCGACGTGACCGCGATGCCGACCAGCTTGCCCTCCTTCATGAAGGGCACGTTCTGCGTCAGCGTGTCCACCGCGAATTGCAGGGAGCCGCCGAGCAGGTCGTTGTGCATGGGAGAGGAACCCTTGTACGGCACGTGCTCCATCTTCAGCTGGTACTGCTGCTTGAACATCTCGCCCACGATGTGGCCGATGGAGCCGACGCCGCCCGAGCCGTAGTTGACGGGTTTGGCCTGCGCGTTGATCCACTTCACCAGCTCGGGCATGGTCTTGGCGGGCACCGAAGGATGCACCACGAACACATTGGGCACCGAACCGATGTAGGCGATGTGCGTGAAACCCTTCACCGGGTCGTAGGGCGCCTTGTCCATCATGAAGGGGGAGATGCTCATGGGCGCGGTGTTGGACAGCAGCAGCGTGTAGCCGTCGGGCGCGGCGCGCGCCACCTCGTTGGCGCCGATGGTGCTGCCCGCGCCGGGCTTGTTCTCCACGATCACGGTCTGGCCCAGCTTCTCCTGCAGGCCCGGCTGCAGCAGGCGCGCCACGATGTCCGACGAGCCGCCGGGCGAGAAGGTCACGATGATCCGGATCGGCTTCTGCTGCGGCCAGGCCTGTGCGTGGACCAGCGGCGAGCCCAGCATCGACAAGGCGCTGACGGCCAGAAGAAGGCGGCGTGGGGTGTTCATGACGGGGTTCCTGCGAGGGTGTTGACGGACGGGGAGGGCGGAGGGGAGGGCTCGGGTGACACGGTCTGCGCCAGCCGTCCGCGCATGACTTCGCAGACCTGTTGCAGGGCGTTTCGGCGCTCGCTGAGGGCGTCGTTCGCCAGGCGCGCTTCACCGGCCTGCAGCACCGTGGCCAGCGAGCCGTGCAGCCGCAACGCGACGATGAAGGGAAAGCCGAAGCGCTCGCGGTAGCGCCGGTTGAGCGATTCGATGCGCTGAACGGTGGCGGCATCCAGCGCCAGCAGGCCCAGGCGGCCTTGCTCGCTCTGCGAATCCGCTGTCATGGTGCCGGCCCGTGCCTCCTGGCCGGCGAGTTCCGGATGGCTGCGCAGCAGGGCCAGCTGGCGGGCCTCGTCGGCGCCATGGATCACCCGCGACAAGCTGTCGCACAGCGAAGCCCAGTCGGCGAACGGGCGGGCGGCCCAGGCCTCCCGGGCGACCCAGGGCGAGTGCTCGACCACCGGCCCCAGGCGCGCGCAGAACGTGGCTTCGTCCAGGAGGGCGAGGGCATTCCAGGCCAGGGGTGAGGGTGTCGGTGTGTTCATGCGATCGCAGTTTGCGGCGCCATTGCATTGCTGTCCATCGCATAATTGGGCATGTTGCATTCGAATTTTCAGTACGCATGAGTTCGCTGAACCAGCTTCTGCATCCGAAGGCCCTGCGCTACCTGGCGGCCGTCGCGCAGCTCGGTTCGGTGCAGGCGGCCGCGCGCGAGGTGTCCATTTCCGCCTCCGCGATCGACCGCCACATCCTGCTGATGGAAGAAGACCTCGGGCTGCCGCTGTTCGAGCGCCAGCCGCGCGGCATGCGGTTGACGGCCGCGGGCGAGCTGCTGCTGGCGCTCTCGCAGAGATGGAAGACCGACCTCAACCGCACGCTGTCCGACATCAAGCACCTGCAGGGCGTGAGCCAGGGCCAGCTGCGCCTGGCCGCGATGGACAGCCACGTCAACGGCTTCCTGCCCGAGTTCGTGGCGGTGGGGGCGCGGGAACACCCGGGCATCGTGCTGGAGGTGGACATCGTCAGCACCGACGACGCCATGCAGCGCCTGCGCGCGGGCGAGGTCGATCTTGCGGTGGCCTTCAACCTCAAGCCCGGGCGCGATCTGCACATCGTGGCCAGCGCCGAGCTGCCGCTGGGCTGCGTGGTGGCGCCGGGCCATCCGCTGGCCGCGCAGGCCCACGTGACGTTCAAGGACGTGGCGGCCTGGCCGATGGCCGCGCAAAGCCGGGTGCTGGCGATCCGCCGCTACCTGGAGCGGCGCCACAACTGGCTGCTGGAGGAAGCCCGGCCACCGCTGGTGACGAACTCGCTGCAGCTCGTCAAGAGCCTGGTGCGCAGCGGCAGCCACGTGGCGCTCACCTCCGAGCTGGATGCCGGTCCCGAGATCCTCGCGGGCAGCCTGTGCTTCGTGCCCCTCAAGGACAAGAGTGCCCAGCCGCAGACCGTGGGCGTGGCGATCAGCGCGAGCCGCTCGCTGCCGCGCATCGCGCGCATGGTCGCCGAGCGCCTGGGCGCGCATGTGAACGACTACCTGGCCCAGGTGCGCGCGGCCGGCGTCGATACAAAACGAAAAAAACCGAAACCGCGTTGAGACCCCGGGGCGCACCGCTGCCGGCACCATGGCGGTCATGTTCAACAGTCCCTTTGAAAGGACACCGTCATGAAACCCTGGATCAAGCGCTCGCTCATGGCCTTCACCGGCATCTCCATCGCCATCGGCGGCCTGGCCGCCTGCGGCACGCGCGCTCACCACGAGCGCGCGCCCATGAGCGCCGAGAAGATCGCCGAAGTGCGCGGCAAGGTGGTCAACCGCATCACGAGCAAGCTCGACCTCAACGCCGAACAGCAGCAGAAGCTCAACGTGCTGGCCGACAAGGTGCAGGCCCAGCGCACGGCCCTGATCGGCCAGACCACGAACCCGCGCGGCGAGATGCAGGCGCTGATCGCCGGCGAGAAGTTCGACCGCGCCCGCGCGCTGAACCTGCTCGACGAGAAGACCCGCGTGGTGCAGGTAAGCAGCCCGGAGGTGATCAACGCCCTGGCCGATTTCTACGACAGCCTGAGCCCGACGCAGCAGGCCGAGGTGCGCGAGCGCATGGGCAAGCGCCGCGGCTGGTTCTCGCGCGGCTGAGCGGGGTGAATCCCATGTCGCCCGTGCTGCAACCGATCGCCCAGCGCCTGCGCGACCATGGCCCAGCGCTGCTGGCCGGGGTGGACGACCCGCACGACGAGTTGCTGGCCCTGGTGTGGGGCCCGCGCTTCGACCGCGAGCACGCGCTGGGGCTGTGGGCGCGGCTCTCGCGCCGCCAGCCGAACGACGCCGTGCCCGCGCTGCCGGCCATCCTCTCGGTGGCCGACCGCTTCGACGGGCTGGACCGCGGCGCGCAGCAACGGCTTCGCCGCCTCATCGTGCGCCACCGCAGCCTGACGGGCGCAATGTGACAATGCCGCATGCACCGCGTTCTGCTCATTGACGACGACGAACAGCTCGGCCCGCCGCTGGCGACCTATTTCCAGCGCTTCGAGCTGGCGCTGACGCACGCGCTGCGGCCCAGCGAGGGTCTGGCGCACCTGCGCGCCGAGGCCTTCGACGCCGCCATCCTCGATGTGATGCTGCCCGAGATGGACGGCTTCGAACTTTGCCGCACCATCCGCAAGGAAAGCGACATCCCCATCGTGATGCTCACCGCGCGCGGCGACGTGATGGACCGCGTGGTCGGCCTCGAACTCGGCGCCGATGCCTACCTGCCCAAGCCCTTCGAGCCACGCGAGCTGGTGGCGCACATCCAGACCGTGCTGCGGCGCCGCCATGGTGGCAACGGCCCGCCGGCCGCGCCCGCTGGTGCGGTGGAGCCGGGCACCCTGGTGTTCGACGGCCTCACCATCGACCCGACGCGCCGCAGCGTGCTGCGCGAGGGCCTGGCGGTGGAGCTCACCAGCACCGAGTTCGACCTGCTGCACCTGCTCGCGCGCGAGGCCGGGCGCGTGCTCAGCCGCGACGACATCCTCAACCAGTTGCGCGGCCACGAGGCCGACCTCTACACCCGCGCGGTCGACATCGTGGTGAGCCGCCTGCGCAAGAAGCTCGAACCGCTGGACTGCATCAAGACCCTGCGCAACGCGGGCTACTCGCTGGCGCTGCGCCGCATCGCGCCATGACCCAGGCGCTGCCCTGGTACCGCCGGGCTTTCCTGGCCTTGCGCTGCTCCCTCAAGCTGCGCATGGTGATGGTGTTCCTGCTGCTGGCCATGGCCATGTCGTTCACCTTCATCAGCGGGGCGCAGAAGGCCTTTTCGGTCGGCTGGCGCGAGGCCGCGCGCCCGGTGCTCATGGACTACGTGGACCGCCTCGCGGCCGATGTGGCCGCCGGGGGCAGCCCCAGCGTCGAGCGCGCGCAGGCCCTCACGCAGCGCCTGCCGCTCACCATCGACATCGTCGGCCCGCGGGTCAACTGGCGTTCGCACCCCGACCAGCAGCGCCCGCACTGGCTGCGCGAGCGGGCCCGGGACCGGGGCGCGGACGACGACGCCGGCTGGGGCGACGACAAGGACTGGCAACAGCTGCTGCAGCGCACCACGGCCGATGGCCACCGCCTGGAATTCGGCCTGAACGAAGCGGTGTTCGACCGCCGGCCCAAAATCGTGGGCTACACGCTGGTGGCCTTGCTCATCCTCACGCTGCTGGCCTTCCTCTACGTGCGCCGCCTGCTGCGACCGCTCGACGACATCCGGCAGGGCGCCTTGCGCTTCGGCGCAGGCCGGTTCGACCAGCCCATTCCCGTGCGCCATCCCCGGGGGCCCGACGAGCTGGGCGAACTGGCCGCGACCATCAACACCATGGGCCAGGACATCCAGCAGATGCTCGATGCCCAGCGCTCCCTGCTGCTGGCCATCAGCCACGAACTGCGCAGCCCGCTGACCCGTGCGCGGCTCAACACCGAGCTGCTGCCCGAGGTCGCCGACGTCGCCCCGCAGCGCGAGGCCCTGCTGCGCGACCTCAGCGAGATGGCCCGCCTCATCAGCGACCTGCTGGAAAGCGAGAGACTGGCCGGGCGCCACCAGGCGCTGAGTCGCGAGCCCACCGACCCGGTTGCGCTGGCCCGTGACGTGATCGACGAACTCACCATCACGCAGCCCGCGGCCCGCAGCATCCAGCTGCACGCTCCCTACAGCCTGCCCACGCTGCCGCTGGACCAGATCCGCGTGCGCCTGCTGCTGCGCAACCTGCTCGACAACGCACTGCGCCACAGCACCGGCGCGCCGCGGGCGGTGGAACTGCACATCCGCGCGCTGGAAGCGGGGCAGGGCATCGAACTCGAAGTGCGCGACCATGGCCCCGGCGTACCCGACGACCAGTTGCCCCACCTTGCGCAGGCCTTCTTCCGCCCCGACACCGCGCGCACGCGCAACGCCGGCGGCGTGGGCCTGGGCCTCTACCTGTGCAGGCTGGTGGCGCAGGCGCACGGGGGCACTTTCGCGGTGCGCAATGCACACCCCGGGCTGGCGGTGACGGTGACCTTGCCTTCCGCCCCCTAGAATGCAACAAGAGGAAACAACGCCACTACCACACGCATGACGCCCGAGGCCCGCGCCCGCCAGACCATCGACGCATTGCTCATCGCAGCGGGCTGGCACGTCTGCAGTGTGGCCAACGCCAACATCCATGCAGGTGATGGCGCAGTCAAAGGCGTCGCCATTCGCGAGTTTCCACTCAACCCCGGCCACGGCTTCGCCGACTACCTGCTCTACGTCAACGGCAAAGCCTGCGGCGTGATTGAAGCCAAGAAGGAAGGCGCCACGCTCAGCGGTGTGGAAGGGCAAAGCGCCCGGTATGCCCAGGGCTTGCCCGCCACCCTGCCGGCCTGGCGCCGGCCTTTGCCCTTCGTGTTCGAGTCCACCGGTGTCGAAACCCGTTTCACCAACGGACTGGACCCGGCACCCCGCGCCCGGCCGCTGTTCGCTTTCTACCGGCCTGATCTCTTGCTGCACTGGCTCACTCCCGTTCGGGCTGAGCCTGTCGAAGCCCATCCTTTGACAAGCTCAGGGCGAACGGTACAGGAGCCAGCGGCGAGATACGGTTCATCCGGCACCTTCCTCGCCCGCCTGCAGCAGATGCCCCCGCTCGTGACCGAATGGGGCAGTGGCGGCGCCAGCTACCAGCTGTGGCCCGCGCAGATCAAGGCCATCCAGAACCTGGAGAAGAGCCTGGCCGCCAACAAGCCCAAGGCCCTGATCCAGATGGCCACGGGCAGCGGCAAGACCTTCACCGCCATCAGCTTCATCTACCGGCTCATCAAGTTCGGTGGTGCCCGGCGCGTGCTGTTTCTGGTGGACCGCGGCAACCTCGCGCGCCAGACCAAGAAGGAATTCGACGCCTACGCCAGCCCGCACAACAATTACAAGTTCGGCGAGGAGTACATCGTCCAGCACCTGCAGGGCAACAACCTGGACACCAGCGCCCGCGTGGTCATCTGCACCATCCAGCGCATGTTCAGCATGCTCAAGGGCAAAGACCTGCCCGAAGAGGCTGACGAGACGAGCACCGAAGGCGCCGAGGCCCTGTTCAAGGACCCCGAGCCCATCGGCTACAACCCGGCGATCCCCATTGAGATGTTCGACATCGTCGTCACCGACGAAGCCCACCGCAGCATCTACAACCTGTGGCGCCAGGTGCTGGAGTACTTTGATGCGTACCTCATCGGCCTCACCGCCACGCCCAACAAGCAGACCTTCGGCTTCTTCAACCAGAACCTGGTCATGGAATACGGACACGCCCAGGCCGTGGCCGACGGCGTGAACGTCAACTACGACGTCTACCGCATCAAGACCGAAGTGACCGAGGCCGGCGCCAAGGTGGACAAGGGTTACTGGCTGGAAACCCAAGACAAAGCCACCCGCCGCAAGACCGCCTGGCAGCTCGACGAAGACTTTGAATACGACCCCTCCGAGCTGGACCGCGCTGTGCAGACGCCCGACCAGATCCGCACCGTGGTGCGCACCCTGCGCGACAACTGGAACGTGGACCTGTTCCCCCACCGCCAGGAATTGCCCAAGACACTCATCTTTGCGAAGGACGACAACCACGCCGAAAAGATCGTCGAGATCCTGCGCGAAGAGTTCGCCCGCGGCAACGAGTTCGCCCAGAAGATCACCTACCGCACCACCGGCACCAGCCCCGAGCAGCTCATCAAGGACTTCCGCACCGCCTACTACCCGCGCGTGGCCGTCACCGTGGACATGATCGCCACCGGCACCGACATCAAGCCGGTCGAAATCGTCATGTTCATGCGCTCGGTGAAAAGCCGCAGCTTCTTCGAGCAGATGAAGGGCCGCGGCGTGCGCGTGTGCAACCCCACCGACCTCATGCAGGTCAACCCCGGCGAGCACCTGCGCAAAGACCACTTCGTCATCGTCGACTGCGTGGGCGTGTGCGAGCGCGACAAGACCGACAGCCGCCCCATGGACCAGAAGAAGAGCGTGCCGCTCGACAAACTGCTGCAGGCCGTGGCCCTGGGCAATGTGGAAGACGAAGTGCTCTCAAGCGTGGCCGCCCGCCTGAGCCGGCTCGACAAGGACCTGGACGAAGAAGACCAGGCCCGCGTCATCGAAGCCAGCGGCGGCCACAGCCTGCGCGAACTGGCACACGGCATCGTGCAAGCCCTCAACGCCGAGGAGGACGAGGGTCTGCCCCCATCCGTTCGGGCTGAGCTTGTCGAAGCCCAGCGCATCCAGGCCGCCCAACCCTTCACCAACCCCACGCTGCGCGAGCTCATCCTCAAGCTCAGGCAGAAAGCCGATCTGGTCATCGACACCGTGACGCAAGACGTGCTGCTGCACGCCGGCTTTGCCGAAGGCAGCGACCGCGCCAAGGAGCTGGTGCAGAGTTTCGAAGCCTTCATCGCCCAGCACAAAGACGAAATCACCGCGCTGCAGATCCTCTACAACCGCCCGGTGCGCGCGCCGCTGAAGTTTGAAGACATCAAGGCCCTGGCCGACGCCCTGCACAGCCCACCGCATCTGATTGACGAGAGCGCTTTGTGGCAGGCCTACGCCGCACTCAACAAGACCCGCGTCAAAGGCACCAGCCAGCGCCGCCTGCTCACCGACCTCGTCAGCCTGGTGCGCTTCGCCATGCAGCAAGACAACGAACTCGTCCCCTACCCGGAACGCGTGCAAGCCAACTTCAAAGCTTGGCTCGCCCAGCAATCGTCACCCCCCCGCTCACCGAATTCACCCCCTCTCCCCCTGGGAGAGGGCAGGGGTGAGGGCTCTCCCCGCTTCACAACCGAACAAATTCATTGGCTAGAAATGATCCGCGACCACATCGCCGCCAACCTCGGCATCGACATCGAAGACTTCAGCTACGCCCCATTTGAACAGGACGGCGGGCTGGGCAAGGTGCACCAGCTGTTTGGGGCGGAGCTGCCCCACGTGATTGAGACGTTGAATCGGGAGTTGGCGGCGTGATGCGGGAAGCTCGGCTGGGCGATGTCGTCGCGTCGATGAAGAACGGCATGTACAAGCCCGCGTCGGAGTATGCGGATGACGGCATTCCTTGCCTGCGCATGTACAACATTGAAGCCGGCTCCATCGTATGGCGCGACATCAAGCGCATGAAGGTGACGCCCCAAGAGTACGCCGACTACGGCTTGCATGAGGGTGACTTGCTAGTGAACCGTGTGAACAGCCGCGAGCTTGTCGGCAAGGCTGCGGTCATTCCCGGCGCGCTGGAACCCAGCGTCTTCGAGAGCAAGAACATCCGCGTTCGGCTCGACACTTCCAAGGCGCTTCCAAAGTTCATCAATTACCAGTTGTTTGCCCGCGGAAGCAAGCACTTTGCAAACAACGCCCAACAAGTGGTAGGCATGGCATCCATCAGTCAGGGGCAGCTATCTGACTTTCCCATCGTGCTGACTGACGTGGACGAACAGCGCCGCATCGTCGCCGAAATCGAAAAGCAGTTCTCCCGACTCGACGAAGCCGTCGCCAACCTCCAGCGCGTCAAGGCCAACCTCAAACGCTACAAAGCCGCCGTCCTCAAAGCCGCCGTCGAAGGCCGCCTCGTAGAAACCGAAGCCAGCCTCGCCCACCGCGAAGGCCGCAGCTACGAAACTGGCAACCAACTACTGCAACGAATCCTCGAACAACGACGTATTCAGTGGGCTGGGCGTGGCAAGTACAAAGAACCCGAGTTCCTCACAAACGTGAGCCGCGTGGACATTCCGGAAGGATGGACATGGGCTTCGTTAGAGCAATTGCATCTTCAGATCGCTGACGTGGATCACAGGATGCCAAAGGGGCAGCAGGACGGTGTCCCGTACGTCAGTACGAAGGACTTCTTGGACGATGAAGGCATCGACTTCGCGGGAGCCAAACGGATTTCGTCAGAAGACTACGAGGCACTCTGCCGAAAGGTGAAACCAGAGCGCGGTGACGTACTATTGTCTCGATATGGCACTGTTGGTGAGGTCAGAGCGGTGACGGTCGACTCACCGTTTCAGGCGTCTTACAGTGTCGCGATCCTCAAGCCCGTTAGAGAAAATTTCCCGGTCAGATTTTTGATTGCAGCATTGCGTTCAGAGGTAGTGACGGCTCAGATCAAGCGAGACGTTCGCGCTACTGCGCAGCCAGATTTGGGGCTCGCTCACATCCGGAAGTTCGTAGTCCCTTTGCCGCCCATTGGGGAGCAGGTGCGGATTGTCGAAGAGCTTGATCGTTGCCTGTCAGTTATTCGCGAAGTGGAGGCCGAAGTTGCAGCTAACCTCCTGCGTGCGCACTCGTTGCGGAAAGCAACGCTTGCCAAAGCTTTCATGAAAGCGGACTGAACTATGCGCATCGGGTTTGAGAGCGATACCGGCCATGTATATGAAGGCGCCAGTGCGCCGCAGTTTGCCGTTTTGCCTCCACCGCTTCTCTCCCAGGCCAAGTTGATCACCAATCCCGAGGACTGGAGCGCACCACCCAAAGGCTTGTTTTCTGATCCATTTGCCTGGGTGTTCCGGGAGGACAGTTTTGACACGGTGACTCGAGTACGCCGTGGGCGGCTATTTCAGCCTCAGAGCCAAAGCCAACCAGAGTCCGTGCTTACGGCAGGCCATCCACTTATTGAGAACGCACTCCGTTCCGTGGCGGGCGGTGGGCGTACTCGCAGGCTGTACACCTACATGCCTTGCACCGCTGTGCTGCACATGCCGAATGGCGGCCTCGGACAAACGTTGCTCATCGGGCAGGTGCGTGGCTCATCGGCTTGGCGGGTGATCCAAGCGGAGATGGTGCGCGGTGACGATGTCATGTTGACACTCAAGGCGCAGAGTGCATTCGGTGTGTTGCCCGAACTCGCACTCTCCGCCATTCCTGAAGCGGATCGAGCGGCTGTCAGGTCAGCGGTGGACCGTGTGCTGGATTCGGCGTTCCGTGAAACACCTGTCTCCATCATCGATCAATGCCGTAATGCGATGACGGTCGTGTTGTCTCGCTGGCTGGTTGCAGACACGGGGGACTCGGCTTTTGCTGGCAAAGACTTGGCGGCACTGGCAAAGGCCATGGAAACTGTGAACCCGTCCAAGCAATGTGCGGCTTGGGTCGGTCAATTGTTGGCCCGTTTGCATGTGCGCGGCAAGTCGAATGAGCAGGTCTCTAGGGCGCTTCGGTTGCCCGTTGAAGAGGACGCAGAGTTGTGCCTACACAATTTGGGTTTTTTGCTGCGGGAGCTTGGTTGGGCACACTGAAGGGTAGCCTTGAGTTCATGCAACTTGAAAGAGCAGATGTCAAACATATTGAGTGAAGTGGATCCAAAAGGACATCGCCGCGTTATTGACCTTGTGCGCGAAGCTGGGGTGAACGTGTCTGATTGGTCAAACTTCAAGAGTGGCCCCAAGCCGGAACGCGCCGCGAGCAATCCGAAGTACTGTTACGAATGGGCGTTCGTAGAACCAGGCAAGGTTGTCGTTCTAAATTTTTGGTTTGACTCGATGAAAGAGCAGGGCGAGACATTGCGCCAGGAAATCAATCCACGTCAGTTCGGTATCGACATGGGAAGAGCCGGACGAAAGACTTGGGAACGTCGAGCGT